>JARFRM010000030.1 GCA_029287235.1 Thermoanaerobaculales bacterium
ATCGAGTCCATGCCCGCGATGACCGCCAGGTCGCCGGCGACGGCGCAATCGAGCTCGACGCGCCGGAGCCCCCGCGCTCCCAGCAGCTTGGTCACGCGAAAGCTCTCTGCCTCACCGCTCTCGAGGACACGAGCCACCGTCGCCCCCCGTTCGAGACGACCCCGTTCCACGCGGCCGATTATCAGCCGGCCCCGAAAGTCGTCGTAGTCGATGGTCACCGCCTGGAACTGCAGCGGCCCGTCGACGTCGACCTCCGGTGCAGGCGCGTGCTCGACGATGGATTCCAGCAACGGTCGCAGGTCCGATCCGGGCTCCTCCGGATCCAGCGTCGCGGTTCCCTGCTTGGCCGAGGCGTATACGATGGGAAAGTCGAGCTGATCGTCGGTGGCGCCCGAGGCGACCAGGAGATCGAAGACCTCGTCCACGACCGCGTGAGCGCGCTGCTCCGGGCGATCGATCTTGTTGACGACGAGCAGGGGCCGCAGGCCGTGGGCCAACGCCTTCCGGACCACGAATCGGGTCTGGGGCATCACTCCCTCGACGGCGTCCACCAGCAGCAGCACCGCGTCCACCATGCCGAGGACGCGTTCCACTTCGCCGCCGAAATCCGCGTGGCCGGGCGTGTCGACGAGGTGGATCCGAACGCCCTCGAAGTCGATGGCGGTCTCCTTGGCGAGAATCGTGATCCCTCGCTCTCGCTCGAGGTCCTCGCTGTCCATCACCCGCTCCGCGACCGCCTGATTCTCGCGGAAGGCGCCGGTCTGGCGCAGCAGTCCGTCCAGCAAGGTGGTCTTGCCGTGATCGACGTGGGCGATGATCGCCAGATTTCGGAACTCGGTCGTTGACATGGGTGCTCCTCGAGTGCGCTGAACCAGATGGGAATTTGAGTGGAGGGATACTCAGCGGGCGCGCATTTGTAACACCAAACCGAAGAAAACACAACGACGGGTGCCAACACCCGTCGTTACCCCCGCAGAGTGCCGAGGAAAATCCCAACGACCTTTGCTCGTTGAGATTCGGATCGGTGCTATGCGGGTGAGCTCATGCAAAACGCGTTCAACTTGTTACCGTCGAGATCTCGGAAATAAGCGGCATAGAAGCCGCTGTCACCGCGCGGACCCGGAGCACCCTCGTCGGTGCCGCCGAGTTCGAGGGCCTTGGCGTGCAACGCATCGACGTGATCGGTTGTCTCTACCATAAACGCGACCATGACGCCGTTGCCCACGGTGGCCGCATTGCCGTCGTAGGGCTTGGTGACCGAGAGGCCCGGTTGGCCGGGCGAGACCGCCCACGCAACGAAGGTGTCCTCCTCCATGAATCGGCCGGCACCGATGAGCGAGAGAAGTTCATCATAAAACCCTGCGGCGCGTTCCAGGTCGTTGGTCCCAAGCGTGACGTATCCGATCATCTCTGCCTCCTCGGTGGTTGGTCTGAAGCTACCCTATCTCGATCATGTTGACCAGTGGCGTTCAGTTGGCTGTGGCGGGTCACGATTTCGGGAGTGGGAGGGTGATCAGATCATCGCCAACGTGGTCGCTGGCGCATGCGCCCGGGCTCCATACCGCGCCATCGAGGCTCATCGCTCCGCCGCCAGATAGTGGTGCCACAGTATACGTGCGGCCACCGAACGCCACGGACGCCACGCATCTCCAAGTCGCCCGAACTCGTCCACGCTCGGCCGTGTATCGAGGTTCTTGATCTGCATGGCCGCGACGACCAGTGCGAGATCGCCGGTCGGCCAGATATCCGGTCTCCCGAGGGCCATGAGGAGATAGATATCGGCGGTCCAACGACCGATGCCCTTGAGCTCCATCAGCCTTTCGCGGGCTTCGTTGTCAGCCAGGTCGGCGAGTTCATCGAGATTGAGAGCGCCGTGTTCGATGGCGGCGGCCAGGACTCTGGAGTACTCGGACTTCTGGCGGCTGAAACCCGCGGTCTTGAGGGTGTCGTCGTCGACGGCGAGTAGACCGGCGGGTGTCAGCTCACCGACGATGGCCACCAGCTTGTCCAAGCACGCCCTCGCCGATGCCAATGAAACCTGCTGCTCGAGAATGATGTGGACCAGGGTCGGGAAACCGGGTGGGCGGTCCCACATGGGTGGTGGCCCGAGTGTGTCGAGGATTCGGCCGAGATCATCATCGCGGTCGGCGAGTTCGATGAGGGCACGCTGGTAGCTCGACTCGTCGAGGGTCTGAATACTCACGCCTTGTGCTCGGATTTTTTGCCGGTGAGGGTTTCGAGGTCCAGCCGCCACACACGGGTGGACTGGAGCACGGGCCCGGTGTACTCCCAGTCGCGGCCCGAGTAGTGGCGCATGATCTGGTTGAGGCCGTGAATCCGATCCTCGGTGCCGATCATCTCGACGATAGCGCCGAAGCCGATGGCGCTCTCGAAGCTGAAGGTCCAGGCGCAGGCATCGTCGTCGTGGGTGACGAGCTCGATCTTGCGTTCGAATTCGACACATGCGCGGGGATTCGCGGTGATCATGTCGATCTTCTTGCCGCGTCTGGCCGTGTGAAAGTAGACCGCCGCGCCATCATAGCCGAAGGAAACCGGCACCACGTAGGGTTCATTGTTCGCGGCCAACCCGAGGTGGCAGACCCGACAGCCTCGGACGACGTCATTGATGGCGGCACGATCGCTGATTTCCTTGTCCGATCGGCGCATCAGCCCGCTCTCGTGCCGTCGGGCACCGGGCGTTCGGGCACGGCCAACGCCGGATCAACGCCGTCCTCGTAGCCGAGATCGAAGAGCATGCCCTCAGACATCACCCCCGCCATCTTCCTCGGTGCCAGGTTGACGACGAAAAGCGCCTGTTTGCCGGTGATCTCGGCGGGATCGGCGCGCTCCTGCTTGATCCCGGCGAGGATGGTTCGCTGGTGATCACCGAAGTTGACGGTCAGTTTGACGAGCTTCTTCGAGCTCTCGACATCGCCGACCGCTTCGATGGTGCCGATCCGGACGTCGAGCTTGGCGAGATCTTCGATGGTTGCGAGCTCCTTGATCGGTGCGGGTTTCATGAACTGTCCTCCGTAGCGTTTGGCGGTGAAGCTGCGCTGAAAAGCACTTCCCACTCGTCGACATCAAGTCTAAGCCAAACTGACTCACACCTGGCCGGGATCTCCGTCGAACTCCTCGAGCAGGGTGCGGGCCTTCTCGGCCATACGACTCGGGACCGTGAAGATCACACCTCGCGACCCGGGGCTGAGAATCGAGCCGCTGGCAAAGGATCCCCGAAAGGCGCCGAATCGTTGTTCGCCCTGGGCGAGGTAGGGAATTCCGGCGGCGTCGAGGACCGTTTTGATTACCGCGACCTCGGTGGGGTCAGTCGCCTCGATCACCGGTTCCATCTTTTCGTCGTTACCGACCCGCGGTTTCAGCGGTTCGCCATCGTCGGGCGGGACAATTCGGGGCGCTTCGGACACCAGGGGAGTCTCACAGTACGGGCACCTTTCGATATCGACGCGGTACTCCGATCGAAGACCGGTGTTGAGGAAATCGGGGCACTCGTCATTGGGACAGAACATGGGCCCTCCGAATCGCGAGAACTCTGAACCGCGAGGTCCTCATCCGCCGGTACTCGGGAGATAGTCCTCACGAATCGGCGAAAAGACCTCGATCACAACGCTGTCTTCCAACGCTTCGGCACCATGGGGGGTCTCGGACGCGAAGTTCCAGCAACAACCAGGCGTCACAATCGTGTCCTCACCGTCGCCGAAAAACCGCAGCGAGCCCGAGATCAGGTAGCCCGTCTGTTCGTGCGGATGCCGGTGTTCGGGCACCACCGCCCCCTTGACGAAACGGACCTCGGTGAGGTGGGTCGCGGCGCCATGGACCAGGGATTTGAGCTCGACTCCATCGAGCATCTTGCAGAATCCGGCGTCATCTGCCTTTCTGATCATCGTCGCCTCCGGGGATCACTCATCGACCACGGCTACCGCGTCGATCTCCACCCGACAACCGAAATGGAGATCTCTGGTGGGAACTACGGCGCGGGCGGGCCGGTGTTCACCGAAACACTCCGCATAGACCGCGTTGATCCGCCCCCAGAGGTCGATATCGGAGACGTAAACCGTGGTCTTGATGATTCGATCGAGGCTGCTCCCCGCCGCTTCGAGAACGGCTGCAACATTGGTGATCGCCAGCTGCGTCTGCTCCTCGATGGAGCCGGTTCGGGGCGCGCCGGATGCCGGATCAATCGGCAGTTGACCGGAGACGTAGACCAGACCTTCGTGGATCATTCCCTGTGAATAGTGGCCCGCCGGTGCGGGCGCAGTGTCTGTCGCGATGGGGTGCATCATGCCTCCTTCACTACTGGAGACAGTGTATCGGTTTCCAGCGGAGGATCTCAGCCCGAAAAACGGTCGTCTGCCCTTCGCTTCCGGCGGGTGCGGGCGGCCTCCAGCCAGCCGGTCCGAACGTTGGTTCGGTCGTCGAACTCGCCGACATATGGCTTGATGTCGAGAACCGGCGTTCCGTCGAGCAGGTCGACGTTCTCGATGGCGAGCACGTTGCCCTCGACCGCAAGCAAATTGACCACTGAAAGGCCGATGGGATTTGGTCGGCAAGGAGCACGAGTGGCGAAGAGGCCACGTGGCTCGGTGTCGAGGAACGGGACCACCTTGAGGCGCCATCCCGTCGATCGGTGGAGGTGACACAGCAGGATGATGTGCGAAAAACCGTCGAGATCGCTGAGTCCCTCGACGAACTCCGGGAACACCTCGACGGTTCCGGACGCGCCGTTGGATCGCGATGGTTGGATCGGTGTTCCCTCTCTCTCCAGGAATGGGCTGTGAACCACGCCGATGGGGCTGTACTCGACGATCACTCGCTCCTCCTCTTCGCGTCCACAGTAGCGAGCGCCGCTTCCAGCGCTGAACGCGTCTCTTCGCCGAATCCGACCATGAGCACCAGATCGATCGGAGCGGTGGTGTCGAGAAAGGCGGCAACTTCGCCAATGGCGATTTCGGCGGCCCTCGCTACTGGGAAGCCGTAGACTCCGCAACTGATGGCGGGGAACGCCACCGAGCGTGCGCGGTTCTCCACCGCGAGTTCGAGGCTGCGCCGATAGCACGAGGCGAGCAGTTCTTCTTCCTGTCGCCCGCCACCGTGCCATATCGGGCCGACGGCGTGGATAACATACGTGGCTGGGAGGTCGTAGCCGCGGGTCAGTTTGGCCGACCCGGTTTCGCATCCGCCGAGGCCGAGACACTCCTTTAGCAAATCGGGGCCGGCTGCGGCGTGAATCGCACCATCGACACCGCCGCCGCCGACGAGGTCCGAGTTGGCGGCATTGACGATGGCATCCACCTCGAGTCGAGTGATGTCCCCGCCTATGATCCGAATCCTGTCCGTATGCAGGGGAGATTTCAAACGGCAGAACCTCCGGTCCGGTGATGGCTGCTCGGCTCCGGGTCAGGGCTCATCGGTCCACGAAGTCGAGGATGGCGTCGTTGGGTCCACAAAGAGGATACCTAATCCGGTGAACACCGGACCGTGAATTCTCCAACAGGAACAAAGCGTCCGTGGAGTTGGTCCGCGACGGCTCGAATCAGGGGATCGTGGATGGTGGACGTTCCGAGATAGAAGAGATGGCCGGGACAGGAACAATCCGACGCTCCGACTCCGTCGATGCGGGTCTTCGCCCTCCCTTCGACCCACCGCGCCCACTCGCACTCGAGCCGGCGTTCGTCGGCCACGACGATCGCGCCCGTGATGCGGGCGTGTTCCAACAGATAATCGATGTGCCAGTGCATGCGCTTGGTGGTTGACGCGTGGCGTCTCAGCCTGGCGCCGAGGCCGCCCGGACCGAGGGCGCTCCCGACATAGCAGTAGGTGCCGGCTTCGAGATGGAAAACCCGGGAGCCTCTACCGAAGGCGACGGTCCGGCCCACCGTCATCTCGATGACGAGAATGTAGGTTCCTCCCGAGCGCGCGATCAATCGTGGTGCTCCATTTCGTCCGGAACCGCAACCCAGGAATGGCGGCGCGATTCATAGACCGAGACCTTTGGAGCCGGGAATGTCGAATCGGCGAACGCCCCCACTGGGATGGCTGTGAGATCGGGCTCCTGATCCGGCCAATAGAAGACCGTTGAACCGCAGCTCGGACAGAAGTGAAAGGTGATCCGGTTGCCGCTGTCGGCGGTACGGACCCAGGTCTTCGAACGACCTTCGATGACCACGTCCGAGGACCGGAAACGCGCCTGTTCACCGAACGCGCTTCCTGTCCGGCGCTGGCAGGCGAGGCAATGACAGATCGAGATCCTCACCGGTTCCGAACTGGTGGTCACCGTGAGTTCACCGCAGCTGCACGAGGCGTGACGTTGTGTCATCAGATGTTCCGTTCGCGAATAGACCCCTCAAAGGGCCTGTGGTTTGATCGTCGGTCTACTCTTGCGGAATCGGCAGATCGTGAAGCCTGAGAAACGAGAGCTTGTCCCAGTAGCCGCGCTGCACCTCGATCTTGTCTCCGCGAATCTGGAAGAAACCGCAGCCTCGCAGCCCGAGTGGGTCGCTCCACTCCAGGATCGCCCATTCGCCGTCCTGGAAAATGTTCTCCACGATGCACACCATCTTTGCGCGCTCGAATTCGGCTTCGAACAACCTTCGAATCTGTGCCCGGCCCTTCACCGCCGTCTCGGGTGTCTGATGGTTGACGGCGGTTTCCGCGTACAGGGCCGACAGTTTGTCGATATCCGCCTGGTTGAAGGCCTCCACCCATAGTTCGACCACGTCTTTGGGTTGCATCGATTGATTCTACCGCGGTTGCGATCTCCTGTGGTCTGCCGGTCGTCCGACTGACGACACTCATGGCAGACCACCCTTTTCCTCCGAGGAGTTGGTCGAAACCTCACGGAGAATCGACTGAATGACCTCGTCGAGTTTCTGAAGGAAACGGGACCTGTCGCGTTTCTTCAGTGGTGGCGGTCCACCGGTGATCTCTCCTGCGCCTCGGAGCTCCTCCAACAGGTTGCGGGTTGCCAGGGCCCGCCCAATGTTGTCTTCGGTGAAGGGCTTGCCGGTTGGACCGACCACGCGTGCGCCGGCCTTGATGCAGCGGCTGGCGAGCGGAACATCGGCGGTAATGACGATATCGAGGGGCTGCACATGCTCGACGATCCAATCGTCTGCTGCGTCGAATCCATGAGCAACGACTTCGAGCGTGATCCACGGTTCATCCGGAGTTCGCATCCATGAGTTGGCCACCAACGTGACATCGAGCCGGTATCGGCGGGCGACACGATAGACTTCCTTTTTCACCGGACACGCGTCGGCATCGATATAGATGCTCAGCAAGGGACCTGCCCTACCCGCATTCAGGATTGGAGTTCAGCGGACGGGACCCGCACTCGCGCGGGTTGCGGGCCGCCTGAAACGATTCTGTTAGGCGCGTGCATCAGTAGTGGTACCTCGCTTGAAGAAAGTCGATCCGCCCGTCGCCGACAAGGTAGACGATTCGATGCTCTTCGGTGAGCCGCCGCGACCAGGTGCCGCTTGGGAGATACTTGAGAAGCTCGGGCTTCCCGATTCCGGAGAACGGATCGCGCAGGACCGCCTGAACGAGGTCAATCGCTCGGAGCGAGATCTTTCGGTTCGTCTTCACCCAGTACTTCAGATCGTCGATGAACTCTGGTTGGAACACAGCCACCCATTCTCGCGGACGTGTCGCCTTTCTCGATCTACTCCGCTTTTTGGTCAAGACCGATCTCGTTTCGGAGGTCTTCGATTGTCGAAGGTGGCAGCTTGCTCGTTTGGGCCCTGGACAGCGCCGCGAGGAGACGTTCGGCGTTTTTCGGAGACCGCATGAGGTGCGCGGTTTCGAGAAGGCTTTCCAGTTCATCGGCGGAAACGAGGGCTACGTCTGCTGCATTGCGCCGCCGGATGATCACCGGTTCGCGAGTGGATGACACTTCCTCGCAAAGAGCCGCGAGTGTTGCCCTGGCGTTTGTGTAAGTTGTCACTGTTGGCATGATGACCTCCGCTTGAACATGTACAGTAATAATGTACATGTCAAGTCTCGTTTGGTCAAGAGCCTAACGAATGGAAATAAGCGGACGGAAGCCGCGCAACGCGCGGGTTTCGGTCCGCTTGATTGTTGGGTTAGGCAAACTGGTCATTTGAAATCCGCCTGGTGCTGCTTCACGTAGGTGAGGACGAGGTTCTCGAGGTCGTCGTTGTATTCATAGAACGCGTCATCGAGTTCGCTCAAAGCGTCTTCGATTTGTTCTTCGATTCTCTCAAGTAGCTCTTCGCGCTCCGTTCGGTCAGAAGGCGGTTCGCCATTCGGGAATACAGCACATGCCCTCTTCACGATTCCAGCAGTGTGGCTGGCGCCGATCGTCTCGAACGAACGTGATGCGAACAGTGCACGATTTCCAGATGAGTTGTAGAAGTACTGGAGGAACCCGCCGTTGTTCACCTCGGACTCGACGTCCTGGACGCAAAGAAAGACTCTTTCTGGTTCCGACAACCCGTCGAATCCGACTTCGCTTTCTCAGAGGGCCACACGCTCCTGAAGCGCATTAATGAGGTCAACCCCATCCAGGGTGTGAAACAGATCCACCGCTGTCGTATCCACTGGCTCGGTGCTCTCGGAGGCGTCGGCTCTTTGTCTCAGCCACGCAGTCGACAGCAGAATCATGACGATGACTACCACGATGACAAAGGCAATTTTCACTTCGGCCCTCCAATGGCCTAACGATTGCTGTTCAGGGGACAAAAACCGCGCAACGCGCGGGTTTTGGTCCCCTGGAATAGCCAGGTTAGGCCGAGGGTGCTCGTGGCGTTGAAGCTAGGAGCGCCCACGACCGTTGAAGATGCGATATGCGTTGAGGATCGGAGCAGCGACTCGGAACGGTGCGTGGCACTGTTGCCAGGAGATCGTTGCGTCATGACAAGAGGGTAGGGGAACGAGGCCGGCGTTGAAAGGACCTTTGGGGCCGCGGCTTCTGATGACCCAGGTATCAATTGACTCCCCTTGAGATGGCCTAACGATCGGTGTTCAGCGGACGGGACCCGCGCTCGCGCGGGTCGCGGTCCGCTGGAACAGCTCGGTTAGGCACCAATGCCCGGTTCCCGTTTCTGCGGTTACTCATCTAGCTTCTTCTTGGCAAGGGTTACAAACGAGCGATATTGTTGAACCATCAAATCCGCGAGTCGATTTAGTTCATCGACGGTTCTTCTGTACTTTTCAGGATTGTCGAGTTCCCACTCGGGAGGAATTCCCTGAAGGTCGTTCTGGAGCGGGAACGTCCTCTCTGCCAAGTAGTGGACAAATTCCGATGCCGCTTTCCTGAAC
>JARFRM010000111.1 GCA_029287235.1 Thermoanaerobaculales bacterium
AAACCAATCACGGCGAAGGGGAAGGATCATGCGTCGTCTCGCACCGGTAACGATCGTCTTCCTGGTGTTGCCGCTCAGTCCCGGTTTCGTCGCTTCATCCCAGGTGGAAGAGATCGACATTCCACCCTCACCCCGAACACCACAGGGCCGACTGGTCCGGGACAACGAGATCCTCCCCGGAATCTACCTGATCGACGGGATCGATGCGTTCCTACCCGCATATGATCTGAGGGCACTCGGGGACCTTGTCGGTGAAGCCCAAGTGGTCGGCCTGGGCGAGAGCATTCACACCTCTGGGGGTTACTACCGGGCGAAACATCGGGTTTTTCGATATCTCGTGGAAGAGCAGGGATTCAGGGTCTTCGCCTTCGAATCGCCGTGGCACGACGCCGAACAGGTTCGCGAGTTTGTCGAAACCTGTCACGGTGACGCCTTCCACCCCGTCACTCGTGGACTTTTCGGTGTGTGGGCGGCGCAGTCCGTGCGTGAGTTGGTGGAGTGGATGTGCGCCTTCAATCAGACGCACCCGGATGACCCGGTGACTTTCTGGGGCTTCGACATCCAACAGCCGTGGGACGACGGGAGACTGCTGTTCGAGTACCTGGCACGCGCCGTTCCTCCTCACTCGCCGTGGTTCAGTGAGGACATCGAGCTGTGCAACGGCGTCGGCTACGAGTCCGCGTACGACTACTACACCGATCCCGACGGCCGAGCGATCACCGAGGACGACCACCAGGCGTGCCTCGACGGATTGGCGCGCCTCGAGGGGTTCTTCAACGACAGGGAAGACGCCCTTGTGGCTCGTACCTCGGCGGAGGAGTTCGCCTGGGCACAGATCAACCTCGTCGGACTGCGCGCGTGGGAAAACGCCCAGTACTACTCTCTGAGAGACCACTATGGATTGGCGATGCAGAGCCGCGACGAGGGCATGGCCTACGTATTTCAGGCTATCAAGCAACTGCGCAACCCCGATGATCGGGCCACCATTTGGGCCCACAACTGGCACATCGCCTTTGACGGTCAAAATATCCCGGGTTACGACAGAGCGCGAACCATGGGCACCTATCTCAGGGACGCTCTGGGCGATGCATACTTCGTGCTCGGTCTCGTGGGATACGACGTATCCATCAACTGGCCCGGCGTCGGATCTGGACCTCTCCCTCCTCCCACATCCCCAGCACACGTCGAGTACCTTCTTCACCATGAGATCGAACGCGACTTTCTCCTGGTGGACCTGGACTTCGGCGGGACGGACGAACCGTTTCTGGCAACCGGCCAACTGTACGGCCTGAACGGTTGGGCCCTGGTCCCGGCCGAGCACTTTGACGTCCTGCTCTACCTCGATGTCTCACCGCCGATGGACGCCCTGTTGTGGCCCAATCCATAGACTATGGAGGCCAGATCCGCAGTTCCGTGGTTACGATATTCACCGCCTGTCGCCATTCAAAACCGCATCCAGATTCCCATACCGTTGTAGGAACGCTTCGTCACCGAGTCGTTGCCTGACGCCTTCGCGCTGAATATAGGTCACGGTATCGGCGCTCTTCTGGAGTGCCGAAGCCAGGTCAGTTGTCCTCTGTGCCCAACGTTCCCGTCCCAGGGTGATGATCAGCCGCCGCGCCTCGACCAGGAGGGGTTGTCGAGATCGGCTCGCGAGGCCGGCCACATCGACGTCAATGATGGGATTCGAGACACCCTTGACGATCTCTCGATGGCCACCGAAGACATGGTCGGTCGGACGATCGACCAGACCACCGGCGACTGGGTTGAGGTGAATGTAGAGTATGACCAGATCGAGGTAACTCTGTTCATTGATCGGTTTTGCATGATAGCGGCTCTGCCACAGAGCCCCGGTGCGTTTTCGTCCTCGGTTGAAACGCTGACTGAACCTGCCTTGAAGGTACTGGAATCCTCGCGAGATCGGGACCGCCCTGCTCCGAACGGCGAGGTGGTAATGGTTTGACATCAACACCCACCCGAAGATCGCCCAGCCGTCTCGCTGCTTTACATACCGCAAGAGTTCAATGAACTCGAGCGCTTCCTCCGGATCAGCGAAGACCGACTCTCCACTCGCGAAACGATTGTAAACGTGGTAGATCCCGCCCTCGACGAACACTCTGGGGCTCCGGGGCATCTGCTTGCTCCTAGCCCCTGCGTAGCATAACTACGGAACTGCGGACCTGGCACTCATTGAATTCCTGAGAAATTATTACCACCCGGCGCAGTGACTAATCACACCCGACCGCGACGGCCAACGCTCGACAGACACCAGCCATGGTTTCGTCATCGAGATGGCCCAGATAGCGTTTGAGCCGGGACCGGTCGACGGTCTGGACGTGATCCAGGTTGACGGCCGATTCGCGTTTCAATCCCTGTTCGACACCGACCAACACCTCGCTCGGTACGCCGTGGATCGTCGAGGTCACGGGCGCAACCATGACCGTTCGCAGCAGCGGAATCACGCTCTGCCGGCTGAGAACCACCACCGGGCGCTGTTTGTCCGGAGCCCTAAAGGTATACATCCAGATGTCGCCGCGGTTCACCTGTCGGGCCACTCGCCCTCCTCATCCCATCCAGCGAGTTCGTCGTGCACTTCGGTGCACCCACCGTAGCCGGCTTCATACTGCGAGTTCAACTGACTCTGTCGACGCTTTTTCAGGTAGTCGACAGCGAGTTCGCGGAGCACGCTTGACCTCCCGCGCAGCCGGACCTCGGCATCGGTGTCCAGCTCGGCGAGGAGGTCTTCGTGGAAGAGCACCTGTACAGGCTTCATATTGATAATATATGTTGGGTAATACATATCGTCAATATGTATATCCGACACCAACATCGCCTCCATCGTCGCCTGGAAGCGCTCCTCCCACTGCCCCCTCACCTCGTCGAAGTGGCCTTCGAAGAGGCGATACAGGGGTGTAGGCTATCGGAGCATGCACAAACAAGATCTGCCCATCGACGGAGTTCTTCCCGAAATCGTCGCCTCGCTCGAGAGATCGAACTCTCTTGTGATCGAGGCGGCGCCCGGCGCAGGAAAAACCACACGGGTGCCGGTCGCCCTCGATCGAACCGAGGTCACGGGCGGACGGATGGTGGTCGTGCTGCAACCCCGGCGCGTGGCCGCCCGGGCGGCCGCGAGGCGCATTGCCTGGGAGAACGGCTGGCGGCTCGGTGACGAGGTCGGCTATCACGTTCGATTCGACCGGAAGGCCGGACCGGCGACACGAATCCTGGTGGTGACCGAGGGCATCTTCATCTCGATGCTTCAGCGCGACCCGTTTCTGGAGCGCATCGGCGCCGTCGTCTTCGACGAGTTTCATGAGCGCAGCCTCGATCTCGACATCGCGTTGGCCATGTCGCGACGGGTGCAGGATCAGGTGCGGCCCGATCTTCGGTTAGTCGTCATGTCGGCGACCCTCGATGGCGGTCCGGTGGCGGCATTTCTGGGTGACTGCCCCAGGATCGTCTGCGATGTCCGGCAGCACCCGGTGGAAGTCGCCTACGCAACCCGAAGCATTGATGGAGATCCGGCTCGTGCGGCCGCTGCCGCCGTGAGACGCGCCGTAGATCTGAACACCCGCGACATCCTGGCCTTCCTTCCCGGCGTTGCGTGGATCAAACGGTGCGCCCGTGAACTCCAAAGCCTGACCGACGATGGGCGCTTTCTTGTCGTTCCCCTGCACGGTGGGCTGCGGGCCGAGGAGCAGGACCGTGCTATCCGGCCGGCTCAGGCGCGCAAGATCGTTCTCGCCACCAACATCGCCGAGACCTCCGTGACCATCGACGGCGTGGGAACCGTGGTCGACACCGGGCTCGCCAGGATCATGCGCTACGACCGGGGGTGCGAGTTGAATCGGCTCGAGACCTCCCGGATCAGCCGGGCGTCGGCGAAGCAGCGAGCGGGAAGGGCGGGCAGGCAGGGTCCCGGACGCTGCCTCCGTCTGTGGACCGAGGCCGAGAACTCGTCGCTTCGAGAAGCCGAGAGCCCCGAGATCCGCCGGCTCGAACTTTCCAGGGCCGTCCTGCAGCTCAAGAGCTGGGGCGAGAACGATCTCGAGGCCTTCGGGTGGTTCGAGAAACCGCCCCGGCGGGCGCTCGATGAGGCTCTCGAGCTGCTGCGATCGCTGGGCGCCGTCGGCGACGCCGGGCTCACCGCCCAGGGCCGCCTCATGGCCGAGCTGCCTTTAACCCCCAGGCTCGCCAGGATGCTCATCGACGGATACGAACTCGGGTGTCTCGAGGACGCGGCCTGGATCGCCGCGGCCCTCAGCGAGGGTCTGCCGGCGAACGCCGACACCCTGGATCTCGCTGCGGCGAGTCTGGAGATCGCTCGTCAAGGCCGGGGATCGCGCCCCGACTCCCGCGGACGGCGGATCCTCAATGTCCGTGACGACCTGGTTCGTTCGGTGACCCGGCGCTTCGGCACAGTCCCGAAGTCGACCGCGGAACCCCTCGAGGCGCTGAGCCGGGCGGTCCTCGCGGCCTTTCCGGACCGCGTGGCCCGACTGCGTAAGGGCTCGGCCGACAGAGCGGTCATGGTCGGTGGACGCGGGCTGCGCCTCCCTACCCGCGGGTGGACAGCGAACACCGATCTCTTTGTGGCCGTCGAAGTCACCGCCGGTGATCGCGGCCGACAACGCGAAGCGCGAGTCAGCCACATGGTGCCCATCGAGCGGTCGTGGCTCGCCCCGGAGTTGTTCTCAACGACGATCGACCACGAATTCGATCCTGCTCGTGGGAGGGTGATGACGATTCGCAGATCCACGTGGCGGGGACTCGTGCTCGACGAAACCGAAGGTCCTCCCGCCGATCCCGAAAGCTCCGCGGCGGTGCTCGCTCGAGCGGCGGCCGACGACCTCGAGGTCAGTCTGAATCTCGGCCGGCGGAAGGTGCGCGACTGGCTCGCACGACTCAGAAGCCTGGCGGCGTGGCGTCCCGAACTCGGGCTACCGATCTTCGACGACGAGGAACTGACGGCCATGCTGCCGGTTCTGTGCCACGGGAAATCCTCGCTGCGGGAGCTCCGAGAGCTGCCGATCGTGAGCATCCTCTCCGGGTATCTGAGCGCCGAACAGACCGCCGCCCTGGATCGCGAGGCGCCTGAGCGTCTCAGGGTTCCGAGCGGCAGCCGGATCCGGCTCGACTACGAGCCCGGCAAGCCGCCGGTGCTCGCCGTTCGACTCCAGGAACTCTTCGGCATGACCGAAACCCCCACCGTCGCCGGCGGGAGGATTCGGGTGATGGTGCATCTGTTGGCTCCGAACGGCCGGCCGCAACAGATCACCGACGATCTCGCGAGTTTTTGGGCTACGACCTATCGTGAGGTCAGAGCGGAACTGCGAGGCCGCTATCCCAAACACCACTGGCCCGAGGATCCTCTCAAGGCCGCACCGACCGCCCGCACCCGGCCGCGGCGCAAGCGGAGATAGCCAGACCATGCGCTGAAGTACCAATCCATGGCCTGAGACACCAGGCCATGCGGAAAAACGCCAGGTCATACCACCGCCCAGGCGAATGCGGGAGACAATCGGCCGGATTG
The DNA here is from genome assembly GCA_029287235.1 of Thermoanaerobaculales bacterium. Classification (GTDB taxonomy): domain Bacteria; phylum Acidobacteriota; class Thermoanaerobaculia; order Thermoanaerobaculales; family Sulfomarinibacteraceae; genus JAHECW01. The sequence continues at coordinate 5,534 of JARFRM010000111.1, forward strand.
CATTCGCCCTGCCGGCGTGGAGGGCCATCCGCGTCAATCCCGTGGAGGTGCTCCGCAAGGAGTGAGCCGTTGTTCGGTTCCGAACAGCGGATGCCCGGTATCGGACGATCAACGGTCAAGCCACCACTCAACGCGCCGGTTTTAGGTGGCACGGCTCTTGCGGTCGAGGATGCGGGTGATTCGTCGGGAGGTGTCATGGACCACGGTGCAGACCAGCAACAGACTGACATTTGGAACCACCGTGGCACATCGTATTGGGGCGGCCTGGTGCACGACCTGCTGTTGGCGGGGCGACGGATCCTACGGCGGCCCGGCTTCGCATTGATCGTGGTGATCACCCTGGCGGTCGGCATCGGCCCCAACGTGGCGATCTTCAGCGTGATCAAAGCGATGGTCCTGGAACCCTTGCCCTACCCGGAGCCCGACCGTCTGGTCCAGGTATGGGGGACCCACATCGGATCCGCGTGGCAAGTACCCCTCTCCTATCCGAACTACCTCGACCTCCGGGATGAGAGCTCCTGCTTCGACGCCTTCGGCGTCATCTCGCCCCGCTCCTACAACCTTGGAGATGGCGAGCCCGTTCGAGTCGAAGGATTCATGGCGACCGCCGGTGTGTTGCAGACGTACGGCGTCGAGCCGAGTCTCGGCAGGTTCTTCACTCGCGCTGAGGTGGACGACGGCAGCCGCGTGGTGATCCTCAGCGACCAACTCTGGCGAGAACGATACAACGCCGATCCCGACATCATCGGCACGACCGCCACCATCAGCGGTGAAGCCCACGTCGTTGTCGGTGTCATGCCGGCAGGGGCCGAGTTTCTCTCGCCATGGACCCGGGCCGGCGACGTCAAGCTTTGGACGCCGCTGGAAGTTCCAGCATTCTTCGCCGGAGAAGAGGGCAGGGGCCGAAACTGGCTGCTCGCCATCGGCCGGCTCAAGGCGGGTGTGAAGTGGAAGGCGGCCGAGGCGGAGCTGAAGAGCATCGCCGAGGTTCTGCAACAGCAGTATCCTGAGAGCAACGCCCGCGCCACGATCTGGATCAACCCGTTCCTGCGGCAGATCGTCGGCGGCATGTCCGGGCAACTGCTGGTGCTTCTGGGCGCAGTGGGCCTGGTGCTGCTCATCGCGGTGGCGAACGTGGCGAGTCTGCTGCTCGCCAGAGGCGCCGGTCGGCAACAGGAGATGGCGATCGTTGCGTCGCTGGGCGCATGCCGGACGCGGATCTTCTCCCAGCAGCTCATGGAGAGCCTGATGCTGTCCCTGCTGGGCGGAGCGGCCGGTATCCTGCTCGGCACCTGGTGCATCACCTTTCTGCGCAGCGTCATTCCCGCCGCTGTGCCCCGTTCCGGCGGAATTGCATTGGACGGCAGCGTCATCCTGTTCGGGCTGGTCCTGGCGCCGCTGGTGGGCCTGGCGTCCGGTCTGGTTCCGGCTCTGACGGCGTCGCGGACGAGCATCATGGGCAACCTCCGCCAGTCGAGCGGCACGATCACCGGCAGCATTGCTCGAAACCGCATGCTTCAGGGTCTGGTCGTCGCCCAATTGGCGGTCGTGTTTCTGCTCACCAACGGCGCCGTTCTCCTCGTCAAGAGCTACCGAAACGTGCTGAACACCCCGCAGATCTTCGACACCGAAGAGGTCCTCACAGCCAACATCTCACTCACCGGGGGCGAAGGGGATCCCGAAGCCGATCAGGCTCGAGTCGAGTTCTGGGAGAGCCTTCTCGAACGCTGCGCCGCCCTGCCGGGGGTGGAGCGGGCTGCGGTCACCACCAAACTGCCGATCGAGGGAGGCAGCTACAACGGTTCGGTCCTGGTCGAGGGCGAATCCTACGATCCAGAGAGGCAAACCGAGCTGATCGAGCGATCCTTCGTGAGCCCCGACTACTTCGAGGCGATGGGCATTCCTCTGCTGGCCGGCAGGGCGATGGAGGGCAACGAAGGCACCGATGCCGAGCGTGTCGCTGTGGTCAACAGAGCGTTCGTCGACCTCTATTGGCCCAACCAGAATGCTCTCGGCCAGCGAATTCGCCAGGACGCCAAGCATTCGCAGTGGTCTGCAGTGGTGGTGGGAGTCGTTGAAAATGTGCGTCAGTGGGGTGCAGAATACCGACCACTGCCTGAGATATACCAGCCGTACCGCCACTTTCCGGAGCCGGACTCGAAGCTCATCATTCGCGGGAATGGCTCGGTGCTGTCGATGGTGCCGGCCATCCGGCAGCAGGTTCTCGATCTCGACAGCAATCAGCCGATCTCTGATGTGCGGACGATGGAGCAGGTCCTGAACGGGGCAACGCGAGGGCGGCAGTTCCTGCTTCTGCTGGTGAGTCTGTTTGCGGTCATCGCAGTACTGCTCGCCGCCGCCGGTGTCTTCAGCATCATGTCCCACAACGTCGCGCAGCGCACCCGGGAGATCGGTATTCGGGTAGCCTTCGGGGCGGTCCCGGGCGATCTCGTGTCGATGGTGTTGCGCCAGGCGGTGCGTCTGGCGGTCTTCGGACTGGCCCTGGGGACGATCCTGTTTGCTCTGTCGGGGAGCGTCATCAGAAATCAGCTCTACGGGGTGAACTCGATCGCCACCACGCCCCTGGCGGCGGCCGCTCTGATTCTGCTCTTCGTAGCCGTGGCAGCCTCGATTATCCCCGCCCTGAGAGTCACCCGGTTCGATCCCAATCGGGTCCTGCGGAGTGACTGATCACCTTTGCGGTCGGTGATGATGAATAGGAGCACCACCATGAACGTCTTCGATCAACGACGAAAAGCGCTTCTCGAGACCGTCGACTGTGAAGGGTACATGGTGGTCGATCTGGCGCGGCTGATGCCGAAGGAAATCGATCACACCAGCCTGTTCTATCTCAGCGGGTACCAGGGCGAGGGCGTGCTCATCACCACCGAAAGGGAGACCGTGCTCCTCGCCGACGAGCGCTACTTCGAGGCGGCCAAAGACCAGGTCGGCCACGACCTGGTCGTCCACCAGGCGGCCGGGGACTATCTGGCGAACATCAAGCAGGAGGTCGAGCGACTTGCTTTTTCCGAGCTGTCCTTCACCTCCAACCGAATCACCTACTCCCTCTTCGACCGGTTGCAACGGTTGCTCGACGTCACCCTGACGCCCCGTGAAGACCCCATCGCCAAGCTGAGGATGGTCAAGGACGCGGAGGAGATCAGGTGCATCGACGCGGCGGTGGACATCTCCGAGACCTGCCTGCATCAACTCGTCGAAGAAATCGAAATCGGCATGACCGAGCAGGCGATCGCCTCACGCCTGGACATTCTGATGTTGGAGAACGGGGTCGAGCGCGCGTTCGAGCCCATCGTCGCGGCCGGGGAGAACTGCTTCAACCAACACCACCACCCGTCGGACCGTCGAATCAAGGCGGAAGACTTCCTCCTGATCGACTTCGGTGCGTCCACCGGGGAGTATCTGGCCGACATGACGAGGACCTTCGCCGTGGGTACCATCACACCCAAGATGCAGGCAATCCACGACGCGGCGCGCAAAGCCACCGAGATCGGCACCGAGAAACTCCAGCCGCGCACCCCCATCAAGGATGTTTGGCAGGCGATCAAGAACCACTTCGACCAAACCGACTACGCGCCCCACAGCGCGATCTCAGGCCACTGCATCGGTCTGGATCTGCACGAGAGGCCCTTTATCCTGGAAGGCGACCCCTTCGAGCTGCAAGCGGGGATGGTGACCACCATAGAACCGGGCATCTACATTCAGGGCTACGGCGGTGTTCGAATCGAAGACGACGTAGTGATCACACCAACCGGGCCGAAGGTGCTGAACCGCTTTCCGAAGGAGCTGATGATCGTCGGCTGATCCGGCGAGCATCACCCAGCCTCTTGCGAAGGCCGGCCTTGTGTCACTCTGAGCACCGCCACGCCGCGAGGTGCCGTTGACCCATGGAAAGAACTCAGACCTGTTCACAACGCAACGAGAAGCACCTTCCCCCGCCAAACCATCGAGCAGGAGTATCATCGTGGGTGCCGCCGGTCGCGGCATCCAAAATGGGGGGATCGATGCGAAAACTCGTGTTTGTGTTCGTGCTCTGTCTGTTGACTAGCGTTTCTGTTCAAGCCGAGACCATTCCGAGCCCGGAGGAGCACTTCGGCCACGTGGTCGGCGCCGATCGCAAGCTCATCCCCTACCCCGATGTCCTCGCCTATCTCGAACTGGTGGCCGCCTCTTCGGACCGGGTCTCCATCGAAGAAGCGGGCGCCTCGACCCTCGGTAACCGGATGCCGGTAGTTGTGCTGACGTCGCCCTCGAACCAGGCGCGGCTCGACGAGATCCGCGAACACTCGCGACAGATCGCCAAACCGGGCGGGCTCTCGCCCGAGGCCTCGAAGAATCTCATCGACAACGGTGTCGCGGTGGCCCTCATCACCTGCACCATTCACGCCACCGAGGTCGGCTCGACCCAGATGAGCGCGGAGTTCGTCTACGAATTCGCAACCACCGGGGACCCCGAACGGCTGGCGTGGATGGATGACGCCGTCCTCCTGCTCATGCCGTCCATCAACCCGGACGGCCAGATCATGATCGTCGACTGGTACGAAAAGTGGCTCGGCACCGAGTACGAGGGCGGCCGGATGCCGTGGCTCTACCACCACTATGTCGGCCACGACAACAACCGCGACTTCTACGCCCTGACCCAGAAGGAAGCACAGGTCGTCAACGACGTGCTCTACCACCGCTGGTACCCGCAGGTCTTCCTCGACGAGCACCAGATGGGCTCGACGGGTCCGCGGATGTTCGTCCCGCCCCAGACCGACCCCCTCGACCCCGAGGTTCACTCACTGGTCTTCCGGATGGCCGACGGGATCGGCACCAACATGTCGCGACGCCTCGAGGAGAACGACAAGACCGGCGTCGGCCACAACATGATCTTCGACTCCTACTGGCCAGGCGGAACTCGAAATACCTCGTGGTGGAAGAACGTCACCGGTCTTCTCACCGAGGTCGCGAGCGCGCGCCTTGCGAGTCCGATCTATATCGACCCGGGTGAACTTCGCGGTGGCGGCAAGGGCTTCCCCGAGTACGGCCGGCGGTCGAATTTCCCATCTCCGTGGCCCGGTGGGTGGTGGCGTCTCCGCGACATCGTCGAGTATGAACTGGTCGCCACCTGGGCATTTCTCGAAGCCGTCGCCGAGGATCGCAAGCACATCCTGACCAACGTCGACCGCATGGCGAGGGTCGCCATCGAAAGGGGCAGCAGCGAGGCGCCCTCCGCCTTCATCATTCCGCCCGACCAACACGACGAGGTCGCCACCCGCAAGATGGTCGCGCTGCTGCTCCGCCACGGCGTCGAGGTCCACCGCGCAACCGAAGCCTTCGGCGTCGGCTACACGATCTATCCCTCCGGCACGGTGGTGGTCCCCGCGGCCCAGGCGTATCGCCCCTTCCTTCTGGTCATGCTTCGGCCCCAGCGTTACCCCGAGGTCCGGCCCTCGGTCAACGGCACCATCATCGAACCGTATGACGTCGCATCGTGGTCGCTTCCGCTCTCGATGGGAGTGAATATCGTCGAGTCCGTTGAACCGCTCTCCGGCAGCTTCGAGCAGATCACCGAAGCGGATTGGCCGAGATCGGCTGCGACCACCGACGGTACGCCCGCCGGGACCGTCATCCCAGCCGGGGCCGACACCCTCTACACCGCCGTCAACCGGCTTCTGGCCGATGGCCGCGCCGCGCACCGGGTGATCGAGGCCGGTGAAGGCTTTGAGGTCGGCGATATCTGGATCGACCACGCTGATGTCGATCGCGACAATCTCGCGTCCCTCGCCGACGAGCTCGATCTTCCCACCAGAGAGATGAGGGCGACTCCGGCGGCAACCCGCACCATCAAAGCCCGGCGCGTCGGCCTCTTCAAACCCTGGGTCGCCAGCATGGATGAGGGCTGGACCCGCTGGGTGCTCGAGCAGTATGAATTTCCGATGGTCAACCTCGCAAACGAGCAGATCCGCTCCGGTGAGTTCACCGACACCGTCGATATCATGCTCTTTCCCGACGTCAGCGCCGGGGTCATCTCCAAAGGCAAACCGGGCGACAGCTATTGGGGACGTTTCGTTCCCCTGCCGCCGAAGTACTCGGGCGGCATCGACGAGTGGAAGGCCGAAGACGGCGATTCGTCAGACGGCAAGAAACCGACGAAGAACACCGCCGCCAAACCAACCAAGGGCGGCGAACGGATCAAGAAGTGGGTCGAGGCCGGCGGCACCGTCGTGGCGCTGGATTCTTCCGCCGACTACTTCATCGATCTCTTCGAACTCCCGGTCAAGAACGTCGTGGCCGATGCCGGGCATTCGGACCTGGTCTGTCCCGGATCAACCCTGAGGGTCGCGGTCGACACCTCGCACCCTCTCGGTTGGGGTCTCCGCGAGGAAGAGGCGATCTACTTCGCCGACTCGCCGGCCTTCAAAACCAGTGTTCCCGACCCGCGCTTCAACCGCCACGTCGTAGCCCGTTACCCGGACCACGTCCGCGACATTCTCCTCAGCGGCTATCTCGAGGGCGGAGAGATCCTCGAACGGCGGGCGGCGGTGGTCGAGTATCGGGTCGGCGACGGCCGCGTCGTGCTCATCGGTTTCCGGGCCCAGCATCGAGGCCAGCCCCTGCGGACCTTCAAGCTGTTGTTCAACGCGCTGTACGAGGTCGAAGGCCGGTAGGGCGGGTATGGGACCGGCCCCATCGAGTTCCCACTGCACCGGCAGCCGTGTCATTCCCCTGCAGTCCGTGAGCAACCCGGCGTAACCGCTGGTTGTCTGGATCACAGAATGAACGCTTCTCCGGGTGTATCGTTGACAGCGGTTCGATCTCCGGCGATAGTCGTCGTCACCGAGACGACGATTCAGACCAGCCACCCCCCGCTCTCCCTGAAAGGAATCGAGCATGCGCCACATCGTCACCGTCACGATCCTCGTGCTTCTCGCGGCCGGTGCCGCATCGGCCCAGACAATCGTTCAAAGCCGCGGTGTCGATGCCCGCGTCGACTACGCATCGCTCGCCGACCTTGGGCCCTGGGACGATCGGAACTACAAGCTCAACCAGAACGATCTCGCCCTGCTCGGCGAGAATGAGGGCGAGCTTTCGGTTCGCGCACCCCTGTTCTTCCGCATCGAGCTTCGGCGCCGGTTCGGCGACCTCCCGACCAGCGGTCCGGTGCAGTACCCGCGCAGCACCCTGCCCCGCTTCCTCACCGAGTACGGCGGGTTCCTCATCGACGGTGTGCTCTACCGCAAGGCGCAGCTGGTCGATGGGCGGTTCGCGGTCGACACCTCCCAGCCCTGGATGAGCGAGGAGGAGTACATCGAGCTGGCCGGCAAGTCCCTCACCGGCGATGTTCGCGTGACCACCCCGGTCGGCGCCGCCGAGTCCGCAGTGGCCATCAACCCGGCCGACCCAAACCTCGTGATCTCGGGTTCCAACGGGCCCGGCAGCGGGCAGAGGATGCAGTACTCCACCGACGGCGGCGAGACCTGGAACGCTGCGGCCGCCCTGCCCCTGGGCGGCACCTGTTGCGACCCCACCGTCGCGTGGTCATCCGACGGCGCCAAGGCCTACTCCGCCACCCTCGGCTCCTCTTCGGTCTATGTCTACCGATCGGGTGACGGAGGTCAGAACTGGGACGACCTCGTGAACGAACCCGGCGCCGATCCCCGGCGCGAGCTCGGCGGAGGCACCGACAAGGAGTACCTCCACGTCGACACCTACGCGACCAGCGCGTGTCTCGACACCGTCTACCTCACCTGGCACGAGAGCAACATCATGAAGTTCTCGCGCTCCACCGACATGGCCCACACCTGGACGAGCCCGGTCAGCCTCTCGAGCGGTAGCTCGGAGCGCGGAATCGGCTCCGACATCACCTCGGACAAGAACGGCAGGGTTTACTACATCTGGCCGGCGTTCAGCAGCAAGACGATCCTCGTCCGGGGCTCCGACGACTGCGGCGTCACGTGGGACCCCACGGTTGTGATCGCCTCCACTCAGGCCTCCTTCGACTTTCCCATTCCCTCCATCGACAACCGCTACACCTGGGTCCACGTCGCGGCCGGCGCCGATCTCAGCAACGGTCCCTACGGCGGCAGCGTCTACGCCGCATGGACGGACTCCACCGCACCTGACGTGGGCAGCCCGAGCGCCAACCACGCCCGAATCCAGGTTGCCTATTCGCGCGACGGCGGCGCCACCTGGGGGGTTTCTACTCCCCACGAGACCGCCGATGCCGACACCGTGGATCGCTGGAATCAGTGGCTCGCCGTCGGCGATGACGGAACGGTCCACGTGGTCTTCTACGACACCCGAAACGATCCGAGCCGGACCTCGGTCGACTTCTACTGGTCCACTTCCACCGACGGCGCCGTCACCTGGAGCACGCCGACCATCTTGACATCGGAGATTTCGCCGAAGATGGAGGACTTCTTCCAGTTCGGCGACTACAACGGCCTCGACGTGGTGATGACCGAGCTCATCGGAGTCTTCACCGACAACCGCAACGAGGGAGGTCTCACGACGGATTCGCCGGACATCTACGCGGCCGGTCAGTTGCTCGGAGGCGGCGGCGCGATCTTCGCCGACGGTTTCGAGTCGGGGACCACGGACTCCTGGACTTCGGCCACCCCCTGATCGCCGGCCGCACGGACCGGGCGCCTCGACCATTGCTGTGAAAAGAAAAAATTTTCGCGCGGGTGTCGAACACTGATCGCCCGCGGCCGTACATCCTCCCGACCTCGAGTTTTGCATAGGTCCTTTTCAAAACCGAATGTGGAGGTTGCGCGGTGGTGACTCATCGAACCTTGTGTCCGCTCGTGGCCGCAGTCCTGCTCCTCGCAATCGGCGCCCCCAGCCAGGCCGAGTACTTCCTGACGGATATTGCGGACGCCGCAAAACGGGGTGACTACCACGCCGTCCACCGGCTCATCGAAGACTCCCCGGACCTCATCGGCGCCACGGACGCCGCCGGATACACAGCCCTTCACTGGGCCGGGATCCGCGGCCACTGGCGGATCTTCTCGGAGCTCGTTGCGGCGGGAGCGCCGGTCAACGCGGTCGGCGGCGACGGCGGCACCCCGTTGCACTGGGCCTGCCACCACGACAATGCCGAGATGATCGGGTTGCTCGTCGAGGCGGGCGCGGAGATCGGGGTTGAAAATCGCTGGGGCCGGACACCGCTCCACGTGACGGCTCGCCGCGGTTGCACTTCGGTGGCGGGGCTTCTCCTCGAAAGCGGAGCCGATCCGAATGCAGTGACCCGCGAGGGGTGGACGCCGCTCCACGTCGCGGCCATGAGCGATCACCCTGACGTCATCTCCGTCCTCATCGAAGGAGGGGCGGATCCTGACGCCCGGGACGGCGACGGACTGACGCCGGCCGAGGTCGCACGGACGCGACCCCCTGGAACTTTCGTCGAAACCTCGATCCTGGACGATTACGTCGGTATCTACGACCTGGGAGGGGGCTTTTCCACCAAGGTCTGGCGGGAGGGCGACGGACTGAGAATTCGCGAGTTCGCACCGGACGGCCTCTACCCCATCGGTCCGGACACCTTCTTCTGCGAGGCGGAGCCGTGGCGCATCGAGTTCACCCGGGCCGAGCACGGCGATGTCGACGGCATCGTGCTCCACTTCCTCCGGCGGTCGGTGAAGGGCAGCAGAAAACCGTCACCGGGATATGCCGGGTCCGCAGCCTGCATGGGCTGTCACACCGAACCCGAACACGGCAACCCCTCCGTGACGTGGATGCGCAGTCGTCACGGTCACGCCTACTGGAGGTTGGCCGCGGATTGGGCGCTCTTCCTGGCCGGGCTCCGGCCCCACTACGCCGATCTGGAGGACCCCATCACCGATGACCGTTGCCTGCTCTGCCACGTCAACGGCCGGCAGGACGACGATGCGCTCTTCGCGAAGAGCTACCGACGGGAGGATGGCGTCGGTTGTGAGGCATGCCACGGTCCCGGATCGCTCTACGTGGAACCCGAAGTCATGACCGACCGCGACGCCTTTCTCGCAAATGGCGGACGGATTCCCGATGAGGCCACGTGCCGGAGCTGCCACCGAAGAAGCGAGCAGTTCACCTGGGACGAGATGTGGCCGAAGATTGCACATGGAAGTGAAGAGTGAAAAGAAAAGTGAGGCTGGCCGAACACAGAGCCGGCCGCCGTCAGCTCATCTCTGCACACAGCGGATGCCTTCGCCTTTCCGCGCCGGGCCGAAGCAGCCGCTGCAGGAGACGCATTCGGCGCGACGGTGATCTCCCGAGACCCACCGATTGGGAAGACCCGGCTCCCTGATCAGAGGTCTCGACATGGAGAAGTAGTCCGCCGCTCCGGCCTCGAGGATCTCCTCCAACCTTCCGAGGGACCTGATCCCGCCGACGAGCATGAGCGGCACACCGGGCGCCGCTTCACGGATCGCCTCGGCCTGAGGGAGGAAATAGGCCTCGTCGGCCGCGGTTTCGATCTTGGACCGCGCCGCCCCGAGCTTGCCCGAACCGCCGGTGCCACCCGAGACCTCGATGGCGTCGATCCCGGCCTCGGCGAGGGCCGCTGCGAGGGGGGTGGAGTCGTCCTCGGTTGTCGAGCCGTCGAGGAAGTCGTGGGCGTTGAGCTTGATCATCACCGGCCAGTCGGGACCGACCACCGCGCGCACCGCGCTGTAGACCTCGCGGGTGAAACGGCTGCGATTCTCGACCGGTCCGCCCCAGCGATCCCGTCGGCGGTTGCGGGTCGGCGACAGAAATTGGGCCAGCAGGTAGCCGTGCGCCCCGTGGAGCTGGACGCCGTCGTAGCCCGCATCCTTGAGCCGCCGAGCGGCGATGGCAAAGGATGCGACGAGGGTGTTGATGTCGTCGGTGGAGAGCTCTCGGGGGATCTCGGGATACCCGGGGCTGGCCACCGCACTGGGCGCCATCGGGTCGAGCCCCGTCACCTCCCTGACGGCCTGGCCGCCGCAGTGGACAATCTGCCCCACAACCTTGCCGCCGCGTTCGTGCACCGCCGCCGCGAGCTTTGCCAGACCGGGGACCCAACGATCATGGTCGACGAGGAACTGGGTGGACGCCTGCCGCCCCTCCGGCCGAATGGCCATGTAGCCGGTGATGATCAGACCGACCCCGCCGTCTGCGAGATCTCTGTAGACATCGATCACCCGTTCGTTGACTCCCCCATCCGGATCACCGAGACCCTCCCACGTCGCCGACCGCACCAGGCGATTGGCGAGTTCGAGCCCGTTGATTCTCGTGCGATCGAATACCGACTTCATCGATTCCGTCCTCCAAGCGCAACCCGAGGAGGATAGCTGATCTCGGAGCATTGCAGGGGGCCATCGCAGTTTCACCGCAAAGATCGCCAATAACGCCAAGGACATCGCAAAGACCGTCGCATTTTAGAGCCATCGCACCATCGCACGGAGAAACCGCAGATAGAGGCAGATTCCATCGCCACATCGCAGTTCAACGCAGAGACGCAGGGCCATCACAGAACCAAGTGGGCCGCGCGTAGCTTGTTGGCTGTCTGACTTCGTGGTGGCTCACTTCCGACAGAAACGCATCTGAAGGGCAGGCTGGAAGCCTACCCCACAATCCACGCTCGGCCCCGGAACAGGGCGTTTGATGCGGTGTTGTGGAGCAGGCTGGAAGCCTACCCCACAATCCACGCTCGGCCCCGGAACAGGGCGTTTGATGCGGTGTTGTGGAGCA
>JARFRM010000294.1 GCA_029287235.1 Thermoanaerobaculales bacterium
CGGTCACCACCGGCGAGTGCCTCGATGGGCACGGCCTTGCCGTTGCGGTAAAGCTCGAAGCCTTCCGGAATCCCGGTGACCTTGTGAATCTGGCCGAGCTTGTCGCGGTAGATGAGGGTCTGGCCGATACGTTGGACAACGGTCGCTTCGCGGACCTCGGTGGTCTTGACGACATGAGGGGTGGTGGTCGTGGCGATGGTCTGGGTCAGCTTGGTGCCCGGTTTCAACTCGCTCACCGGGACCTTTTTGCCATCGACTTCGAAGAGGAAGTCGGAGGGCACATCGGCGTCACGAACGGTTCCATCCGCCATCTTCACGACGAGATGGTTGCCGTAGACGTGCAGCACGGTTCCCTGTTTGATCTCATAGGTGGTGGTCTGGGCGATGGCCACCGTTGCGCCCATGGCCACCACGGCGACCAGGGCAATGATCAGGTTCTTTTTCATCGACATCTCATTCCTCCTTGTTTGGTTTCGTGCGTCGGTGTTGCTTCGGTTCGAGTTTTTCCGGGGTGAATGCTACCACAGAAGCGTTCTGGCTCATGCCGACAGACGCAACCAGGGGAGAATTCACGCCGTTTCACAATATCTGAAGTGTTTCAACCCACCGTCGCTGTGGTTGATTCCCGAAATCTAGCCCGACCTTCTCACCAATTTCCTACTGCGGCCGACGATGCACAGCACCCAGCTGTGCACAGCGCCTCGACGCCCTCGTGACGAAAATTGGTGAGAAGGTCGGGCTAGTTCCACATGCCGATTCTCACTTCTGTTCCCCGGCGCGAGGTCCGGCTGAGGGCTCCCGGGCGTTGTCCGGAAGCTGGAGCCTGAGCTGCGGCAGGGCGAACTCGATGTGGTGGTCTTTGAAGGCTTGATCGATGGCCATCTGGACATCGTCCTTTGCCTTGATCCCGTTACCGAAGTCGACGACGAACCTCAGCTCGAAGTCGATGGCGTCGGTGCCGAAGGCGATGAGCAGGGCCTGTGGCGCCGGATCGTCGAGGACCAGGGTGTGGGCTTCGGCCGCCCCGATGAGAAGGGTCTTGACCTGCTCGAGATCGGCGCCGTACGCGACCCGAAGCGGGATCTCGATCCGCCGCTTGGAGTCCGAGAGCGTCCAGTTCACCAGTTTGGTGGTGATGAACTCCTTGTTGGGAACGACCATCTCGCTCCGATCCCACAGGGTGATGGTGGTGGCCCGGATCTGGATCCGCGAGACCCTGCCCATGAGAGTGCCGATGGTCACGACATCGCCGACCCGGATCGGCCGCTCTATCAGGAGAATCAAACCGGATACGAAATTGGCGACGATCTCCTGGAGACCGAAACCGAGCCCGAAGGTCAGGGCCGCTGCGAGCCACTGCACCTTTGACCAACCGATCCCGAGGAGAGTGAAGACGACGACGCTGCCGATGATGGTGATCGTGTACTTGACCAGAGTGCTGAAGGCGAAGCGAGCCCCGGCGTCGAGGGTGGTTCGGCGTTTGAGAGTGATCTCAATGACCCCGGGCAGGTTGCGGGCGAGAACGATGGTGACGGCAGCGGCGAGAATCGCCTCGAGGAGGAGCCAGAGGGTCAGCGGATGACCCTGGTCCGGGGTGGATCCCCCGGGGGCCGGACTCTGCGATCCCATGCCGGAGATGGGCAAGGCGGATTCGGTGTCCGCTCCCCCCCCATCGGTCTGGATTGTCGACGAGGCGCCGCCCGATTTCGTGATCGCGTCAATGCCGGCCGACGGATCATCGACGGGCTGGAGGAGCTCGATCCTCGGCAGGAGCTGGACTCGTTTCAGCATCTGGAGCATGGGCAGCGCATCCGACCAGATGGAGTAGAGCCCGATCGCCAGGATGCCGATCATCGCAAAACGGAAGAGATGGCTGGTCTGCTTCTCGGCCGTTTCGAGCTCGCGAAGTTGGGACTCGGACGCCGTTTCCTCCTCGCCGGCGAGCAGCAATCGATCCCGCCGGTTCGCCCGCGAACGATGAACCAGACCACCTCCCACCATGACCACGGTCGCCACGAGAAGGGTCCGGAGCATCTGGTAGGCCAGGAGCAGGCCGGTGAGGTAGTAGCCGAATATGGAGAGGATCGCGGGCACGATGGTCGCGAAGATGATGATCGGGTAGGCGCCTAGAAATGCCGTTGGAAAGGCGTACTCCGAGAAGCGGGCGGGCCAGGGGACTCGCATTTCGGTGTCGGATGGTTCGGCTTTTTTTTCGGGGCGAAGCATCGACAGGATCGAGATGCCGAAGATCAACAGAGCGACAATGAACGCCATCCGGCCAAGGGTGTTATTGTACAGCTGGAGCTCGTCGGAGCTGTCGAGGCGCATTCCGGCAAATGCGAGATGCAGCGCCACATAGAGCACGGGAAGCCCGAATGCCTCGGTGATGAGCAGACCTCGGTGGAGGGGTCGAGTGGCCGTGATCGGCCAGCCGAAGTAGACTTCGGCAAGCCCGCGGGATGCGAAGATCTGGCGGATGGCTTCAATGAGTGCGGCCACGATGGCGAGCTCGATGAGGGCCTTGGATGAGGCCATCCAGAAAACCGATCCCCCGAGGTGATCGACAAGCATCCCGGCGAGGTACAGAGTCATGGGAAGTGGCGCGGCCAGGAGCCCGCTGACAACCATGGCTCGCACGGTGAGTCCGACGTTGTTTTTCTGCGGGTCCTTGGCGCGATCGGCCAACCCGACGAGGTGGCGTTTGAGCGTCGGCCTCAACACCAGGATCAGGCCCAGGACCAGGGCCGTCAGCAGCAGGTTGCCACCGAGGTCGGCGCCGATGACCGAGATCCCCTGACCGTGTCCGGTTGAGGTCATCCAAACAACCGCTGCGACGAGATCGCGACCTCTCGGGATGATTGGCCGGGGCACGCTCCGAGACCAGAGAATATGAGAGTAGAGGAAACGTTCGACTTCCTCGACTCGTACGAGAAAATTCCCGGCGACGGTCCGATACTCGACGAGGAGGTTGGAGTAGCGACCACCGTTTTGGATCACACGATCTAGCAGATCCTGGCGGGCGGCGAGCAGCTCCTGAACCGGGCCTGCCAGCTCGGGTGTCCATGCCTCGCCGAGTTCCTCACGCAGAGCTCGCAGCGTGGTCCTTCCGAGCTCGTGAGCTCGGGCGCGTTGTTGCTCGAAGGTGATGAGCTGATGCTCAACATTTGGAATCTCCTCGTCGAGATCCCGCAGCGTTCTCGAAATGGCGCCCGTTTCCGGAAAGTCATCGGGTACGTCGGGCCACCATCGCTGGATACTGCCCCGGTGGCCGTAGGCCTCGAACTTGCGCGCCGTGAGCTCGGAGATCCGGTTGAGCTGAGCGTGGAAACTCCGTGTTGCTGCCAGATCTTCGGTCGCTTGCTCGGCCGCGACGACGATTCCGCCTTCGCCGAGGAGAAGCTCGGCGATGGCCTTGGTCTCCGCGGCGAGGGCGGCAAGTTGCGGCAGATCTTCGGCGACTTGGCGGCTGAGAGCGTGGACTCGCGCCAACATCGTCCGAGCCTCTTTGCGTCTGATTTCCTTGGCCTTCTCCGTGTGCAGTGCTACGAGTTCACCGCTGGTCGCAACCCTGCGCTGAGCGAGATCGGTCATGAGGGGAATCAGCGAAGAGCGATCGGCCAGCAGGGCGAGCCGGGCCCGCAGCATCTCGATTTCGCTCCTGCCTTCTTCCATCCGGGCCAGAGTGTGAAGGCGGGCGGCGGTTTTGAGCTCCAACGGCGCGGAGCTGTGGACGTGGGCGCGGAGATCGCGGTTGAGCAACTCGAGTTCCAAATCAAGTTCGCCGAGTCGTCGCGAGGTCTCGGCCCGGGTCTTGGTCCGGTCATCGGCCAGACGTTGCTGCTCTTGGAGCGCCGAGATGTTGGCCGCGAGCCGGGCGCGCTCCCGGGCGAGGGCGTCCTCGGCCTGTTGAACGGTGGGACTCTCCGGCAGGGCGAGCCGAGGTTCGGGAAGGCGCAGATCGAGCTCGGCCCTGAGGTCGCCCTCCATCCGGTCGACTTCAAGGCGTTCCCGTTCGTGGGAGACGGTGGCGGCGCGGTTGTGATCGGCGGTCTCCGCCGCCGAGATTGCCGCGTCATACAGCCCGACGATCTGGGCTCGAAGCTCTTGTGAAAGCTCGAGCTGGTTTTCAGCCCGGCTTCTGAGCTCGCGGAGTTGGGCAACCGAAATCTTCTCGGGCTGTACGGTCTGCGCAACCACGGTGGTGGACAACGCGAGAAGGAGGACCAACGAGGCAAAGACCGAGATTCTGGATTTCATTTCGCCAAGGGTACCTCGGGAAGCGTTCCCGGTCGAGCCGGGTTTCGGTGGCCAAACGCTCTGGACACGAAGAACCCCGCCGTGCGCGGCGGGGTTTGATCGACGGAGAGCGGGTCCCTACTCGTTGAGCTTGTCGTTGAGCCAGTACTTGGTGCCGGCGATGTCGGCGTTGGCCATGAGACCTTTCTCGGTGAGCTGATAAATCGCCAGTCCGTTCACGAAATTGGTCTTGGCGTCGGCTGCGTGCTTGCCTGCCGATGCTGTGGCGCCCGCGTCCGCCTGCCAGCCGCTCTCGATGAAGTTCTTCAGGGTCTTTTCATCCTGAAAGAGAAAGACGACCTGGTACTTGTTGACGCCGATGCCGAGGCCGACCCCGCCGGTGCCCATCTTCATATAGGCCTTCTTGCCGCTGGTCTTGGAGACGGCCACACCGTTGCCGCCGCCGCCGGAGATGCCGAATGCGACCTTGGTGTTGTCGAAGACGGCCCAGCCCACGGCCTTGTTGTAGAGGTCTTTGGCCTTGGGATTCTCCTCAAAGAGAGTCTGCAGGGTCTCTTCGGCGACCTCGTTGATCTTGGCGCGTTTCGACTCTTCCTTGAGCTCTTGCGATGTCGGTTCGTCGTCGGCAAGCGCGGGTGGGGCGGTGAATAGAATGACTGCGGAGCAGATCATCATCACGGTCATCAGTTTTCTCATCGGGGACCTCCTTGTGCGATTAGCGTATTCTCGGTTTTGGGACTCATGGGCATTCTAGCTGATCAACCGAACCGTTGGGTGATCGAGTTTATTTCGTCCACCACGACGATCCTCGGCCGGAAGGCATCGGCCTCATCCTCATCGAGCTGGGCGTAGGCGGCAATGATCACCCGGTCGCCTCGGTGAACCAGTCGGGCTGCGGCGCCGTTGACGCAGATCTCACCGGGTTCGCCGAGGATGACATAGGTCGTGAGACGGGCGCCGTTGTCGATGTCCAGGACATCGACCTTCTCGAACTCGCGGAGACCGACAGCCTCGCAAAGTGCCGGATCGATGGCCACCGAGCCCGAGTAGTCGAGCTCGGCCCCGGTGACCGTGGCGCGGTGGATCTTGGATTTGAGCATTTCGATCATCATCGGTTCATCTCCGTCGAACGTTCATCATCGGTTGTCCGGGTTTTCCGGAGGAGGTTGAAGAGGGCGACGGCGAGCTCCGCCTTGGTCTCGGTTCGGACGACCGGTCCACCCGCATTCCAGATCTCGGCCGGATGGCGGTTCCCCTCGATTTCGCCCAGGTCGTTGTGGACCACCAGGTCTGTGGTGCCGCGGTCGAGCAACGCCCGGATCTTCGAGATGCGATCGGCCGGATCGGCTGTGTTGGTCAGCTTGAAGCCGACGACCAGGATTGCCTCGTTTCGCGACCAGTTCCTCAGACCGTCGATGAGCTTGGGGCTGGGTGTGAGGCGAATCACCACCTCGCCGCCGCTGCCGATCTTGCCCCGGTCCCCATGGATGACCCGCCTGCCGTCGACCTCGACCGAGGCAACCGAGTAGTCCGAAACAGCGGCGAGATGAATGACGACGTCCCAGTCGCGAGCCTGGAGGTGGCCGTGGAGAGCGGCCTCGAGATCGGCAAAGGTGACGAAGGTATCGCGCTCGACGGCGATTGCATCGAGGGGAGCCCGACGGGCGTGCAAAAGGAGGACCTCGGCGCCATGATCGGCGAGGGTCTGGGCGAGCACGCCGCCGGTGGCGCCCGTGGAGATATTGGTCAGCCGGCGGACCCCGTCGATCGGTTCCTCGGTACCCCCGGCAGTCAGCAGGATTCTCATCCGAGCTCCTGCCGGATGAGCTCGAAGATCTGTTCCGGTTCAAGCAGACGGCCGTAACCGATCTCGCCGCAGGCGAGCCGACCCTCGCCGGTGGGCAGGATCCGACAGCCCCACGACCCGAGGGTGGCGAGCGCCTCGGTCACCGCCGGGTGGGCGAGCATGTTGCTGTTCATGGCCGGGGCTATCCAATAGGGCTTTCGGAAGTTGTTGGCGAGGAAGAGGCAACCCATGAGGTCGTCGGCGAGCCCCGCCCGAAGACGGGTGATGTGGTTGGCGGAGGCGGGGTAGAGGAGGAGAAGATCCGCCCAGTCGGCGAGATTGATGTGATCGTGGGCGCGTCCGCTCTCAAAGAGGTCGCTCTGCACGGGGCGGCGCGTCAGACCCTCCAGGGTCGACTCTCCGAGGAAGTTTCGCGCGCCTTCGCTCATGACGCATTGGACATCGACGTCGGCGTCCGTCATGAGCGACGCCAGTGTTGCCGCCTTGAACGCGGCGATGGATCCCGTGACCTGGAGCAGGACCTTAGATCTGGACATTGTCGATCAACCTCACTTTCCCGAGTCGAACGGCGCCGAGGACCCGCCCGTCGCGCCGCTCCACATAGTCAACCTCGAATCCCGTGGAGGCGAGGTGTCGAGTCATCTCATCGGCAGACCATTTGCTCGCGAGAGTCCGGTGGAGCTCGGGCGCGAGCTTTCGCTGGTCATCGGTCAGGTGGATGTTCCTGGAACTCATGGCAAGACCGTCGACCTCGCGGATGATGCGACAGGCGACAATGTGGGTGGGGAGGAAGAAGGCCGCCGCCATGTCTCTCACGAGCTGGAGCTGCTGCCAGTCCTTCTCACCGAAGTAGGCGCGATCGGCACCAACGATATTGAGCAGCTTCAGCACCACGGTCAGCACCCCGTCGAAGTGGCCCTTCCGGTGCGCGCCCTCGAGCCGGCGGCTGAACTCGGACTCGGTGACCCGATAGCGATAGGCGTCGTGGTAGATGTCCTCCGGGCTCGGGTGGAAGATCAGATCTGCCCCGACGCCCTCGGCGCGCTCGACATCGGCGGCGAGCGTCCTCGGATAGCGTTCGAGATCGGCCGGATCGTCGTACTGGGTGGGGTTGACGAAGATCGATACGACGACACGGTCGTTTTCGCTGCGGGCGCGCTCGATGAGGCTCAGGTGACCGTCGTGGAGGGCGCCCATGGTCGGGACGAGGCCGATGGAGCGACCGGCGGTCCGATCTTCGGTCATCCGCCGGCGGGTCTCGCCGATGTCGTTGATGACGTCGATCATTCGTAGCTTTCCTCGCCGTTCGGGAAGCTCCCCTCGGAGACATCGCGGTGGTACGCCTGGAGGGCGTCGCGGATCAGCGTCGAGCCGTCGAGCCAGGTGCGGACGAACTTCGGACGGAACGTGCCGCTGAGACCGAGGAGATCCTGGAGGACCAGCACCTGGCCGTCGACATGGCGACCGGCGCCGATCCCGATGGTGGGGATCTCGAGTTTCGCGGTCACGGCTTTCGCCACCTTCCCCGGCACGGCTTCGAGCACGATGGCGAAACAACCGACGGCTTCGAGCTCGAGGGCCTGATCGATCAGGGATGCAGCCGCCGCGTCGCCCCTCGCCTGGACCTTGAATCCACCGAGCTTGTGGACCGACTGCGGGGTGAGTCCGAGATGTCCCATCACCGGGACCCCCGACTCGACGAGGTGGCGGATGAGCTCGGTGTTGCCCGCTGCGCCCTCGAGCTTGATCGCCTGTGCGCCGGCCCGGATGAGCTTGGCGACGTTGTCCATGGCCGCCTCGAGTCCTCGTCGATAGGAGAGAAACGGCATGTCGCCGATGAGAAACGCATCGGGTGCACCGCGGCGCACGGCCGCGGTGTGGGCCGCCATGGTGTCGGTGTCCACCGGCAGGGTCGTGTCGTGGCCGTAGACCACCATGGCGAGGCTGTCGCCGACCAGAATGCAGTCGATGTCGGTTTCGGCGATCAGGGCCGCGCTCCAGGCGTCGTAGCAGGTCACCATGGAGATGGGGGCTCCGGCGCTCTTCTTCTTCGCGAAATCCTGGAGAATCATGTGTTCGCCTCCAGTGGATCGAAGGTCTTGGCGAGGGCGACGTAGACCTCGCGAAACGGGTCGCCTCGGAGCCCCTCGAGATCGAGGTCGATGGTGTTTCGATCTCCCCGGGCGAAGGGGCCGGTCAGCGAACCCATCCCGCGGTCGAGGCTGTTGACCGCGCTCTGCCGGAGATAGGGGCGGAGGATGTCGCCCGGAAGACCCAGTCGGTGCTCGAAATCTCCCATCGCCTTGGCCCACAGGATGGTCGTGACGTTTCCGGCCAACACACACAGGGCGTGGTAGAGGGGCTTGTCATCGGGATCGATGCTCCAGGAGGGGTTCTGCAGCCCCGGGAAGATATCGTGGAACCCGGCGCCTCCACTCTCGGTGACGAAGGGGATCGAGCGGTAGGTCTCCTGAGGGTAGAGCTCGGGCCCGAAAGTCATGAGCGGGTGGAGACCGTGCGCTCCTTCCACGATCTGCGCACCCGAGAAGTGCACAACCATGTGGTTGCCGAAGTCCGGGTGTCGGTCGAGAAATCCGCCGATGGCGTGGTCGCTGATGGCGAGCAGGATGACGTCGGTGTCACGGAGATGCTCTTCGGGGCCGATCTTCAGATCGCGGTGCCAGACCACGACGTCGTGCCCCTCGAGCCCGAGGTAGTGGGCCATGTGGCTGGCCAGACGGCCGCGGCCGACGAGCCCGTAGGTGGGTGTCTTCATGTCGGTACCTGTCCTTTGGATCAAGTCCGTGTTTTCGGTCTGCGGGTCGACGCGTCACCGTCGTCACCGATCGGTGCGCACCCACGGCGAGCTTAGGGCAGCTTGCCCTCTCTGGCAACAACCGATTCCGGTGGACGCGGATTCCGAGATCGGTGGGGAATCGATGTTCGGAAGATCGTGTTGGGGCAGTCGCGGCTAGTCAGTCCTGATCCGGGATCCCGTGCTGGCCTTGCTCGACATTTTTCGTGGAGAAGAATAATGAGGAAAATGTCTCGTCGTTGCGTCGCGCTCCTCATCGTTTTGATGACCGGCTTCGTGTCGCTGCCGGGAGTTCACGCCCAGGAGGGTCCCGATGCGGCGCGTGGTTCCGAATCGAAACTCGAAACCGCCGCCGGGGATCTCGCATCGTCCATCGCCGAGAAGCAAGCGGAGATGAGCCGCATCGGTGACCAGATCCGCGCCGCCAAGGGCGATGAGCGGAAGGCGCTCCGGGAACGAGGTTACGAGCTCGTCGGCGAGTTCATGGCCGATCTCGATGCGTTTGTCGCGAATGTCATCGAGCGAGAGACTTCCGGTCTGGATGTCGCAAATGATCGGGCCGAGCTGAAGACCGCCCTGGACGGGACGTCGGCAATGCTCCAGCGGGTCATCGGAGAGACCCAGGATGAACTCAAGAAGCTGCGGTCGTCCCGCGAGGACGCTTCACCCGAGGATCTCGACAACAACCGGCGGGCTTCGATCGTCGCCAACGACTGGCTCGACCGGGTCCTCGAGATGCTTCTGGAACTCACCGAGACGATGGAGGATTTCGGAGCCGACACGGTAGCGGAGCGCGAGTTCCTGACCGGACGCCTGATGGACCGCGCCGAACTGGTCGCCGGCCGGATCCTGCTCACCCAGGAGCGGATCACCAGGGTCAAGGGGCGGCTGAAGGTGGATCCGTCGAATACGGAGTTCGTCGCCGAGTCCGATCTCCTCGAGGCCGACCTCGGGCGGTACGTTGATCGACTGGCCGCCATGACGGGCATGATGGAGGCCCTCGATCTCGATACAGCCGACAATCAGCAGCTGCTTTTCCAGGTCACGGGTGAGATCACCACCGGGCTCTTCAGCCGCGAGGTCATCGGTGGCCTCTTGAAGGGTTGGGGCGATTCGACCATGGAATGGATCACCGAGAATGGGCCGAGCCTGATCCTCAAGGCGGTTCTCTTCGTTCTCATTCTTTTCGTCTTCAGGGTGCTTTCGAGGGTCGCGCGTAAGGTCGTCCGCAAGGCCATCAGCCGGTCGCATCTCCAGGTGTCGGTGCTGCTTGAACGCACCGCGTTGTCGGTCACCAGCAGCCTGGTGATGATTTTCGGGCTGCTCGTGGCCTTGTCACAGCTCGGTTTTCAGGTCGGGCCGCTGCTCGCCGGTCTCGGAGTTGCAGGTTTCATCATCGGTTTTGCCCTCCAGGACACCCTGTCGAACTTCGCTTCGGGAATGATGATCCTCCTGTACCGGCCGTATGACGTGGGCGATCTCATCGAGACCGCCGGAGCCATCGGGAAGGTCGAGAACATGACCCTGGTGTCGACGACGATTCTCACGGTGGATCACCAGACGCTGGTGATTCCCAACTCGATGATCTGGGGCAATGTCATCAAAAACGTGACCGCCCAGACCGTGCGCCGGATCGACATGGTCTTCGGGATCGGCTACGCCGACGACATTCCCCACGCCGAGCGGGTGCTGACGGAGATCGTGAACGCCCACGAAATGGTGCTCGACGACCCCGAGCCCGTGGTCAAGCTGCACAACCTCGGGGAGTCATCGGTGGATTTCGTGGTGCGACCCTGGGTCAAGACCGACGACTATTGGGATGTCTACTGGGACATCACCCGCGAGGTCAAAATCCGATTCGACGCCGAGAAGATCTCGATTCCCTTCCCCCAGCGCGATGTGCATGTGT
>JARFRM010000300.1 GCA_029287235.1 Thermoanaerobaculales bacterium
ACCGGAACCGGAACCGGAACCGGAACCGGAACCGGAACCGGAACCGGAACCGGAACCGGAACCGGAACCGGAACCGGAACCGGAACCGGAACCGGAACCGGAACCGGAACCGGAACCGGAACCGGAACCGGAACCGCGATCAGTCGCATGGTCACTCCGGGTTGTTTGTCATTTCACTCGTAGCCGATGGGATGAGTCGAGTCAAGGGCAAGACAAGTCGCCTCGGAGGCGACCCTTGACACGACTCATCCCATCGGCTCTCGGGGAGTCATGAACAACCCGGAGGTGACCATGCAACAGACCGCTCCTCAAACCGGATTCGATGCCCAGGACAAGGCCTACAGAGCCGCAACCATCGCCATCTCGCTCGTGATGCGCGTTCCTGCACCCTTGAAACCCATCGCTGATCAGGTCATTCGATCGGCATCATCGGTCTCAGCAAACATCGCCGAAGGTCGAGGGCGTTCGGGCCGCGATCGTCTCTACCACTGGCGAATCGCCTACGGTTCCGCCCGCGAGGTCGACTCCCATCTCCGTCTCCTTGTCGGCACCGGCTCCATTGAAAGCTCACGAGCCGACGAAGCCATCCAACTCTTCGATGACGTCCGAGCCATCACCTGGCGCCTCCTCCACCCAAAACCCTGATGCGATGATTGTGGGGCAGCCATCCTGGCTGCCCTTCACTGTCCTTCCGGTGACCTTGGCATCCCCCCGAAGTCAGACGACCCCGAAACTCAGATTCGCCAACTCTCCAATGCGATGACTTTGCGCCTCTTTGCGATGGATGACCTTCGCGGTCTTTGCGTTTCAACCTTGCGATGGTGCGATGGAATCGGCGTCTATCTGCGTGATTTGCGGGCAAACTGCGATGCGTGGCGTGCGACGAAATCTGTGCCTATCCGTGTGATCTGCGGGCGGCCCCTGCGATGGTGTGATGTCTTCGCGCCCCTTGCGTCCTCGCGGTTCAACCCCGCGACTCTGCAATCTGGCCCGCATCATTCGTGAGGGTTCGTCGCGAAAGGCGACAGGTGCAAGCGTGGCGGCGATCTCGCAAGAAATGGGAGCGAAGGCGTACTTACGGTAAGTCGAGCGACGATTTCGAGAAAGCGCCGCCACGCGACGCACATCTCGCCTTGTAGCAGATCACTCGTGAACGATTCGGGCTACACCAGATCCGCATCCGCCATGGTCAGATAGACCCTGCCGTCGAGATCGGTGACATCGAGCTCGGAGTGGAAGGCCCGCGCCACCATCACCAGCTGGCCCGGCACCTCGCTCCGAGTGAATCCCCGACCCTCGAGCAGCTTCCGACCATCGGGGTCGCCGTTGAGCCAGAGCTCCTCGAGCTCGGCTCCGGTTTCGGCTGCGAGAACGATGGACAGTTGATTGGCCAGCTCGAGCGCACCCGGGTGACGGTGGTCCCACAGCAGATCGACCCAGCGGCACCGGCCCTCGTCGGTCCTGAAGACGACGAAAGCCACCGGTGTGCTCGCGAGTCGGGGGAAAATCAGAAATCGGTGGTAGTGGATCGATGGATGCCCGGCGAATCGGTGGAGTGCGCGGTCGGCATCGCGGATGACCGCCACCGGATACGACGGTCGCGCCCGGCGCCACAGATCATCGAGGCGGGGCTCCCAGTCGGCGGCAAGCTCGGCCCGGTAGAGGTGGCGCCACCGGCTCGATACCGCCGCCGCAGGTGGGCGCGACAGATAGACGATGGGCTGGGGATCGACGGCGTCGTATCCGAGCTGGAGCACACCGAGCCGCAGAGGCCGGGGGCTGGGAAAGCCGTAAAGCAGCGTGGCCCGACCCGACTCGCCGAAGGTCTCGAAAAAGGCCTCGACCGTCCGCACCCACACCCCCTTGCGGGTGAACCCGCGGCGGGCGGCACGGGTAGAGAAGACATCGACGATCTGGGCCGCGCTCCACTCCCGCCCATCGATGGTGAATCGCACCGGCATCCCGGCGTAGTGGGCGAGGAGATCGCCTTCGATCTCGGCGAGCATGATGAGCCGACCTTCCGGCTGGGGCGGGAACTTCCACGCCCACTCGTCGAGGCTCCGATCGAGGTTGAACGCGGCGTTGAAACCATCGTTGACGGCCACCTCGTCAGCCGGAGAAAAGGGCCTCATCACGAGCTCGGACTTCTTCACCGTGTCTGCCACGTCCATCTCCCCAGCTGTCGCCAACGACCGCCCTCCCGCCTGGCCGCCACAGCGTACCAGCGATCGATCCCCGCGATCTCGAGGATCGCCGGAGGGACCGAGGACACCCGAAGGCTCCCCATGGATGGCTGCATCCGGTCTACGATCGAGATCAGCCAAACGTCGGCCTCGGTCTCGGGAATCTCCGAAGGCCGCTCGACCTCGGTGAAGTCCGGCCCCGGCGGTTCCACCCGCGGGGCCATCCGACTCAGCAGCGCCCGAACGAGTCGTGGGTAGTTCCGCTCAAAAAAGCGGACCCGCGACCGCTCCTCCACGACGGCGCTGTCACCGTGACGGCTCGTCGAGTGCCCCCATCGGTGGACCACCCTCGAACCCGGGACCAACGCCAGTCGGGCGCCCAACCGACGGGCCCGCCACAACCACTCGGTCTCCTCGTAGTAGAGGAAGTACCCCTCGTCCAGTGGCCCGAGTCGTCGAGCGGTGTCGCGACTCAGGGCGAGCAGGGGACCGCGGAGGGACGGAACGGGGCAGGGATTGTCCGCGGTCCACACCCGCCAACTCCGCTCGATGGCCCGCTCCAGGGCGCGGCGACTCGGCCACCGCCGGCGCATGATCCGGGCCAACTCGGCGGCCGGGCTCGGGTCGTCCGGGATCGGCAGGATGAGCTCACCGGCGCGATCCCAGAACAACTGAGGGCCGGCAACATCCACGCCATCCGCAACCACGTCCGCCAGCGCACCGACACTGCCTTCTAGGAAGACGATATCCGGGTTCCCGAGAAGAAGGAGCTCGCCCGAAGCTTCCGACACTCCCGCGTTGAGGCCGGCGGCGTAACCTCGATTCGGTCGCCGCAGGACGCGGTCGGGCCGGGTCGCCTCGACCATCGACGCTTCGTGATCGTCTTCGGAGTGTTCGACCACGATGACCTCGGGCAGGAATCCGGCCGTCATTGCCTGCTGCCGAAAACTCTCGACGCACTCGGGCAACACACCCGACGAGTGGTGGCAGACGGAGATCAACGAGATCTTCACGCCCTTTGCCCCCACCCACCCGAGGCGGCCCAGTGGGCGACGTCGTCCAGAGTCGTTCCCACCGCCTCCTCAGAAAAGCACTCGGCCCGTTCGAGCCCGCACCGGCGCATGGTTCGCCATTTCAGTCCACTCGCGAGAATCCGCTCGGCCGCGGCAGCAAATGCCTCGGCATCGCCGGAGGACACCAGCTCCGCCGCCCCCGAGGCGAAGCCCTGGTGCGACGGGATCCGCGATGCCACCACCGGCAGACCACAGGCCATGGCCTCGAGAACCGCCAGCCCGAAGCCCTCGGATTCCCACGACGGCGCGAGCAGGAGGTCGCATCCCCTCAGGAGGACGGCGACCTCTGGCGGATCGAGATGATGGTGGAACTCGTCCGGCTCCATCACTTCCCTCTCGGCATCCGAGAGTGGCCATTGCGACAGCCGGACGAGCTGGAGATCGACCCCTCGCTGCCGCAGCAATCGAACGGCGTCGAGGGCGGTGTCGACCCCCTTCATGTAGAACTCGAAGGGGTGGGCGACGAGCACCCTGGGCCGGGGTCCCGGCCCCGATCGATCCATCGGCTGCCAGTACGGTTCGAGCGCCGGCGGCACGATCCTGACCGGGCGTTGGAATCGGTCCCGATTGAGAGCGGCGAGATGGGATGAGACGGTCCAGGTCGGGATGACCGTGGAGTAGGCTTCGAGGATCTTCGGGTGCTCATCGCGGTTGTGCTCGAGGGCGGCCTCGAATCCCTGGCAGAAGTGAACCGGCCGGCCGGTGGGCAATGCCACTGCCGCGGCCACGGTGGTCCAGAAGGTCGCCACGTGAAGCTCGGCGTCCGGAACGTGTTCGGCGGTGAACTCTGGAACCATGCGAAAATCGTCGGCGGTCGGGTACCACGTAGGTCTGGGTCCGCGGCTGACGACGGTGACCCGGTGGCCGGCCCGGCGCAGCAGATCGGCGTGGTGCAGGACCACCTTGACGCCGCCGAAAAGCGCGGTGTCTTCGAGCAGGTAGTTGATCCTGAGGGACCGACGGTCGGTCAAAGCCTCTCCCACCGATGCTCGACGTCGATCAGCGACGGCGTCCACCGTGAAGACTCGAATCGCACGGCCTCGGTGAGGATCACCTGGTCGTGGTTGTAGAGCCCGCTCTCATCGAGGAGAAAGGCATAAACGTGAAACGTGCCGGCTGCGATGGGCAGTGATGGGGCCCTGAACTGAAGGCGATATCGGGTGTCGCCGCTGATGGGATCGGCGCCGTCGCGCTTGGTGGAGGCGGCGAGGACGCAGCGGCCGTCCAGGGTGTCGAGAGTTACCGCGAGATGAAACGGCTCCTCGGGATCGGAGCTGGTGAATTCCACATCGACGACGAGCTCGTCGCCGGCGCTGAGGTTGAGAGGAAGACCGGTGGAACTCCCCCCGGGACGTACCGCTGTGATCCGACCCACCTTCTTCCCCTGGGCGGTGACTGCCGCACCGGAGTCAGCCTCGGCATCCCCGGCGCCAACCCGCCGCATGTTCCTCGCCTGCAGGTGTGCCTCGTAAGCGTCAACCACCACCTGGGCCGGGCCCTCCCGCTCGACACGGCCCCCGGCGAGCCAGACGGCGCGATCGCAGAACATGGTCACGAAGTACATGGCGTGCGAGCAGAAGACGATGGTTGTTCCCCGGTCCTTGATCTCGCGGATCTTGTCGATGCATTTCTTCTGAAAGTAGCCGTCCCCGACCGCCAACGCTTCGTCCACCACCAGAACATCGGGATCGACGTGGGTGGCGACGGCAAAGGCGAGCCGCATCGCCATACCGGTGGAGTAGCTCTTGACCGGGTGGTGGATGAACTCGCCAAGCTCGGCAAAGGCGAAGATGTCTTCGAGTCGGCTCTCCATCTCCTGTTTGTCGAGGCCCATCAGAGCCCCGTAGAGCATCGCGTTGTCTTGACCGGAGAACTCCGGGTGGAAGGCGGCGCCGAGCTCGAGGATGGCCGCCACGGTTCCTCTGACCTCGACATCGCCCACCGTTGGGCTGGTGGTGCCGGCGATGATCTTCATCAGGGTCGACTTGCCCGAGCCGTTCTCACCGATGACCCCGATGGCGGTCCCCGACTCGACCTCGAGGCTGACGTGGTTGAGGGCCTGGATATCGAGGTGGCGGCTCCGGCGTCCGATCACCCTTTTGATCCGCTCCGTCGGCGACGCATAGACCCGGTACCACTTGTGAACCTCTCGCACGGTGACGGCGGAGTGACCCGGAGTCAAATCCATGATGGAGCGAAAGATACCACGGACGCGCGAACGACTGTAAACACCCTGTAACCTCGAAGACCATGCAGAACCGTTCGACCTATAATGCTCGGGATCGATGTGGGGAGCGCCGTCGGTTCGCAGACTTCACCGGGTATGGACTGCGGGCGAAGCCTCCTCTTCCAAGGAGAGAACCATGAACCGACGTCACCTCACGCCCCTGCTCGTCGCCGTCTTCGCCTCGCTGACCGGCTTCGCCTCGGCCGAAACGCCCACCGTCGACAGCCTGGTAGAGCGGGCGATCTCGGCAGCCGAGACCACGTCGACCCTCGCCACTCACGACATGCTTCGGATGGCGATTCGCCAGGAAGAAACCACTTCCGACGGCTCGGCCACCGTTCGTGATCTCACTGCAACCGTCCACGGGGGTCGGCTGGAGAATATCCGCATCGAACTCGACGGCGGAACCAGTCTCGTGCTCAACAACGGCACCGGATGGGCCATCATGCAGGGCGAGCTCGACACCCGCGTCCAGACTCCTCGCATGGCGGCCGGAACGATCCGGCAGGCCGTCTTCCCTTTGTTGCTGCCTTTCTCGCTCCGCATGGATGGGGTCCTGCTTGGCACCACGGTCTCCGAGGCCAAGTTCGACAACACTCCGGCCTGGGTCATCGAGGTCGCGTTCGATCCCGATTTCTTTGCCGCCCCGACCATGATCACCACCTGGAAGATCTTCATCAGCCGCGAGAGCAATCTCGTTCTCGGGGCCGAGTTCCAACCGCCCGCCGAGTTCCGCGCAGTGAGAGATGAAGGTATCCGATACCGAACCCTCACGCGGCAGGACGTCGACGGACTCAACCTGCCGGCTCAGGTTCTGTTGGATGGGATTGATCTCAACGGAGTGGAGAATGGCCACGTCCGGGTGACCAAGATCGAGTCGACAACCATCGGGCCCTTGGATCTTTCGATCTTCATCCACCCCAGCGAAAAGGAACGGCTCGACGCCGGCGATGTGCTCTAGCCCGACCTTCTCACCAATTTCCTACTGCGGCCGACGATGCACAGCACCCAGCTGTGCACAGCGCCTCGACGCCCTCGTGACGAAAATTGGTGAGAAGGTCGGGCTAGCGATTTTCACCAGCTGAAATGCTGGTGAAAATTGCCGGCATTCGGCGCCCGGCCGGTGGTCGATCTGACTTCATGGTGATGCCGTCTTGACTGGAACGGGAATGAAGGGCGGCCAGGATGGCCGCCCCCACAACCATCGCGTTCACGGTCCCGGTTTCAGGATCGTCCAAGGCGAGAGATCGCCGGGAGCGCGCCATGAGCCGTGTGACCCTGAGCCCCGCCACGCTGCCGGACGGCGGCTACCAGTGGAATGACAAGAACAACCGGTCCCTGTCACCTTGAGCGAGGGAGTCCGACGACCGAGTCGAAAGGTCCCCCACCGGATTGGCACGGTCTACTCGTCCTCCACATCGCGCCGATTCTCGGGGGGCCCTTCGACTTCGCGACCTCGGAGGTCGTTCCGCTCAGGGTGACATGGGTGTGTCATTGGGAGCGAGGGACTCCGCTTGCCACGGCAAAGCCCGTCGGGCGGAGCCGGGACGACCGAGTCCGAGAGGTCCGAAAAGAAAAAGGGCGGCCCAACGGGCCGCCCTGTTGCGACGTGTGTACGCGTTTGAACCGCTTTCGCCGGTCTACTCCACCGCGGCTCCGGGCACCTCGATGGCCGGGATCAGGATGGGATCCTGGGTCCGATTGTCGATCTGCGATGCGTAGGCCGCCACCGGACCGCCCGACAGCACTCTGATCTCCACCGATCCGTGCATATCCAGGTCCCCGATATGGGCGAACTCGAAGATGTTGCCCTGAAGAAGCACTCCGGGACCGACCTGGAGATTCGGAATCCAGCCGACCCGCACCCCGGCGGTGTCGAAGATTTTGATCTCGACCGCTGCGGTGTTGTTCTCACTGGTGTTGAGGACACCGACGTTGGTCCGGAAACCTACGGTGTTTTCGGACGAGTTCGTGACCCCGGTGATAAAGCCCGCCTCTCCCTCTTCGATGAGGTCTGAACCGCTGAACACCTTGAGGTTCTGACCGAAGGTCCCACCGTGCTGATCGACATTGTAGGTCTTGGCCACCACCTGCGGCAGGGGCGAACCGTCGCGACTGGTGATCACGAAGTAACCCTTGGACTCGACCCCGGACGGCAACATCGAGTCAGCGAGCACGCTCTTGAAGGCCGAAGCGTTGGCCGATGCCGTGTCGAGCAGCATGACCGGGGTGAACCCGATCTGGTTGTTTTCGGGAGAGACATACTCGACCCGGGTGGAGACCCAATCCAGGGTGGTGTTGAAGAAGGTGATGTCCGAACGCCACTGGGAGTTGTTGGCGCCCTCCAGATGAGCGACACCGGGCACCCAGAAGACGTCCCCACTCTTGTCCACCGACTCAACGTGCACCGGATCACCGGTGGCGTTGTCCACGATGGACACGCTCGCCGAGAGATCGAAACCGTTGGCGAAGATGTAGAGCGAGTAGATGTCGAGGTCGGACAGAATCCCGGCTTGCTCGGCGACCCTGATGATCTGGGTCGTACTGTGGGGCTTGATCGCCACGTTGATGGGCTCGCCGATGATCTCGCCGCGATCGCTGAGAACTTTGACGGACACACCCCACGCCGTGCGGTCGGAGAAATTGGCCAGACTCAGGTTTGACCGGTAGTAGAGGTTCTCGGCAAGACCGGTCAGGAGCATGAATCCATCTTCGTTCTCCCTGACCGGAACCGCACCCACGAACTGTCCGAAGGTGCCTACGGGTGTCTCGTTGAAGGTCCTCGACATGATGAGCGGCGCGACCTCGGTCCCCTCTCCGAAGCTGCATCGGAGCGAGCCCTTGTTGGTGTCGCCCTGGACTCCGGGGATATCGCCGACAATGTCTTCGAAGACCCGGGTGCCCCGCCGCTCGAGGTTGAACTCGATGGCGTGAATCACGGTCTGGGTGTTGTCGGTGTCCTCGGGGAGGTATTCGATCCGCACCATGACCGGATCGTCCCCCGGATTGAAGATCCGAAGATCGGTCTTCCACAGGGTCTGGTTCAGACCCGGAGTGTGGACCGCCGATGGAACCAGGAAGGTGTCCGGTTCGGGTTCGACGACATCGATGATCTCGAGCGTTCGCGTCGTGGTATCGGAACCGGCGCAGTTGGTCGCGATGAGCTCGACGTCGTAGAAACCCGGATCCTTGAAGGTGTGGCTGAAGTTCTGCTCGGTGCTGGTCACGATGACCTGGTTGCCGAGACGGACGGTCCAGAGCCTGTCTCTTATACACA
>JARFRM010000015.1 GCA_029287235.1 Thermoanaerobaculales bacterium
CAGGCTTCCAGCCTGCTTTGGAGCCCACCCCCACAACGAACAGATCGCCATTGTGGAGCAGGCTTCCAGCCTGCTTTGGAACCCGCCCCACAACGAGCGGATCGCCATTGTGGAGCAGGCTTCCAGCCTGCTTTCGAACCCACCCCGTCGGAGGCGACCGTCCTCAACGGGATATCCGTTGCGTCGAGAGCGTTTTCTTCATGACGAAGTGCGAGGACCGGGTCGACGCGGGCCGCCTTCACAGCCGGAACGAGTCCGGCCAGAATGCCGACCACGAGCATGACGGCGGCGACCGCCCCATAGGCCACCGGGTCGAAGGCGCCGATCTCGAAGAGCACCTGGTTGAGGGAACGGGTCAGCAGAAGGGCGATGACTCCGCCCACCGCCAAACCCACGACCACAAGGATGGTGCTCCGGAAGAGAATGGTGCGCAGGATCGAGCGCGCCTGCGCCCCGAGGGCCATGCGAAGACCGATTTCCCGGGTTCTCCGCCCGACCGTGAACGACATCACTCCGTAGAGGCCACCCAGTGCCAGGACCAGGGCGACGAGACCGAATCCGCCGAGCAGGTTTGTCAGGCTGTCGACGGACCGTGTGTTCCGGGCGACGATGTCGTCCATGGTGTCGACCTGGTAGATCGCGAGGTCCGGTCCCACCCTCCAGATCGCGTTCTGGACGTCGCCCGTTGCGGATGCGGGGTTGCCGTTGGTTCGCACGACAAAGGTCATGGCGCGTGGGGAAAACGCCAACGCAGGGTACAGGGTCTCGAAACGGGGCTCTGACTCGAGTGATGTGTAGAGGAAGTCCTCCGTGACTCCGACGACTGTCATCCATGGATTCCCCGCGTCGGGACTGCCGTACTTCATGCGTTTGCCGAGAGCACTTTCGTCGGGCCAGAAGTGGCGGGCCGTGGATCGGCTGACGATGACGACCGTCTCGTCGGCTGCTCGGTCATACGAAGTGAACTCGCGACCTTCGAGGAGCGTGATCCCCATGGTCTCGAGATAGCCGGGAACGATCCCCTCGGCGCCGACAAAGACGGTGTCCGCCGGATCCGCGATTGGCTGACCCTCGATGGAGACACCGGTATTGGCGGTGCTTCCGACTAGGGGAATGGTGGTTGTCGCAGAAACCGATTTGACACCGGGTATCGCGGTGATCTCGCGGATGCTCCGCTCGTAAAACGAGCTGACCTCGGCATCCGTGGAATAGGTTTTTTGGGGGAGCAGGACTCTGAGGGTGAGGAGGTTTTCCGTCTCGAAACCGGGATCGACGGTCTTGAGGTTCACCAGACTCCGGATCATCAGCGCTGCGCTGATCATGAGGGCGAGGGCGAGAGCCACCTGGGCCACCACCAGCGCCTCGCGTCGGAACCGGTCCCGACGGGTTCCGGACCCGGACCGCGAGTTCGAGCGGACAATCTCGGAGAAATTCGATCCAGACACCCGGAAAGCCACGGGAAGTCCGAATCCGACCGTTGTCGCCAGCAGTATGAAAAGGCTGAATCCGAGGGCCCGGCCGTCGACACCGGTCTCGCCGATGAATCGGACCGTGGTCTGAAGACTCGCGGTGAGCAGATCGACGCTCCAGATGGCGATGACGATGCCGAGGATTCCGCCGCCCACGGCCAGCAGCATGGACTCCGTCATGAGCTGCCGCAGCAGCCTTCTCGGTCCGGCACCGAGAGCGGTGCGGACGGCGAACTCGCGCTCGCGGCTTCCGGCGGTGCTGAGGAGGAGATTGGCGATGTTGACGCAGGCGATGAGCAGGACGAAGCCGACGGCGGCGCAAAGGACGACCACCACCGAGCGCGTCCGGCTGCCGAGACGAACCTCGGTCAGGGACCTTGTGTTGGCGGAGTAACCGCGGTTGGAATCCGGGTAGATCTCGGCCAGCCGATCGGCAATCGCCGCGAGCTCAATGTTCGCATCCTCGATCGTGGATCCGGGTTTCAGCCGGGCGAGCCCGGCGTAGTGGCGGCTGGAGCGGTTCTCCCTGACGTCGCCGTAGGTGAACGGCAGCCAGATGTCGAAGCGGCCGATGGCGGACCGGGTCTCGGGCGGCAGGACTCCGATGATCTCGTGCGGCACCTCGTTGATGGAAAGGAGGCGTCCGACCACGTCCGGTGCGGCCGCGAAACGCTCGCGCCACACCGCGTCGGAGAGAAGCACGACGGGATCGGCGTCGGCCCGATCGCTGGAGGCATCGTGCACGCGCCCGACGACAGGTTGAACCCGAAGGACCTCGAGCACGCCGGCCGAGGCGCGAATCGCGGTGAAGCGGTCGGGGTGCTCCTCGCCGCGGACGTTGACCGCGTCGACACCGTAGATGCCGGTGGCCTCGAATGAAGAGCTCTGCTCGGACCAGTCTTTGAAGTTGGGGTAGGAGATGGTCATGAACGGCCAGCCGGCGGCGGGTTTGGACGCGGAGACCGCGACCAGTCGGTCGGGTTCGGGAAACGGAAGCGGCGTCAGCAGCGTCGCATCGACCACGCTGAAGATCGCGGTGCTCGCACCGATCCCGAGGCCGAGGGTGAGGAGGCAGATCGTGGTGACGATCGGCTGCCGCGCCAGCATTCTGAGACCGAAGCGGATGTCCTTGATCAGGTCATTCATGGTGGATGCTCCCTTTCGGTCCGGTCAGATCGCCGCTTCCAGGACCGCCGGATCCGTCTCGTCGACGATCTGACCGTCAAAGAGGTGGATCGTGCGTTCGGCGTACTTGAGATAGCGGGGATCGTGGGTCACCATGCAGATGGTGGCGCCGTCGGCGTGGAGCCCCTTGAGCAGGCTCATGACCTGCTCGCCGCTGCGTGAGTCGAGGTTGCCGGTGGGTTCGTCGGCAAGCAGGATCAAGGGCTTGCCGACCAGGGCGCGGGCGACCGCCACCCGCTGCTGCTGGCCGCCGGAGAGCTGCGACGGGTAGTGGTTGAGCCGGTGCTCCATCCCCACCTGCTCGAGGGCCTCGCGGACCATGGTCCTGCGTTTCGTGGACGGGGTGTTTCGGTAGACCAGGGGGAGCTCCACGTTCTCGAAGACCGTGAGATCGCCGATCAGGTTGAAGCTCTGGAAGATGAAGCCGATGGCCTTGTTTCTCAGCTGCGCCCGCTCCCGCACCGAGAGATTCTCCGACGGGTGGCCGTTGAGCTCGTACTTTCCCTCGGATGGGGTGTCGAGCAGGCCCATGATGGACAGCAGAGTCGACTTACCGCCCCCCGAAGGGCCGGCGATGGTGACAAAGGCGCCGGGTTGGATGTCCAGGTGAACTCCGGAGAGGGCGTGAGTTTCGACCTCGTCGGTGAGAAAGACCTTCTTGAGTCCGGCCATTTTGATCAGCGGTGTGTCGTTGTTGGTCACGATTCTGCTCCTTGTTTCAGTTCAACCTGATGCGTTCGTTGTCGTCCCAGCGCGAAGTGTCCGAGAGAATGATGCGGTCCCCCTCGGCGAGACCGTCGATGATCTCGATGGTGTCCACCGAGGAACCGCCGAGCTTGACGCTCACGCGGTGTGCGTGCTTGTCGTCGGACTCGAGCCGATACAATCCCATGGTTGCGTTTTCCTGGGATTGGACGGGCCGACCGATGAAGAGCACATCGGTGAGCAACTGGATCTGGATCGCGCCGTCCACGGCCATGTCCGGTCGTGCGCCCTCCGGAAGGGATCCGTCGAGACGGACCTCGACCATGACGGAGCCTTCCTGGACGGATGGGTCGACGCGGGTCACGGCACCCGCGACGACGCCGTTGCGGGTGTCGACGCTGACCGACTGACCGGGACGGACATCACGTGCGCGCGTTGCCGGGACCCGGAGCTCGGCCTGGAGGACGGTCGGTTCGGCGACTCTGGCGAGCATGGTGCCGGCGGCAACCTGCTGGCCGATCTCCACCGGAACCTCCTGCACCACTCCGGCGATACCGGCTCGGACAGCCAGATCGTCGAGCTGTGCGGCGCGGAGATCGTGCAGCGCACGTTGCTGCTCGACCTCGGCGAGCTTGGCGTCGAGCCGCGCCCGGGTCGCATCGGCGGTCATTTCCATCCTCTGATTCTCGATCTCGAGCTGGGTGGTGAGGGACTCGGCGACGGCCTCGGACGAGCGCAATTGGATGTCCGAGATCAGGCCCTTTTCGAAGAGCTCGCGATCGGCCTCGGCCTGCAGGGTCGCGCGGGTGTGCTCGGCCTTGACGGCGGCCGCATCTGCCCGGCGGTCGAGCTCGGTGGACACGAGGGTCATTCGCAGGCTCTCGAGCTCCGCCTCCGCCCGGCGGAGGGCGTTGGCCGCATCCACCGCGGCCCGTTCGACCTCGGGGTTGACCAGTTCGAGGATGACGTCGTCGGCCTCGACCCGCTGCCCCGGCTCGGAGAAGATCCGGTCGACCCGTCCGGTGGTCTGGGCCTGGATCCAGCGCAGGCTCTCCGGAACCAGTGTTCCGTGGCCGCGCACCTGCCGTTCGAAATCCCCACGCTCGACCGTGCCGATCCAGACGGTGTCACGGTCAACCGCAGGGGCGGCCGGCTCGAGACCGGCGAGAACCACGGTGACCGCGGCGACCGCTGCGACTCCTGCGGCGATGATGAGCCCCCTGTTGCGGCGTTTCTTCTCGACGATGCCTTCTCGGAGAATATCCATCATTGACCTTTCACCGAGCGGTAGCGCAAGGAGCGTGCCAGCTCTGCGGGTGACGTGTTGCCGCTAGAAGGGTGGTCTTCCGTCCACTCGCGGGCGATGGGTGTCCGGAATCGGACACCACGATCTACTCTGCCTTCAGCGCTTCGACAGGGTTCACCCGGGTCGCGCGGAGAACCGGAACAGTCACCGCGGCGGATGTCACGATGATCATGGCTCCGACCCCCGCGGCCACGAAGATGGGATTCAAGGGACTGACCCCGAATACCATGCTCCGCGTCAGGGTTGATGCGGCGAGGCTCCCGACAAGGCCCAGCACCAGGCCCGGTCCGAACAGACGCGCGGACCGTGTGAGGAAGTGGCGGATCACGAGTGCCTTGTCGGCGCCGAGGGCCATCCGCACACCGATCTCATGGGTGCGTTGCGAGACCGAGTACGACATCACACCATAAGTGCCGGCAATGATCAGGGCCAACGCCGTCGCGGCGAAGAGGGTCATCAGGAGCATGGCGAAGCGACGCCGGCCGGTGCTCTGGTGGAGGATCTCCGCCATGGTTGTCGGTTCGGCCACCGGAATTTGCGGGTCGATCCGGCGAACCGTCTCACGGATCGCCGCGGCGAGCGGGCTCGGATCACCTTCCGCCTGCACCACCAGGTTCGCCCACAGAGGCCCCCAGACTTCCGAGGTGTAGGGGAAATACATCTCCGGAAGCGGCGGCCTCTCCGCCCCCCACTGCATGACGTCCTCGACGATGCCGACGACCCGCGCCCGGTAGTGCTCCTCGGCGCTGCGCGGCCGAACGAGCTTTCCGAGTGCGTTCTCGCCGGGCCACATCTGCTCCGCCATGGTTCGGTTGATGACCAGCGGCAGCTCCACCGGCGAAATATCGAGACCGGCCGCCGCGCTCGCCGCCTCGAGATCGAAGGCGTTGAAGGGTCGTCCGGCCAGCAGCGGGATCCCCATCGCGTCGAAGTAGCCCTCATCGATGAACGAGTGCTCGACCAGGTTTCCCGGTCCCGAGGAGGGATCGAAGATCTCGTCGTTGACCAGGACATCTCCGTTCGATCCCCCTCTCAGGGGCAGCTTGCCCGTCAGTCCGGCTCGGATGACGCCCGGAACACTCTGAACCCGGGAGATGAGCTCGTCATAGAACGCGCGTCGCTGGTGAGGTTCTTCATACTTCGGTCCGAGCAGCGAAATCCCGGCCACCATCACCTCATCGGTTTTGAAGTTCATCTCCTGCGAGACGACGTTGGAATAGCTCATGATGAGCACCACAGCCGCGTTCACCAGCATCAGGCCGATGGCGATCTGGGCGGCGACGAGCCCTCCGAGGAACCGGTTGAGCCCGCGGCTGCCGCCGCGTCCGAGCAGTCCATCCCGCAGGACAACGGCGATCTCGGTCCGCGCCGCGAACAGCGCCGGCGCCAGACCGGACAGCAGACCCGCGGCGATGGTCGTCAGGGCGGCAAAGACCAGGACCGGCGTGTCGACCTCGATTCCGGCGACCCGAGGGATGTTCCCGGGCAGGATCGCGACGAGCGCGCCGACACCCCAGGTTGCGAGAGCCACGCCGGCAATGCCGCCGAAGATCGATTGGATCAGGCTTTCGGTCAGCAGTTGGCGAAGAAGACGGTGGCGGTCGGCCCCGACCGAGCTTCGGATCGCGATTTCGGGTGTCCTTTGCGCTCCACGAGCCATGAGCATGCTGGCGATGTTGGCGCAGGCGATGAGAAGGACCAGTGCGACGACGATCAGGAGGAAGCTCATCGTCTTCTGAACCCCGCCGAGGGCTCTCTTCATCATCGGCTCGACCCACATCTGGGTGTGTGCAT
Source organism: Thermoanaerobaculales bacterium (assembly GCA_029287235.1). Classification (GTDB taxonomy): domain Bacteria; phylum Acidobacteriota; class Thermoanaerobaculia; order Thermoanaerobaculales; family Sulfomarinibacteraceae; genus JAHECW01. Next base: position 6,460 of record JARFRM010000015.1, read on the forward strand.
TCGTGTCCGGGTACGCAGCGGCCAGTTGGGCCGCGATCGCCTCGAGCTCGACTTCGACTTCGGCCAGGGTCACACCATCCGCGAGTCTTCCCACCCCGCCGAAGGAATGCCACCCTCGATCGGAGTCCTCGTGCGGAGGCACCAGCGGAGCCCAGAGCTGGGTTGTGTCGCGACCTCCCCACGGGGTCGGAAATTCAAAGTCCTCGGGCATCACGCCGACAATCTCGTGCGGCACACCGTCAACGGGAACCCTTCGTCCAACCACATCAGGCTCGCCGCCGAACTGGCTCTGCCACAACCCATGGCTGAGGAGGACCACGTGATTGTTGCCCTCGGTTTCTTCGTCTTCCACGAAAGAGCGTCCGTGGAGCGGCGGGACGCCGAGCACCCGGAACAGGCTCGCCGTGCAGCGCGCGCCTTCAAGTCGGACCGGGGATCCGTCGGCGGCAAGGTTGAACCAGCGGCCGGTCGTCACACCCAACTCCTGCAAAGTCGTGCTCTGCGCTCGAACGTCGAGGTAGTCGGGTCCTGAGAACGGCTGGTATGAAATCGACCCGTCCTGCATTTCCCATACCGCCACGAGGCGCTCCGGTTCCGGGTAGGGGAGCTCGCGAAGGACGATGCCCTTGAGCACCGAGAAGATCGCCGTGCTGCCCCCGATGCCGATGGCCAGGGTCAAGGCAACGAGTGCCGAGAACCAGGGGCTGCGTGCCATCTGCCGCAGTGAGAATCGAACATCCTGCCGCGTCGTGTCCATGAACTGCTCGAACTTCGATGCAAAGGGGTCAGTCGCCACAATCTGCCTCCAGGTCCGAATCGGCCCCGCTCATCCGCAGTGGTGTCCGGTCTGCATCTTGAGATGCACGGCCGAGGCAAATGGTTGAATCGGCCTCCGGCAGCGCGGCGCGGACCACGGATTTCCCGGATGCTCGGGTTTTGGTTTGATGCTGGATGAACCCTGCTACCATACCGCCGCTCGAGATGAACGGAGGAATCATGATTTTGAAAAAAATATTCATTATTGCAGGATTCGTTCTGCTGCTGGGCTGCGGTGGCCAGTCGACCGACGAGCCCCTCGCCGACGTCAATCCGTTCTTCGTGGCGTACGACACGCCGTTCAACGTTCCACCTTTCGACCGCATAGACGAAACGGACTTCGTGCCCGCCTTCGAGGAGGGGATGGCGCACCAGAACGCCGAGATCTCAGCCATCGTCGAGAATCCGGAGGCGCCGACCTTTGACAACACCATCGCGGCCCTCGATCGGTCGGGCGAACTCCTCGGGGAGGTCTCGCGGGTCTTTTTCGCCCTCAGCGGATCCAACACCAACGAGGAGATCCAGGCGATCCAACAGGAGATCTCGCCACGGTTGGCGGCCCATCGGGACGAGATCGAGCTCAACCCCGAGCTCTTCGCGCGGGTGAAGGCGGTCTACGACGAGCGCGAGGCACTCGGCCTGAATCCCGAGCAGCTCTTCCTGCTCGAACACCTCTACACCCGCGCCGTCCGCAACGGCGCCCTGCTGGATGAGGAGGATCAGACGCGGCTCAGAGAGATCAACCAGCGGCTCTCGGGGCTCCGGGTCGAATTTGGACGGAACCTCCTCGCCGAGACCAACGGCTACAAGCTCGTCATCGAGGATGAGGCCGATCTCTCGGGTCTGCCCGCAGGTGTGATCGAAACGGCTGCCGGAACCGCACAGCGAGAAGGCATAGAGAACGCCTGGGTTTTCACAACCCACAAGCCCAGCATGCTGCCGTTCCTGACCTATGCGGAGAATCGTGATCTGAGGGAGCAGCTGTTGACTGCCTACACGGTTCGGGGCAATCAGAACAACGAGTACGACAACAAGGCCATCATCGCCGAGATCATCAATCTTCGAGTGGAAAAAGCCCGGCTGCTGGGTTATGAGACATTTGCCCACTACACCCTGGAGCCGCGGATGGCGGGCACCCCGGACAAAGTCCGCGAGCTGCTCGACCAGCTCTGGGAGGCCTCCCTGCCCGTCGCCAAGCGTGAGGTGACTCAGATGCAGGCCATCATCGACAGTGAGGGAGGCGGCTTCAAGCTTGCGCCCTGGGACTGGTGGTTCTACGCCGAGAAGCTCCGTAAGGCCACGTACGACCTCGATGACAACGACCTGCGCCCCTATTTTGAGATCAACAATGTCCGCGACGGTGTCTTCTATGTCGCCAACCAACTCTACGGACTGACCTTCGAAGAGCTCGAGGACATGCCCAAACCTCACCCCGACGCGCAGGTCTTCGAGGTCTTCGAGGCGGACGGCTCGCACGCGGCCGTCATCTATATGGACTACCACCCTCGTGAAAGCAAGCGAGGGGGTGCGTGGTGCGGCCGGTTCCGCAGCCAGAACCGGGCCAACGGCACCGAGGTCGATCCCGTCATCAACCTGGTGTGCAACTTCACCACCGCCACCGAGGACACCCCGGCGCTGCTGAGCCTCGATGAGGCCCGGACCCTCTTCCACGAGTTCGGTCACGCCCTCGACGGGATGCTCTCGAACGTGACCTACCGCACCACGGTCAGGTCTCCCGATTTTGGTGAGCTGCCCAGCCAGATCATGGAGCACTGGGCGGTGGCGCCCGAGGTGCTCAAGGTCTACGCCCGTCACTACGAAACCGGTGAGCCCATCCCCGACGAGCTCATCGCCAAGATCGAGAACAGCTCGTTCTTCAACCAGGGGTTCAGTCAGGTCGAAGTACTTGCGGCAAGTCTCCTCGACATGGAGTACCATGCGCTGACCGCACCCACCGAGCTCGACGTCAACGTATTTGAAAAGACCTATTTCGACGAGATCGGTCTGATCCCGGAGATCGTCTCGCGCTATCGCACGACGTACTTCTCCCACATCACCGGCGGCTATGCCGCGGGCTACTACGGCTACACCTGGTCGGGGGTGCTCGATCACGACGCCTTCGCGGCCTTCGAGGAGACGAGCCTCTTCGATCAGGAGACGGCGAACAGGTTCCGGACCGAGATCCTCGAGGTGAGCGGATCGAAGGACTACATGGACATGTGGATCGCCTTCCGCGGTCGCGAGCCCGAAATCGGACCGTTGTTGCGGAATCTCGGGCTGCTGTAGCTCACTGCCTCCGATCACTCGAAACGGGCGCCATGGGGCGCCCGTTTCACTTGGCGGCTCCGAGTTCGGTCGACGTCGAGGAACCATGGGCTGCGGCCCGCCGTATGATTCATCACCGAGGAGGCCGGATGAAGAACAACGGTGTGTCCCGCTTTGTAATCGCAATGATTCTTGTCGCGCTGTCCGCGGCATGTTCGCCGACGCAGCCCCACTTGGCTGAGGAGCCGTCGTCCGATCACGGGACCGCGGACACCTCGTCCCTCCTCGGTCACTACGAGGTCGCGATGGAAGCAGGCAACCGCGGCGATTGGGCCGTTGCCCGGGACGAACTTCTCTCGGCGATCGAGATCGCCCCTGATGCTCCCGCTCTCCATGTTTTCGGCGCCAGAGCGGCGGCGCATCTGGACGACGCAGGCTCGTGCCGAGACCACCTTGAGATTGTCGTCCGCTTGGGCGGCACCGCCGATCTCGCCGAAGACGAGGCCTTTGCCGGACTGATCGACCGCCCCGAGTTTGACGACCTTTTCCGCCGACTGCTTGCCAACGGCCGGCCGCATCCGGCCGCTGAAGTCGTTCACCGATTCGCCGACGCCGAGCTGTGGCCCGAGGGAATCGCCATCGACGCCGAGACTGGGGAGGTCTTCGTCGGCAGCATCCATCGGCGAGTCATCCATCGGCTCGGTTCCGACGGCCGGCTCGAGGTGGTGGGCTCCCCGACGGAGGATGCTCTGATGGAGGTGATCGGGATCTGGGTCGATGCTCCACGGCGGGCGTTGTGGGCGGTCACCGGGGAAGGGGAGTGGCGTGAGGCCTCCGACGAGTCGCCGAGGAAGAACGAGCTCGTACGGTTCAACCTCTCCAGTGGTGAGCTCGACGGTCGCTGGCCGATTCCGGAGGATGAGCTCCGGCTGCTCAACGACGTCGTCGTCGGCCCCGACGGCGTCGCCTGGGCCAGCGAATCGCTTCGCGGCGAGGTCTTCAGGGTGACCGCGGGCGGTGAACTCGAGCTCTTCGCTCGCTACCCCGAACTCGTCTTTCTCAACGGCATCGCCATCAACGACGAAGGCAGCAGGCTGTACCTCGGTCATTTCGCGGGGCTGAGCGCCGTCTCGCCCTTCGACGGCTCCATCGAACGGGTCCGGGGTCGGAACATGGCTCTCGGGATGGTGGACGGCCTGAGCTGGACCGGCAGTGGGCTGGTCCTGGTCCAGAACAGTGCGAGGGTCAACTTCAGGGTCGTCCGGGTCGATTTGAGCGACGACGGCGTGACGGCCGAGCAGTTGGAGATTCTCGCCGCGGGACTGCCGGAGGGGCTGATTCCCTACACCTCGGCGGTTGACGGTGAGACCGTCTTCGTCGTGGCCGCCGCCCCCTTCGATCTGCTCGATCGGGGTGAGGTGCCGCCGGCGCCGGTCGTTGTTCGGTTCCCGCTCGATCCGTAAGAGGAAAACGGTGCCGAAAAAAAAACGGCACAATACAAAACGGTGCCAAAACGGTTCCAGGTTCGCATATTCGGTCTTTCTTTGTTGACGTGCGGCGAGAATGACCGAATGTATGAACCTGGTGCCTATTTTGGCAATCGGTCGGGTCTGTGCGGAAAGCGCGGAGTACTTCGTTGTACTCAGTAGAAGATCAACTATGGTGGATTCTCATCTGATCGCTTTTCTTGGTTGATTCGATGTCGGAACCATGCGAGGTCGAGGAGGTGTGCCATGACACGATCGAAGATGAGTGGGCGGTGGGAGGAAGGTGGGGAGTGCACCGGTCGGCGCGAGGCCGGGGTGCCGCATTGGTTGATCGGAGCGGTCGCCTGCGTCGTTCTGAGCGCCTCATCGGCGGTGTGCTCGGCAGCGGTGCTGACGGTGGGGGACCACGGGACCTACTCGACCATCCAGGCCGCCATCAGCACTGCCCTCGGCGCGGCCTCGACCGAGATCCGGGTCGAGCAGGGGACCTACGTCGAGAACATCTACGTCGGGTCGGCTTTCGTCAGTGAGTACCTGGAGATCACCGGCGGCTGGAACGCGACCTTCTCGGCCCGCAGCGCCGATGCCTCGTTGACGGTGATCGACGGGAGCCAGCTGATCAACCCCGTGGTCTCAATCGGGTCGGCCGGCGCGTCGGTGCTGGTGGACGGTTTCACCGTCACCAACGGTACCGGGAGCATCGCCGGGGGAGTTCAGGTGACGCCGTCCGGCGACGGCGAGGTGACGGTCAGCAACAATCGGATCATCGGCAACACCGCGAGCGCCGCGACCGTTCCCGGGGGCGCCGGCGTTGGCTTCCGTCAGACATCCGGAGGCGGTCGGTTCTATCTCCTGGACAATCTCATCAGCGGCAACACGGTGGAGAACACCGGCGGCGCAAGCTCGGGCGGCGGCGGAGTCAAGCTCTACGCATATGACGCCTCGTCGTTCGTCGCGTTGGGCAACCGGATCACAGACAATACTTGCGTGGCGCCCTTGGGCACCGTCTTTGGTTGTGGCGCGAATCTCTACCACGACTCGACGGCGAGCAGCGCGTTCAGCTCTAACCTCGTCAAGGGCAACCGTACCGAGACCGCCGCCGGCACCGACGTGCATGGCGCTGGTGGGTATCTCGGTCTGGGCCCGATCGGCAACATCCTCAGCGTGCGGGGAAACCTCTGGATCGACAACCGGGACGTGGGTTCTCAGGAGGGCTACCACGTCCAGAGCACCAGCCATGGGACCGGGACGCTGATTGCGAGCGACACGGTGGTCGCTGGAGGAACCGATATCGGAGTATTCGCGACGTCGTACGACACCAGCACTCTGCGACTCACGAATCTGACCGTCTTCGACCACGCCGATACGGGGGTCTTGTTCAACGCCTTCGGGGCGGCGTCCAGCCTCTACAACACCATCGTCTTCGGCAGCCCGACCCTGACCGATTTCAACAGCACCGTCGTGTCCACGGGCGGCAATCTTCTCGGCATCGATCCGCTCTTCGTCAGTCCGGCGAGCTGGGATTGTCGCCTGCGTTCCGGGTCACCGGCCCTCGATCGAGGCGACAACTCACCACCCGGCGGGCTCGGGCCGACCGACGCAGACGGCAACCCGCGGATCATCGACGGAACGGTCGATATCGGTGCCTTTGAAGGAGTGGCCACCCTCTTCGACGACGGTTTCGAGTCCGGGGACACCTCGGGCTGGTCGGTCGTGGTGCCGTGAGCTACTCGTCGATGGGGTCCTGCCGGTTGCCGGAGGGCATGGAGCCGCGATCGATCACCATCACCTCGGCGGTTCCCCACACCGCCTCGTCGTACGTGGTCATGGCGACGAACTTGAGGGTGTTGTAGTCATTGAGGACGAGGCCGTCGATGGTCTTGACGTCGTCCATTTTGAACTTGGCCACGAAGTTGCCCCGGTTGTCGGCTTTCCACGACTGGATGGCGACCTCGTTCAGATACACCGTGTACACGTCGACGGAGGAGTAGGCGACGTCGGCGTGGACCGTAACCACCTTCCCGTGGCTGTTGAGGTTGAGGGTGTTGGGAGCGACATCGATGGAGATCTCACCCGCCCAGGCGACCGGAGCGACGAGAATGACCATGACCATGACCAGCCCCAGCGTCCAGAGTTGACTTCGGCTCGTGGGCCGCGTGCTCTGTGTCGTCATTGTTCGACCTCCTCGGGTGTGGTCGCGAACGGTGCCGACCGGTTTGATGATGCAGCGTGTCCTCACTCTGAAGAGGAACAAAGCACAGCTGATGCCAACTCGTGGGAGTCGGGCTATCAGACTCTGTGTCAGTTAGTTAGCGTTGAATGGTGTTTCTGGTGATTCACCGGTGCTTCGGATTTCGGGTCGGGATGCCACACGTGATGGGTCGGATTGACTCGGTCAAAAAACGGCCCCCACCGTTTCCGGTGGGGGCCGCTGCATTCGGGCTCGGCAGGAGATTATTCCAGGACAGGCACCAGCACATCGCCGGGGAGCCTGGCCGGTCCACGGTCGATCACCATCACCTCCGCCTCACCACAGATCGGCTGGCCGGAAACCGTGACGGCGACGAACTGGAACGTGTTGTAGTCGTTGAGGACCAGCCCGTCGATGGCTTTGATGTCGTCCATGAGGAACTTGGCCACGAAGAACCCCCGGTCATCCGCTTTCCAGGCGCTGATGGCGACATCGCCCAGATACACCGAGTAGACGTCCACGTCGGAATAGGGAACATCGGTGTGGACGGTGACCACGGTTCCTTCGCTTCTGAGATTGAGGGTGTAGGGAGCGATCCGGATCTCGTTGTCACAGGCCGATCCGATGGCCGGCATCGCGAAAAGGACTGTCGCAAGTCCGAGGAATAGGAATGTGTTTCGGCGTTTCAGTCGCGCCTTGATTCGTGTCATTTGCGCCCTCCAGGGTCCTGGTTGTGGTCGGTGCCGACCGGGTTGATGATTCGCGTTCCACCTTGGAGGCCTCCCACCGGACAAACCGGCGGTGCGGAACGCTCAACCGACCCATTGCACGACCGGTGCCAACTTCTCCAGATCTTGATAAGTTGTTTTGGAGTGGTTGTTTGGCCACAGGCGCGCTGCGATGGGCCGCCGAAGTATCCAACCTCGGGGAGTCAATGGGCCACGCAGGGCGTGGCAATTCGACCCACTCGATCTGGGCTGCCGTCGATCCGTGGCTGGTTTGGGTGGATCAGACGGGAATTGTCCGTGAGGCTCGCCGCAACGCGGCCGCGCCGGCGGCGCCCATGGTCGAGGTGGCGAATCCGCGCCGGGTTGAGTCGGTCATTCGGTCCCCCTCGGGTGATCGTACCCCGCGAGCGCGGAAGAATGAACCGCAAGGACGCAAGGGACGCAAGGTCATCGCAGCATCGCACCGTCGCAACCACGAGGGCGCGAAGACACGAAGCCATCGCACACGAAGACATCGCATCATCGCATCTTCTCATCATCGTGTGATCTTATTCAGTCAGAGTTCTCTCACTATTTCATCGCATCCTCTGAATTGAACCGGATAGCTCGCAAGTTTGTCAATGAACTTTGCAACGGACTTCACCTGATTGAAGCATCGCACCGTCGCAACCACAAAGGCGCGAAGACACGAAGGCATCGCACACGAAGACATCGCACCATCGCAATTGAA
>JARFRM010000245.1 GCA_029287235.1 Thermoanaerobaculales bacterium
CTCAGCTCGCCACGATCTCCCACACCGCGAGCCACACGGGCAAGCTGACGATACACAGGATATAGCTCACCAGCATGACGGTGCCGACCTTCTGTTCGTCACCACCGTAGGCTCTCACCTGGAGGATGAGGCCGACGGCCGGGGCCGAGGCGGCCTGGAGAACCAGGAAGCGCGCAAGCAGCGGGTCGGTCGTGCCGATTTCGGTGACGGAGAGGACCGCGACGGTCACGGCAGGAAGGAGCCCGTACTTCACCGTCAACGCACGGGCGGCGTCCCAGAGATGGGGCCGGAGGTGGAGGCTCATCCCGCCCAACATGGCCCCGAGGACAACGGTGGCGGTGGGAACCGCGCCGTCACCCAACAGCTCGATGGTCTCCAGTACCGGAGTCGGGACCAGTCGAGAGAGACCCGTCAAGACCAGGGCAATCGCCGAAAGACAGGCAACCAGGGGTGGATTGAGCAGCCCCCGCCACTCGGAACCCCGCTCGGCGCCGTTGGTGGCGAGGAACTTCCCGACGCTCCACAGAATCGGGTTGAATCCGACGAGGAACAAAGCGACGTAGAGGGCGAACTGGTCGAACTGATCGGGGTAGAGTGCGGCGCCCACCGGGAGGATGAGATAGCCCGCGTTCTGCATGCTGGCGACGGCGAGCATGCTGCGTTTCTCGGGCAGCTCGCGGAAGAACACCGCGGTGGCGAGCGCGAGCCCTGCCATGGCCATGAGAATGCTCGCCAGGGGGAGGGTCCACCACAGCGGGAAATCCGCCGGCGAGAGGTTCGTCAGAATCTTGTCGAGAATCAGACAGGGAAGGAAGAGGACGATGGTCACCTTGGTCAAGGCGGTGACCATGGCTTCGGTCAGGATCTTTCGTCGCACCAGATAGCCGGCAAGGAAGATCACGATGAATATCTTGAGGATCGAGAGCAGGGTGGCGGCAGCGGTGGTGGTGAAGGCAGTCATCAGTTGTGCCATGTTACCCGCGAACGGACTCTCGGTCGGGTTGGGAGGCAATCGACTCGACGACACCACCATCCGAGAGTGGCCCCTCGGCGGTTCGGGGCAACTTTCAGTTGCACTTGTCGTTTCCGCCGTCGATAATGAAGGGACGATCAACTTCCTTCGAGCAAAGGGGAGAAATGTCGCGAGACGCGGGCGGTATTCTTGGCGCTACGGTGTCAAGGTACGAAATCCTTGCCAAGATCGGGTCCGGAGGGATGGGTGAGGTTTATCGTGCTCGCGACCCCCAGCTGGGACGTGAGGTCGCCGTCAAGATTCTCCCCGATCATTTTCGCGACGAGCCCGGGCGTCTCAGACGCTTCGAGCAGGAAGTGCGGGCGGTTGGCGCCATCGACCACCCCAACATCCTGGCCGTCCACGACGTCGGGGTGCATGAGAACCGGCCCTACCTGGTCTCCGAGCTGCTCGAGGGGTCGAATCTCGAGCAGCGGATGACGACCGGGGATCTGACCGTTCGACGCTCGATCGAGCTTGCAGTGGAGATCGCAGAGGGTCTGTCGGCGGCGCACGGCCGCGGCATCATCCACCGCGACATCAAGCCGGCCAACGTTTTCGTCGGTAGCGATGGTCATGCCAAGATCCTCGATTTCGGCATCGCCAAGTTGGCGTCGGATGTCCGCATCGATGATGACGGCACCGACGCTCTTACCGCGATAACCGAGACCCAGGACGGGGCCATGGTGGGAACACCCGCCTACATGTCGCCGGAGCAGATGCGCGGCGACCCCGTCGATCACCGAACCGACATCTTCTCATTCGGCATCGTGCTCTACGAGTTGCTCGCCCGCCGACGGCCCTTCGATGGGGAGAATCCGGTTCAGCTGGCACTCGCAATCCAGAGCAACGACCCGCCGCCCCTGACCGGAGACGAGAACCGCCTGCCGCCGGCGGTCGAGGGCGTCGTGCGCCGGTGCCTGGAAAAGCGACCGGAGGAGCGTTTTTCCTCGGCGCACGACATCGCCCTGATCCTGCGCTCGATCCTCGACGTCCCGTCGGCGTCCGGGGTCGCTCCGATTGTGAGGAGACCGTTGCCGTGGCGACGACTTGCGACCGTTGCCCTGGCCGTTGCGGCGGTCGTGGCGTTCAGCTTGCTGGTGGTGCGTCCCCTGGTGCTGCCACCGCCCCTGCCCGCGGACCTGCACCTCTCGGTGCTGCCGTTCACCGCCGATGCGCCGAGCAACGAGCCCATTGCCCGTGGTTTCACCGATGCCGTGGAGAACGCCCTCGATCTCCTCGGAGCACAGGAGGCAGATCGAATCTGGGTGCTTCCGCGAAGCGCCGCCGAGTGGTTGGGCGCCGACGATCTCGTGAATCGGGCGCGGCTCTTCGAGGTCACCCTCGGGATCCGCGGCAAGTTGTCGAAGACGAGTCAACGCATTCGTCTCGAACTCGAGCTCGTCGAAGCGCGATCGGGTCGGGTGTTGCGGACGCTGACCCTCGATCACGACCCTCTTGATCTTTTGGCGTTTCAGCGCGAGCCGCTGCACCGGCTGGCGGAAGCTCTCGATCTGACCGTCGAACCGGAAACCGAGGAGCGGCTCGATGCCCTCGCCACGAACGTCGTCGCCGCCTATGAGCCATACCTGCGCGGCCTCGGTCTGCTGTGGACCGACGGCAACCCGCTCGAAATGACGCGAGCCGCGGCTTTGATCGCCGTCAGTACGGAAAGAGACCCCTTCTTCGCGCCGGCCGCTATTGCTCGCGCCGACGCGGGGTGGCGTCGCTACGAATCGAGCGGGGACCCCGCCGACCTCGCAGAAGCGCGACATTGGGCTTTGCGGGCGGTGGATCTCCTCCCTGGGGACACCGCGGGACTCCTGGCCCTTGCGAGGGTCGCGCGTGCCGGCGGTGACTGGGATGGCGAGCGGACTGCGCTCGAACGCGCCATCGAGCTCGCTCCCAACCGGGCGGCCATCCACCGCACCATGGCGGGTTGCCTCGAGCGCCTCGGCGATGGCGATGCCGCCATCGCCGCCTACGAGCGGGCGATCTTCCTCCAACCGGACTATTGGGAGCCATACTGGCAACTGGGATTGATGCTGTTTGATCGCGGCGACTACTTCGCTGCAGCAACCCGGTTTCGGCTCGCCTCCGAGGTCGCACCGGACAATCAGTGGAACCCGAACGGCTACGGCTCGGTGATGTACGAGCTGGAACGTCGTGACGAGGCGCGGGCCGCCTTTGAACGATCGGTCGAGCTCGAACCCTCCTTCATCGCGTTGTCCAACCTGGGCACGCTCGAATTCGAGGAAGGCCGGTTCGGCACCGCGGTGCAGCACTTCGAGCTCGCTCTCAACGAGGATCCCGGAGACCGGGCGACGTGGACGTATCTCGGCACCGCGCAGCATTTCGGCGGCAGGCCGGAGAGCGCTGTGCGCGCCTTTCAGCGGGCCATCGAGATCGGAGAAGGAGAGCTCGCCGATTCGCCGGACGATCCCGAGCTCCTCGCCTCGGTTGCCGGCAGCTACGGCATGCTCGAGGAGTTTGAACGCGGGCTCGAACTCGCCCGGCGCGCCGCCCTCCAGGAGGGCATGAGGCCGGCGGTGATGGGATCGCTTGCCGAGGCGTTCGAGGACCTCCGTGAGCGGGACGCCGCCCTGGAGTGGATCGTCAAGGCATTCGACAACGGACTCAATCCGGTGTGGGTCGAGCGTAGGCCTTCACTGCAGGACCTGCGCAATGACCCGCGGTACGAAGCCGCGGTCACCAGTCGATCCATGGACGCGTCCGAACTCAAGGAGGAGTGATGAAGGAGTCTCAAACCGCACTTCCGTATCTGGTTTTCGCCGGGGGGCTTGTCGCGGGTATTATTCTTGCGAGCCTGCTGATCCCGGATCCCGCCAAACCGCCGTGTGCAGATCCACCCGGCGCCTACCACACGGTCAAGATCTTCTTCGATGACACGAACGGGGATCCCGTGTTGATCGTGGACCCGGATCCTGCGGGACCGGCCGAGCAGTGCGATGTCGTGACCTTCGTCAATGCCACCGGGCAGGAAATCACCATCGACTTCGGCGCCGCCGAGGGGAGCATCGGAACTCCTTTCAATGAAGTTGAGAAATTCGTCATCAAGCCTGAGGGCGTGGAGGGTGGCTACACCAAGTCGCCGCAGGTCTGGGTCGAGACTCCCGAGGAGCCCGTGGACTACAAATACCACGTGTCCGTGGGCGAGACCGAGCAGAGTCCGGTGATCCGGATCGGACCGCGCAAGCCGGTGGTCTCGGAGAACCCCTGAGGCGAACTCTGACGCCGACCGCTCATCCGCGGTGCGCTCTTCGTGCCATGCGCTCTTCGTGCCAGGTATCACAACCTCACAACTCGGGTGGCCACCGTATTTTCCATTGTGAAGTCGTGATCTGTGGAACCTTTTGCGGTGGTGGGTACGGAGTTACGCAGCTTCTCGACATTTGCGCCGGATTTGGGGTTGCTATGTTGAGCCACCGGACATCAACACGTACAGCGCCCAGACAGCCACAACAGCAGAACTCCGGATGGGCACGGTCTTGGTTTCCGGTTACGGATGGCTGGTGATGGCGATAACAGTGATGGTGCCCTTTCCCGGGCCGTAGATCCAGAAGATCCTGTAGGCCGCTGGGGTCTTGCTCTCGGCGTAGGCCTCAAAGACATCCTCGCGCGCGGGGCCGTGGAGAGATGAGAACTTGTGGGTGTTGAGGCTCGGGTGTCGCGTGTTGGTTTCGAGCAGTCCCAGCGCCTTTCGGACGGCCTTGAGTTTCTTGGCAAGCCCTTTGTCATTCTCCAAAGCCTGGAGGTTTGCCGCAGCCTCCCTTGTGAATTGAAGTCGAAACCGCATCAGTCGTCGGGGTCATCGGCGTATTCGGCGAAGCTGCCGAGTTCGGAAACGCGCCCGTCCATCGCGTCCACCAGTCCCTGCCTGACCGATTCCCTCGCGGCTGGGTTGTCGAAAAGCCACTTTTCCGTCACCGGGATCTCAGCGTAGGGATCGAGGATGATCCGCTGACGGTCATCGACAGTGACGCGGAAGCTGCTGACGCCCCGGGCGAGTTTTCCGAGGCTGACGCGCCCCTTTGAGTCCGGCCGGAGCACTTTTTCCGAAAGCATAGCGACCTCCTGCCATCAATATAGCGCCCTGGTGGGAGTTTGTCGATGTGGGTTTTGCATACTATCCCACAAGGAAATGCAAGAGTCACGTGGTTCGAGGAAGAGGACGTCGACCCGGCTGCCAATTCTCTCTCAGGCATCCTGAGCTTCTCGGGAAGAAGACAAACCCTCTCATCACAGTGGGTGCGACGCTCGCAGAGTTCGAAATCGAATCGAAATCGCAAATCGTGCCAGGTATCACAACCTCACAACACCACCGAGCAAACCCGTCTGTCAGTCCGACCGCGCCGGGTCTACCCGACACCTATTTTATTCAGATGGACAGAGAGCTCCCGGTCTGTTAACGTCGGAATGTCCACCCGCGTGAAAAGCGAACTTTCTGTTTTCTCTCCGAACTGGAGATCGACGGCAGCAGAGGAGGCTGCGATGGGAAACACGCGTGTGATGAGTGAGACAAAATCCGCCGTCGCCTTGGTCACGGTGACCCTGTTTGCTGCTCTGGTGTTTCCCGCCGCGATTGGCCATGCGCAATGTATGGACCTTTCGGGATACACCGACCAGGTGGCACTGCAACTTGACTTCGACGGGCCCGTGATGATTTATCAAGCAAGAACGACGGCAATCAACCCCGATGTACTGGGTATCGAGCTGTTTTTTGATTTGGGGGGGCCGTCCGGGCCGGGGACATATCTCATCCAGGACGACCCTGCAAACGACAACTATGCCACCTGCCACACCTGCATACTGATTTTCGAGGAGATGGATTGGAATACGGGCATAGCCGCCCGGACTTTCTTCGCAACCTCAGGGGAGCTGAACATTTCCTCCATCGGCCCGGTTGGTGTTCCGTTCACCGGCACGCTGTCGAATGTCAACCTCGTCGAGGTCACAATCGACCCGGACAACGATTTTGTCAGCACACCCGTCCCCGGCGGTGAAGCGCGGTGCATCGACACCTTCCCGTTCGATACGCTGATTACCGGAGATGATCCTGATAGCGATGGTGACGGGCTGTCTGATGGCGAGGAACTGATTCATGGCACCGACCCCCTGAATCCGGACACCGACGGTGACATGCTTCTTGATGGTGACGAAGTGTTTCTCTATGCCACGGATCCTCTGAATCCGGACACGGATGGAGGTGGTGTGGCGGATGGCCAGGAGGTCTTCGTCGATGGAACCAACCCCCTCGATCCTACGGATGATCTGCTGCCGATCGACAATGACGGCGACGGTTTCCCCTTGGGTCCTGACTGCGATGACGATGACCCCGCAATCAATCCCGACGCCACAGAGATCTGGTATGACGGCATCGATCAGAACTGCGACGGGGCAGATGACTTCGATCAGGACTTTGACGGTTCTCCGGTAGGCGAGGACTGTGATGATACGAATTTCTTGGTAAATCCAGGGTTACCAGAGGTTTGCGATGGCTACGACAACAACTGTGATGGTCACGTTGATGATGTGGGTTCGTGCCTTGCGGTTCAGCTGACCTGGCACACACCCGGGGATCCGGATGAGACGGATTACCACGGCGCGGACCTCGATCTTCACTTTCTTCATCCCAACGGAGATTGGTTTGATCTGAAGTGGGATTGCTTCTATGAAAACTTGAATCCGAACTGGGGAGATCCGATCAGTGGGCTCGATGATCCAGACATGGTGATTGATGATGTGGACGGCGCCGGTCCCGAGATCGTCAGCCTGGAGGGCCTGGAGCCCGGTGCGGTGTATCAAGTGGGCGTCGACTTCTTCACGGACCACGGTTATGGCCCGTCCTACGCCTCGGTCAAGGTCTTCATCGACGGGCAACTGACATTTGAAGAATCCGGAAGACTCCTGAGCGAAAAAGAATTCTGGGAGGTGGCCGCCATCGATGCGGATGCGGGGACCGTCACACCCATCGGCACGGTGAAGCCGGCGGCTATCGGCGATCTCGTGGAAACCACTGTGGACACGCCCGCAATCATCGATGTCCTTGCAAACGACACCGACCCGGAAGGCGATCCGCTCCACGTCCACTCCTTCGATGCCCTGAGTTTCTACGGGGGATCGGTGAGCTGTGATACGACGGTGACCACCCCAACGCCCCAGTGCACCTATACCCCTCCTGCCGGCTTTGCCGGGTCTGATTCCTTTTCTTATGACGCCACGGACGGCAGCAATGTTTCATTCAGAGCAGTTGTAACTGTAATGGTCAATCTATTGCCTGGAATATGCTTCGAATTATTTCCTCCGGATTTGTTGTTCTTTGGCTCAGTAGAAGTGGGAAGTTCGTCAAGTGATGTTGTCTTTTTTGTCAACTGTGGCAGTGTCGA
>JARFRM010000247.1 GCA_029287235.1 Thermoanaerobaculales bacterium
GGGAGCCCACCATGGAGCCCGGGCCCTGTGCGTCGTCGCCCTCCGAACCGTGTCAGGCCGGGAAGGGAGCAGCACTACGGAGGATTCCGGCGAGTGCCGCCGGTCGCCTGGGTTCCATGGTGGGCTCCCACTCGAATCTGAGGGCCGCTTTCGCCTCCGGCGAAAGCGGCCCTCAGATTCGATGTCAGAGCAAACTCAGGATCATTTTCGCAGCTTCATCCGCTCCGTTCGGTCGTGTGCCGGTGGGACGAGGGCCATCAAGGAGAGCCTCGATAATCTCGGCGGCCGTAGGATCGCCGAGCCAGTCTTCAGGGAGAGCCTCAGACGGAATGTGTTGCCGGACGAAGGCGTTGAGGACCGGACTTTCCGGAAATCGCGGACGACACAGATACGCGAACACCGTGTTGGCGTGGTAGACCTCGGCAACGGTGCTGTAGCCGAGCTTTGCGATCACGAGATCGCTTGCCGCCACCAGATCCGGGTGGTACGGCCCGCCCATGGTTGGGATCCAAATGACCGATCCGCTGGCCCGTACTCGATCAACCGCGCCGGGCACCACCAATGTGGTCGCCGTCGGCGGCCTGAAACCGCGGTGTTCGACATCACTCGCGTGGAGACCACCCACACTGAGGAGCACCACCCGGTGTCCGGTCGGAATTCCCAGCGATTCTCGAACCTCGGTCCGCGAGCGCCGTGGAAGCCGGCTCACTGGCGCCACCGCTCGACCATTCTCGGCGGTCTCGCAGACGGGCGCGGTCTGGATTCTGAGGCTGGCCGATCGGAAGATCTCCGCCAACCGTCCGCCAAGATCGTTCAGTCTCGGATCGTGATACGCCCGGTAGATCCAGTCCCATGTGAAGTTCTCCACCAGGACCCCGGGGAGGGCCAAACGGGTCGCGACGGCCAGGCCCTGCGGTGCGATGTCGCTGACGACCAGTCGACAATCGTTAGCCGCGATCTGGTCAAGGACCCGTTCGAACTCGGGGCCGTGGTTCACGGGAAGTCGTTCGAGGGCTTGAATCGTCCCGTCGACGTCCTCGTCGAACGGGGTCGCCTGCACCATCCCGACGTCGCACTCGAGATGGTGGTATTCGAAGGAAACGCCCGCCAGGGAGTCACCGAAAAACCCTCGAGGCACCGTCGTGAAGATGTGGTGATGAAGGCCACGTCGGCGAGATGAGCAGGCAGCCACCAACGCTGACGCACGCGCGGCGTGGCCGAATCCGTGGGGTGAGATGAACCAGGCCAGCGCGCACTTCTCACCGGCGGTTTGTTGCTTTAGAAGCCTCTTTTTCAGCACTCCCATGACAACGTAGTCTACGCCCATCCCGCTCGGAGTCGGAACCCATGAGGCTCCCGCCTGGAACGGGGCATGCATGATAGGATGGGCCCATGAAGCTCGCCCCCATCGTCGGTTCGGTTCTGCTGGCTCTTGCACCGCTGGTGCACGCGCAAAACGGGACCCCACGGGCGTGGCAACAGCGGATCGAAGTCGAGATCGATCTTCCGGTTCCGGTCGTCTCCCTGGAGTCCGCGAACCCCTTTTCGATTCCAGTCGATCAGCCACCACAGCTGGTGAGCTCGACCCCACCAAGAAAGCTCGACGTCGAAGGTGTGGCGCACGTCGCGGCCTATGTCAACACCAAGGGTGAGTGCCTTGGCGGCGTCCCCATGGAATTGCCTTTTCCCGGGTTGACGACATCCATCCTCGAAGAGATCACGGGGGTTCGTTTTGACCCCGCGAAGATCGCCGACAAGACCGTCGGGTCTTGGGTCGTGCTCGGCCTCAACATGGTCGGTCGCGTCAAAGAATCAAGCGTCGGCTCTCCTACCTTCGAGCTGCCCGATCCGACATCTCCACCGGTACCGGCGACACCAATCAGGGTGGCCCCCTCGGGGCTCCTCCTGCGGGCGCCCTTTGAGGCCCAGAGCGGGCTCACCACCTTTGCCTCGCCCCGCCGGCTCAAGGTCAAGGCACCCGGCCAGGATGCCGATATCCCGGTCCGTGCTCTGGTCCACATCACCGCTGGCGGCAGGTGCGATCGATTCGTGCCGCTCAACCTCGAGCCGGGCCTTCATCGTTGGCTCTCCGCCTATCTCGCCACCTGGAGACTCGAGCCCGCCCAGAAGGACGGGGTTCCACACGAGGCCTGGGCGGTGTGGTCGGCACGGGCGCAGCTCAAGCTTTCGGGCATCGACTCCAACAGCGTGACCGTCCTTCGCGACCTCAGCTTCGAGCCGCCGGGCACAGAGCCCTAAGGGGACTTGAGGGGCTTGAGAAGGAGCCTACGACCGTCGGAGGATCTTGCGCTGGTTGCCCATCCGGACCGTCACCCGTTCGGAATCGAGCCACTCCAGCACCGGGATCGCCAGCTTTCGAGTGAGCCCGAAACGCTCCTTGAACTCACCGACGGAAAAGCTCTCATGCTCGAGGTTCCGAACCTTGCGCGCCACCTCGTCGAGCACCGAACGATGGATGAGGAATTTCCCCTCGAGTCGCACCAGACGACCACGCTGGACCAGAAAGGCGCAGATCCCCTCCACCGTTGCCGGTCGTGACTCGAGCGCGGTTGCAGCCTCGTGCGGCCCCGGTGCGTCAAATCCGGCCTCTCGATACAAGGCCTCCACCCGCCGGGCGAGCTCCTCGCCCAGGGCCGACATGTGGCCCTCGCTCCCCGGCGGCACGACACGCCCCTCAGACAGCTCGAGCACCCCTCGTTGGCGCAGCTCCTCGAGATAGACGCTCGTAAGATCCCGGGCCCTCGTCGGGAGTAGAGCCGCCGAGAAGTCGCGAGTGGGAACCCCAGCCGACACTTCGACGTCCTTGAACCTCCGCTTGAGTTCCTCGGCGGCGGCTTCGGTCAAGCGGTCGACACGAGCCGAGGCGACGAAGGTGGCGGGGCTCGTCGAGAGCGCCAACACCGTTCCGCCCTCGAGCAATCGTCCGATGGCGCCCTCCACGGCGGTATCCAGGACACCCAACCGGACGGCCAGACGGTGAGCCGTCACCCCTTCGAGGCCGGCCTGGTCGATCCACCAACCCAAGAGATCGGGCCACGCGCCTCGACGGGAGGACGGCAGTGCCTCGAGCCCGGCGCTGTCGCGCCGCCGCCATCGTCTGAGCTGAGTGTCGAGGACGACCCCACCGGCGAAGGTGTTGACCGGGGCCGGTCGTCGGAGCACCACCCGATCACCCGGGAAGAGTTGCATGGGCTCGCTTAGTTTGAGCTGGGCCGCGGCGGTCTCCCCCGGCGACAGCACCGATCGCGAAAGCCGGTCAATCCGCGCGGGCACCCGATCGGCAAAAGCGTGCAGCTCGAGCTCATCCCCCTCTCCCAACGGATGTGGTGCCGAAGCGAGAAGTTCGAGCCTCAGGGTGACGATTCGAGTCGGTTGCCAATCACCGACGCTCATCACCTGGTGACCGCGCTCGATCTCATCGCGGCCGAGACCGACCAGATTCATCGCCACCCGCTCACCGGCCTCCACCGTCCTGCGCTCCTGGCCGTGAACGTGGAGCCGTCGTACCCGAGAGCTGATCCCGTTCGGCATGATCAGGACTTCGGAGCCGACCTCGAGCCGCCCCCACAACGAGGTCCCCGTCACCACGGTTCCGGCGCCGGTGAGGGAGAAGACCCGGTCCACCGCCTCACGAAAGGGACGGTCATCCATCTGCCGAGGACGAGCCGATCGCGCCTGCTTGATGAGGACATCGCGAAGCTCGTCCAAACCTTCGCCCGAGACGGCGGACACGGGCACCACCGGGGCGTCGGCAAACGGGGTCGTCTCGAGATACTCTTTGATCTCTTCGGCTGCGAGCTCGGCGAGATCATCGTCAACCGTGTCGATCTTGGTCAGGGCCACCGCACCGCCCGGCACCCCCATGAGCCGAATCACTTCCAGATGCTCGCGAGTCTGGGGCATGATCCCCTCATCCGCAGCGACCACGAGGAGGGCGAGGTCGATCCCGGAGGCGCCCGCAATCATGGTGTGGACAAGGCGCTCGTGGCCCGGAACATCAACAAAATGAAGCTGCATATCATCGGACGCCACCTGGGCGAAACCGAGGTCGATGGTGATGCCGCGATCCTGCTCCTCCGGCAGACGATCGCAGTCGGTTCCGGTCAGGGCTTTGACGAGGGTGGTCTTGCCGTGATCAATGTGGCCGGCGGTTCCAAAGACAACGTGCTCCATACCGCCATGGTACACAGCTTTCACCCGAAGGCGGTTTCTGATGCCGCTTCCGACTCCCGCACTTGGCCCATCGAGCTTGAACGGCTAAGCTCACGGCATGATCGAAAGCGAGCTCAAGATCCCGGTTGAAGGGCTTCAGGGAATCCGCCGTCGCCTCGGCGAAACCGACGCCGAGCAGATCAGCCATCCCGAACGGGAGGTCAATATCCTCTTCGATTCCGCCGACGGTCGATTGGCTGCGGCCGGTCAGGTGCTGAGAATTCGCCGGGTCGGTGGCCGCCACATCCTGACCTTCAAGGGACCTGCGGCTTTTGACGGTGCGGTCAAACAGCGGCGGGAGATCGAGCTCGAGATCTCATCGAGTGAACGGCTCTCCGAGTTGCTACACGCGCTCGGCTACGCACCGGGAATGCGCTACGAAAAGGACCGGGAGAGCTGGAAACTCGGCTCCGCCAGGATCGACCTCGACCACACGCCCATGGGGGACTTCGTCGAGATCGAAGGACCGGTTCACTGTCTCGCGGCCGCCGCACGTCAGCTCGGCCTCGATCCCGCCGGGTCGGTGGCGCAGTCCTACATCAGCCTCTGGCGCGCCTTCCGGCGGCAACACCCCGAGTGCGGTCGAGACATGGTCTTCGACCCGTGAAGATCGCCGCGGCGATGGTGCTGGCCGCCGGTAGGGGTGAGCGTATGCGGCCGCTCTCGTCGGTGCTGCCGAAGCCGGCGCTGCCGCTGGTCGACGAACCCGTCATCGCATCCGCTCTCCGGCTCGCCGCCACCACCGGGACCCGGAGGGTGGTGGTCAATACCTGGCATCTCGCCCGGGCCATGGAGCGCGCTCTCACCGAGGTCGAGCTCGACGCTGAGATCGTCGTCTCCCGCGAGGAGGAGCTCATGGACACCGCCGGCGGGATCGCCCTGGCACGCGATCGCGATCTGCTCGGCGATCGCGGCCCGGTGCTCATCATCAACGGCGACGGGCTTCTCAGCCTCGACCTGGGTCCGCTCTTCGAGAGGATGGCTCAGACCGACGACATGGTCAGTCTCGCCCTGATCCCACACCTGGATCCGCTCCGCTGGTCGCGAGTGATCCTCAACCCGACCCAAATGGTGGGCTGCATCAAGAAACCGGGCGCTCCCGAAACCGGCGAGGACCCCTTCCTCTATCCCGGTGTGATGCTCGTCTCTCGGCAGGCGCTGAACGGCCTCACCGCTCGCCCCGGCGCCGTTGGGGAGTGCCTCTGGGGGCCCGCTCTCGCAGAAGGCCGGCTCGGCGGGGTGGTGGTCTCCGGCCACTGGCGCGAGGTCGGAGTCCCTCGGGATTACCTCGAGGCGGTGCTCGGCAGACTCAACGGGCGTGGTGCAGTCCACCCATCGGCTCACGTCGACCCATCGGCCTCCATAGGCGCCGCGTTCATCGGTCGAAACGCACGGGTCGAGGCGCGAGCCGTGGTGGGAGAGGCCGTCGTCGCGGAGGGCGCGACGGTGGGCCGGGAAGCGCGTGTAGTGCGATCGGTTCTTCTCGGCCACGTTTCCGTCGAGACCGGTGGGAGTGTCGTCGATGGGTTTCGCGCCGCGCACCCGCGGACCTGAGTGAGTTCCCATTCTCCCTCGGGGGGCGACAATCGGCTGCCGACCCTTCGCTCTCACCCCTGCTTCCACCTGGCCCAGCCGCGCCGCCACGAGAGGCGGTTGATTCGGCCGGTCCCGCCGTAGATTCGGAGCACCATCATTCGCCCTACATGGTCGGTGAAGTAGACGGAGCTCGGAGTCGCGGTTCCTCGTGAGGAGAAGCTGATGATGTTGCCGCGTCCGGCGCGAATCGGATCCCCGAGATCTCCCTCGAGATATCCCCGTCCCGAAGGATCGGGCACCGGCTCGTCACGCAGGATTCCGGGACCGGCGCCGCCGGCAGCCATGAAGGTGATCACCCGACCCACCACAGGATCCTGACCGCTGGAAATATCGCTCCGTCGAACCCCGTCGCCATCGCCGTCCTCGGCGACATAGCACCGCCACCCACCGTCGGCCTCGTGGTCGAAGACAACGGCACAAGGCCGACAACGGACGACGGCCACCGCCCTACACCGGGTCAGGAGACCTTGAACCTGAGCCGCGGATCGCCCCATGGCGGCGGCTCGTCTCGCATCTTCGACGAGGGGAAGTCCCACCAGCAACAGCAGACCGCTCACGGCCGTGATCGTCAGAAGCTCAGGGGTGGACACTCCGAGCTGAGCCCTCCCCGTTTCTCGAACGTTCAACGACGTCCTCATACTCACCTCCACGGGATTCAGCCTGAAAAAACGCGGCCCCGAAGGGCCGCATCCCGTCCACGCTGTGGTTGGTTGTTGATCAGCCGGTCGCCGAAGCGGACCTGCCGGACGAACGCGGGAGCTTCACCTTGACGGTCAAGGTCGTCTCTCCCCCGGTGGTGACGTAGGGTTCGAGTTTGGCGAGCGAGGTCTCTCCGATCCCCTTGACCGCAACGAGCTCGTCGATGCTGCCGAAGGGACCGTGCGCCTCGCGAAACTCGATGATCCGTTCCGCCAAAGCGGGACCGACGCGGGGCAACAACTGGAGCTGCTCGGTCCCGGCGGTGTTGATGTTGACCACACCGGTCGCGGCGTCATCGGCCGCCACGGCCAGTGATGACAGGGCGATGATGAGTGCGACCACGATTGCTGCGATTCTGGTTTCCATTTCTTTCCTCCTTCTCGAGTTGGTTTTCTGGGCGATGGGCCATTCGCGGGGATTTCAGGTCGTCTGCATTCGGCACCTCCCGTTCGAGTAGTGGCTGGGTAACAGCGAATACCGTGCCAGGATCGAGAAATTTCTTAAATCATTAAAAATAAACAGGTTAACGATTTCTTCAATCAAGTGTGAATCATCCGAATCGACAAGAAATCTTTACAGCCTCGGAGAAAACACAATGATGGAACGGTGTAAAAAAATTTGTCGGTGACAAGCGATTTTCCACCCCTGGGCGGAATCGAGAGGGCGGCCCATGGTCGATCGCTGCAAGCTCGTGGTCAGAGAGGCGGGATATACTCCCGCGATGCTTGAGAGCTCCCTCGATCAGAACCCGGCCGGCCGTCCCATCGGAGCCGGAGGAACCGGGCGGCGGGCTTGATCGCCGATCGTCCTCCTCTCGGCGAGCTCGGCGAGACCGCCGACATGATCGCGTTCAAGCACTCGGTCTTCGCCCTGCCCTTCGCCCTCATGTCCTTGATCACCGCCACCGGCGCCGGTTGGCCTGCGACCCGCACCTGGATCTGGGTCATCGTCGCCATGATCGCCGCACGGACCTCGGCCATGGGTTTCAACCGGCTCGCCGACCACGCCATCGACTCGAAGAACCCGCGGACCGCCGATCGCTCACTTCCGGCGGGACGCCTCAGTCGTCGTTACGCGTGGGTCGTGACCGTTGGCGCGGCGGTGGTCTTCATCCTCGCGGCGGCGATGCTCAATCCCGTCTGTCTGGTGCTCGCCATCCCAACCCTCGCGGTTCTCCTCGGCTACTCGTACGCCAAACGCTTCACCACAGCGGCCCACCTCTGGCTCGGATTTGCCCTCGGTATCGCGCCCATCGGCGCCTGGATCGCCGTCACCGGGATTATCGACACCCCGGCGGTGGTTCTGGGCGCCGCAGTGATGTTCTGGGTGGCCGGATTCGACACGATCTACTCTCTCCAGGATGAGTCCTTTGACCGGTCACACGGGTTGCAGTCGCTTCCGGCACGATTCGGCCCTCGAGGCGCACTCGTCATCGCCAGGCTTCTACATGTCTTCGCCCTGATCGGCTTCGCCGCCTTCGCCGTGGCCGCCGGCGGCGGATGGATCCGGATGGCCGCGGTGGCGGCAGCCGCACTTCTCATGCTGTGGCAGCACCGCCTGGTCCGAGCCGACGACCTCAGTGCGGTCGACGCCGCATTCTTTACGGCCAACGGCGCGCTTTCGGTGTTGATGTGCTTTCTCTTCATCGTTGCGAAGCTGATCGGTTGAGCCCGCGTGGGGTTGTGGTTGTAATAAGATGCACCGGGCATGAGCAACCGCAAGCTTCCGTTTCGTCACATCGCCATCGAGGGTCCCATCGGGGTCGGAAAGACCTCGCTGGTTCAGCTTCTGGCCGATCGGTTCGAAGGGGTGATGGTTCTCGAAGACATCACCAATCCGTTCCTTCCCGCCTTCTACGAGGGCCACGCCGGCGCCGCTTTCCAGGTTCAGATCTACTTTCTCCTGTCGCGGTTCCAACAACAGCGTGAAATCGCCCAGATGAATCTCTTCCAACGCCTGGTGCTGGCCGATTACAGCTTCCCCAAGGACCGGATCTTCGCCTATCTCAATCTTGACGACACCGATCTACGGATCTACGAGAAGCTCTATCCCGTTCTCGAACAAGAGACGCCCACGCCCGATCTCGTCATCTACATGCAGGCTTCGGTGCCGGTGCTGCTCGAACGGGTCAAGAAACGGGCTCGCGACTTCGAGTCGGACATCGATCCGGACTATCTCGAGAGGCTCAGCGAGGCCTACTCCTACTACTTCTTTCACTATCGGGACACCCCACTTCTGGTCATCAACACCGACGACATCGACTTCGTCAACAAGCCCGCCGATTTCGACGCACTCGTCGACCAGATCGTCCGCTGCCGCCAGGGCACACAGATCTATGTCCCGATGGGCTCGTCCGACGCCTGACGTCGACCCGCCGACTCGATTCCCCGACCACAACGGTTGACCGCCGCGGTGGGGAAATTGAGGTAAGATTCGCGGCCGGAGGCAAGATGCTGTCCCGAGAACTCTATCGTTCAGACCCTGACCGTGTGCGCCGGATGCTCGCGCTGCGCCACACGGATGCGCCGCTGGACCGGCTGCTCGAGGTCGACACCGAATGGCGCAACCTCGTGGTCCAGGTCGAGGAGCTCAAAGCCAAACGCAACATCGGCTCCAAGGAGATCGGAGCGCTCTTCCGCGACGGCAGACACGACGAAGCCGAGGCCAAGAAAGCCGCCATGGGGGCCATCGGTGAGGAAATCTCGTCCGTGGAAGAGCGGACAAAGGCCCTCGAGGACGAGCTCGCCGGTCTCGAGCTGATCTTCCCGAATATTCCCGCCGACACCGTGCCCGAAGGCAAGGATGAGTCGGCCAACCGCGAGGAACGCCGCTGGGGACAGCCACCCGAGTTCGACTTCGAGCCCCAGGCTCACTGGGATCTCGGACCCGCCCTCGGGATCATCGATTTCGAGCGCGCCGTGACCATCGCCGGCGGCCGCTTCGCGGTGCTCCGCGACCACGGCGCCGCCCTCGAACGTGGGTTGACCAGCTACATGCTCGATCTCCAGACCCGGCGGCACGGCTACACCGAGATCATGCCGCCGGCGATCGTCAACACCGCGTCCCTCGAAGGGACCGGACAGCTGCCCAAGTTCGCCGACGATCTCTTCCATCTCGAGGCGACGGATTTCTACCTCTCACCCACCGCCGAGGTCCAGCTGACCAATCTCCACCGCGGCGAAGTACTCGCCGAAGATCAACTGCCGATCAAGTACTGTGCGTTCACCCCCTGTTTCCGCGCCGAGGCCGGTTCCTACGGCAAGGACGTCCGCGGTCTGATCCGGCTCCATCAGTTCAACAAGGTCGAGCTCGTTCAGCTGACCCACCCGGATGAATCCGCAGCATCCCTCATCGAGCTCACGGGACACGCCGAGGCCGTGCTTCAGGGGCTCGAGCTGCCCTACCGCGTGGTCAGCCTGTGCACCGGCGACCTCGGATTCTCCGCCGCTCGAACCACCGATCTCGAGGTCTGGCTCCCGGGCCAGCAGACCTACCGGGAGATCTCTTCCTGCTCGAGCTTTACCGACTTCCAGGCGCGACGTGCC
>JARFRM010000261.1 GCA_029287235.1 Thermoanaerobaculales bacterium
GGGTCAACCCCGCCTTCTGCAGCGTTTCGTGCAGGAAGCCCGGAACCGTCGTCACCGCGTACTCGTACAGCTTGTGACCCTGCATCTTGAGGAAAAGGGCATCGTCCTCGAAATCCGGGTTGTAGGAGGAGCCCATCCACATCAACGAGGCGTGCTCCAGCGTGTCGGACCGGGCGGCATGAGACAGGACACCGATCGGCTCGGCACTCGACTGGGCCTCCAGAATCGCGCAACCAGCTCCGTCCGAATACAGCATGCCGTCTCTGTCGTGGGGATCCGAGACTCGTGACAGGGTCTCCGTGCCGATCACCATCGCCCGTGACGCATCACCCGACCTCAGGAAGTAATCGGCCTGGATCACGCCTTGTAGCCAGCCCGGACATCCGAAGGGCAAGTCGTAGGCTACGCACCCCGGGTTGCGGATTCCCAGCCCCTGTTTGACCCTGGCCGCCAGGCTGGGCACCAGGTCGGTCCTCAGGTTGTCGGCCGGCACATCCCCGAAATTGTGCGCCACGATGATGTAGTCGAGGGTCTCCCTGTCGAGACCCGAAGAGCGGAGTGCTTCTTCTGCCGAGGCGCCTGCTATGTCCGACGCCACCTGATCATCCGTCACCCATCGCCTCTCGGCGATCTCGGTGATGCCTTCGAATTTCTCCAGCACGGTGCTATTGCTCGCCGGATCGATCGGATCACCGTACCCCTTGTAGAACTCGTTCCCGATGAAGTCCTGATTGACGACCCTCCTCGATGGGACATAGCTCCCTGTCCCGACGATCACCGAGTATCTTTCTCTCACCATCTTGCCTTGCCTTCCCCTTTATGGAGCTTTCCCTTCTCCTGTTCCCCACCTCGCCGCCCATGCCGGCCATGGGACGGCCTTCTCGCTGAGATGGGGGAACCGAGAGACTACTCTGAAATCTCCTCAAGCACCAACACCTCCACGCTCGGTCCGGATCGCAGGTCAGTCACGATCTCTATCAGGCCATATACTTGCCGAGCCTGAAGGGAACGATCGAAGAATGGAGCGCGTAGCCATCCTGGGTGCCGGTGCGTCCGGCCTGAGTAGCGCCGCACTGCTTCGAGAGCGTGGCTATGACGTCACCGTTTTCGAGGCCGCAGACCGTGTCGGCGGGTTGGCTAGAAGCTTCGAATGGCATGGCTTCCACTGCGACATCGCTCCCCACCGCCTGTTTACCCACGATCAGGAGGCTCTGGACTATCTGCTTCGACTCGTGCCCATGCACAAACACCGTCGGCGCAGCACGATCTTCATCGCCGGCAAGAAGGTGCACGACCCGGTCAATCCCGTCGACCTCATTCTGCGATTGCCAGCAAGAGTCAGCAGCCAGCTGGTCAAGGACTACCTGTTCAAGCCCAAGCTGCCCGAGGATTCCTTCGAAAATCTGGCGTTGAACAAGTTCGGCAAAGGGCTATACGACCTCTTCTTCGAGCCCTATACGCGCAAGATGTTCGGTGTGTCGCCGGCCGAAATCTCGGTCGAATGGGGCCGGCAGAAGCTACGAACATCCGGGTTGCGAGATGTCTTCCGACGCAATACGAAGATCTTCTTTCGCCATTTCTACTATCCAGAAGAAGGTGGCTACGGTGCCATCTGCCAGGCCCTCCATTCCAAGGTCGAGGATCGGGTCGAGCTACGAGCCCGTGTCACCGGTCTGGAGACATCTGATGGCAAGGTGACAGCAGTTCACTACGACCAGGATGGTGACAGCCGCATCTTTTCCTGCGACCGATTGGTCTCGACGATTCCGGCCACAGTACTGGGCTCGATGCTGGGCCACGACTTCTCACTGCGATTTCAACCCGTGACGCTGGTGTATCTCCTCTTCGACAAGCCCAGTGTCATGCCCTATCACTGGATCTACTTCGGAGATGGCGATGTGGTGATCAACCGCATGGCCGAGTTCAAGAACTTTGCGCGAGGCAGCGTGCCCGAGAACCGCACAGTGGTGGTCGCCGAGGTGACGACACCTACCGATGACCCCCAAGGCGATGTTCTCGAAGCCTTCGAGCGCTACGGCCTCGCCCAGCGAGGCGAGTTGCTCGACAGCCTTCTGATCCATGAGTCCTTTGGCTACCCTGTCTATGACCGGCACTACGAGCTGGCGGTGAAAGAGGCCAGGGAGGTCTTCGGCGCCTTGGACAATCTGCATCTGGTAGGACGCAATGCGGAGTTTCGCCACATCGAGGTCGATGAGGATCTGGCCTCCGCCATGAAATTGGTCCGCCAACTCGCCAATGATCGAGCCTAGCTCGGGACCTCAGGACCTCAAGACCTCAGGACCTCAAGACCTCTAGCCCCTGCCTCCTATTTGCGGTTGAGACCACGTTCAAGCTAGCATGGTTGAACAGTTCATCCGGGAGGCACCGTGGAGCGGATCGGTCACTACAAGATCGTGTCAGAGCTCGGCCGCGGCGGCATGGGCGTGGTGTACAAAGCCCATGAGGAGTCGCTCAACCGGTTTGTCGCCATCAAGATGCTCGGGGAACACCTCGAGGAGGATGCCGAGTACGTGGAGAGGTTTGTCCGGGAGGCCCAGAGCGCCGCCGCCTTGAGCCATCCCAACATCGTCCAGATCTACTCCATTTCCCAGGAGAGGGGCCACCACTATTTCGTGATGGAGTACGTCCACGGCACCAGCGTCCAGCGGATGATCCAGACCCGGGGCAAGCTTCCTCCGGCCGATGCCGCTCGGCTGATCCTTCAGGCGGCGGCGGGACTCGAGGACGCCCACGCCCAGGATGTGGTCCATCGCGACATCAAGCCGGCCAATCTCATGGTCACCGATCGGGGGATGGTCAAGATCGCCGATTTCGGCCTCGCTCTCATGGGCGACGCGGCCACTCGCCTGACGGCGACCGGCATGCTCATGGGCACCCCGGGCTATCTCTCACCCGAACAATGTCTCGATCAGTCACCCGACCATCGCACCGACATCTACTCCCTCGGTGTCACCTTCTTCGAGATGGTGACCGGCACCATGCCGTTCCGAGCGGACAGCCCCCTGGCTCTGCTCAAGCTCATCGTCGAGGTCGAGCCCCCCGATATCTGCGAACTCAACCCCGAGGTGGATGAAGAGCTCCGGTCGGTCATCGCACGAATGCTGGCCAAGGACCGCGAGGATCGATACTCGAGCTGCAGCGAGATCATCACCGATATCCAGAGTTGGCTCGAAACCCGTGGAGAACCGCAGCTCGGCGTTGCCGGCGCGGCGGCCGGGACGATGCCGCCGCCGCCTCCACCCGTCTCCAGGGAAGACATCAACACCCTTCCCACCGTGGTGGTGGCCAGTGGCTCGACGAATCCGGACCCCTCGTCCGCCTCGCACGATGTGGCATCTGCACCTGCACCCCAGGCCACCGCTCCGGTCTCCCAACAGCAGCCCGCCGCGAAAAGGTCGCATACAGGGTTGATCGCGGCAACCATCGCGGTCTTTGTTCTCGGCGCCGGAGCTCTTGCGGCGGTTCTGACCGTCAAGAGCGGTATCTTCAACACGATCTTCAACCGCGGAGAAACCGAGATTGCGCGACTCGGCGAGGCTGAGGATCTCTCCCCCGCGTCGACCGACGCTTCACCAACCCCCTCGGATTCTGCGACACCGGCGAACATGCCCGGAACGGATGAGGCCGACGGCAATTTGGATCCCACGGTCAACGGGGATCCTGCAACGACCGAAGAATCGAAGTTCACGGAGAGCGGCGAGTGGGTAGTGGCGGCCGGAGACGCCCGGAAGTCCTCCCTGATCGGAGGACCATCGCCGCCGGTCCCCCCCGCTGACGGGGCCGATGCCGCTCACCAGCCGCCGACATCCTCGTCCTCACCCCCGCCGCCACAGATTGCAGTGGTCCAACCCACCGCCACGGTGGTGCTCGCAGTGGGTGAGCAACTTCTCGCGGTGGAGGCCGAAGAGTATGTCAAGGCCAGGCTTCGCCGTGCGGGTGTCGAACTCATCGAGGTCACCAGCATTCCCGGCCTTGAGGGCTTCACCAACACCGAATCCAGACCGAGCCCCGAACAGGTCCGGGCCGCCCTCCGGCCCTTTGCGCGCTTTTTTGTTCCGCTTCGCGTGGAGTACCTCGGCGATCGAATGATCACCTATATGGGTCAACGCGACGTC
>JARFRM010000286.1 GCA_029287235.1 Thermoanaerobaculales bacterium
GCAGAACGAGACTGGGAAAGGGCGTTTCAGGAGGCTTATGATATTTTGGCAAAACGCGCGGCTGCGTTGTTGTCTTTGCCCTTGGACCGGCTTGATGTTAACGAGCTAAAAGAAACGCTTGATCGTATCGGAAAACTGACATGAAACGTAAACTGCTGGCGGAGTTTATTGGTACAGCATTTCTTCTGATTGGCGTCGTCGGTTCCGGGATTATGGCAGAGTCGCTTGCTGGTGATAATATCGCGCTGGCACTGCTTGCGAATGCAATTGCCACTGGCTGTATCCTTTACGCAATCATCACAACCTTAGGCCCGGTATCCGGTGCGCATTTTAACCCGGCAGTGACCTTGGCCTTTGCAATTCGCAGGGAACACGACGTGTCAGACGTGCTGCCATATGTTGTTGTGCAGATCGCGGGTGGCATTATCGGGGTTTGGGCCTGCCATCTGATGTTTGACCTGCCGATATTGCAGCTATCAAATACTGACCGAACCGGCGTTAACCAATGGGCAAGCGAAATAATCGCGACCTTTGGTCTGTTGCTGGTTATCTTTGGTGGTATCAAGCATCGCCCAGACGCCGTGCCACCGCTTGTGGGCCTGTACATCCGCCGTATTTTTCATTCGTCTCTTATTGACACCTCCCCTGACGGTGCCTGGTTAAACAAAGTTAACAATCTACGCCCTTCGGCCCTACGGCCCTGATACGCGCTTATGCGAAATTTTTAACTTTGTTTCAAATGGCACCCGCCCTACGGCCCTACTGCCCTGATACGCGCTTCAGCGAAATTGTTAACTTTGTTTCACCTGGCACCCGCCCTACCGCTCCGGAAACGCCTTGATCGCCGCCTCGAGAATCCGCATCGCTCTTTTGAGCGTCGCGACGTCGTACATGAAGGCGATGCGAACCTCGTCGGTGCCGAGTCCGGGGGTGACGTAGAAGCCCTCCCCGGGGGCGAGGCAGATGGTGCTTTTCTCATGAGTGAAGTCTCGAAGCAGCCACGCGGCAAAATCCTCGCAGCTGTCGATCGGCAGTCGGGTCATGGTGTAGAACGAGCCTTCGCTGCGGTGGGGCTCGAGGCCGTAGATCAGAGAGAGCCCCGAGAACACTGCGTCGCGGCGTCGCTGGTACTCGCCGCACAGCCTCTCCGAGTAGCTTCGGCCGTTCTCCAGCATGGGGACGACCATCAGCTGCTCGGCGGTGGCCACCGACAACCGCGCCTGACAGAAACGGAGCGTCACATCGAGAATCTCACGGTTCTTGGTCGCGAGACACCCGATGCGCACGCCGCAGGCGTTGAACCGTTTTGACACGCTGTCGACGACGATGATCCGCTGCGCCAAGTCGGCAAAGCGCGTGAAAGAGCGGACCTGTCCGGAGTCGAAGACGAACTCGCGGTAGACCTCGTCGCAGATGACGAAGAGATCGTGTTCCACCGCGATCTCGGCCACTGCCTCGAGTTCCGATTCCGTATAGACCGTACCGGTTGGATTCGAGGGGTTGCAGAGCAGGATCGCACGGCTCCTGGGGGTGATGCACTTGCGCAGCCTGTCGATATCGCCGAAGTGATAGCCGTCTTCGACCTTGAGGGTGATCGGAACCATCTTGACGTCGGCCTGGGCGGCAAAGCTCAGGTAGTTGGTGTAGCAGGGCTCGAAGACGAGGACCTCGTCTCCCCCGCCGGCCACCACCGACAGAGCAAAGGTGATGGCCTCGCTGGCGCCGGCGGTCACCAGAATCTCATCGGGCGAAAAATCGATCCCCCAACCGGCGAAGAACGCACTCCACGCCTCTCGCGATTCGGGGAGCCCCTCGCTGGGCGCATAGGCCAGGCGGTTGAGGGCGAGACCATGAAGCTCGGCGATCATCTCCGGCGGGGTCGGCATATCGGGCTGACCGATATTGAGGTAGATGACCTCGGTGCCTCGAGCTTCGGCATTGCGAGCGAGCGGCGCGAGCTTACGAATCGGCGACTGCTGAAGCTTGGCGGATTTGGGGGAGAGAACGGGCATGGCGGCCTCCAGGCTCGCTGATTGTAAATCAGCGGACGCGCTCTGTGCTCGCCGATCCTGGAGGCCGTACAATGGTCCCCGTTTCAACGGAGATTCCATGACCGTCACCAACGCCGTCAAGAACGCCGCCCGGACCGTCCGCAGGCTGAGTCGCCGTTCCAAGATCCAACTCGCGTGGGACGTCTTCATGGTGTGGGTGGCGCTGATCAATCTGTGGATGATCCTCTTCGACCTCAGCTATCTCTGGCTGCGGCCCCAATACGTCACCTATATCCCCGTCGTGGCCTCGATCTATGACCCGGTCAAAGGGATCGAACCGCATCCGCTGACCGACGCCCTCATGAATGAGATCAACGTCATTCCGGAACTGATCGCCAAGAACCCATCGCCGGAAGTGATCGAAGAACACCGGGAAAACCTGGTGGAACTGACCTACCGAGTGGTGCGCGACAACGCATTCGCCAGGTCAGGTCAGACCCGCACGTTGGGGATCATCTCGGAAGCACTGGCGAGGAACATCGGTGTCACCGGCGGGTCGTTGCGAGACAATGAAACGCTGCTGGAGGCATGCGAAGCATTCTGGCCGAGAAGTCCCGATGATCTCGAGAGCACCATCGCCACCATCGACCCACGGGTCATTCGTGGGTTCAAACTCAACTTCTATCGCACCTACAACATCGACGGCAAACTCACCGACTACTTCTGGGTCCTCGATCTTCCCTTTCTGATCCTCTTCTGGATCGAGTTCACGGTGCGGTGGATCCTGGCCATCAAGCGAAAGAACTACTCTCGCTGGTTCTTCTTCCCCATCTTCAACTGGTACGACGTACTCGGGCTCATCCCGGTGGCTGTCTTCCGACCGTTCCGCTTGCTGCGCGCGGTCTCCATGTACATGCGGCTCAGGCGGAGCGAGCTCTCCAACGTGGGCAAGGATGTCTTCTCCCGCACCGTGCTCTACTTTTCGAACATCATCACCGAGGAGGTCTCCGATCGCGTGGCACTGCGGATCCTCTCGGAGTTCCACCAGGAGATCGAGGATGGCACTCACACAGCGATCACTCGTTCGGTGGTCGAACCTCGGAAATCCGAGATCGAGGACGTCGTCGTCGCCCAGCTGAGGCAGACCCTGACCGATCCTCAGGTGATGGGGCGTCTGCGCTCGCTGGTCCAGCTCAACCTGGAGAACGCCGTCGACGACTCCGCGGCGTTGAGGGCCGTCCCCCTGCCCAACATCATTCTCAAACCGGCGGTGAAAACCATCGGCGACGTCATCCTGGATTCGACCCTCGAGACGGTCGAGGGAACGCTGGACTCGGCGGAGGGAGAGGCGGCGGTCCGCGAAGTGGCGGGGGCCATCCTCGACGATCTGTACTACGGACCCGGGGTGGCCCAACTCGAATCCCTGGTCAAGGAGATCACCCTCCAGGTACTCGAACACATGATGGATGTGGTCAAGATCAAGAAGTGGGCTCTGCCCGATGATCAACAGAAACGCCCGCCCCTACCGTGGGAACCGGGAGCGCTGGATGCTACAGACCCGCAGCCAGACGCCGGCGACGAGCTTTGATCAAGGGCGCCTTCGGTCCGCGGCATCAAGAACGCGCCACCGAACCCGATTCAATCATCGCGCTTCCCGTGCAGTGCCAGGCACCTTTTCGTCGGACGAAAAGTGAGCCAGGCACGTGCCGCTGAGCGTGTTCATTCTTCATTTCGTCGTCCCGAGGCGATCGAGCCGAAGGACGGCGTCGGCACCCATGAAATGGCGGCCGGCGAGGAGGACGACGAGCATGGCGCCGCCGGCCACGGCCGCGGCGATCATGAACATGACCACGATCTGATAAGCCACCGCCTGGAGCGGTGGTGCGCCGGCGAGAATCTGACCGGTCATCATCCCCGGCAACGAAACGATCCCGGCGGCGGCCATGGCGTTGATGATGGGCACCATCCCGGTGCGAACCGCATCTTGCAGGGGGGCTGCCAGCGCTTCACGACGGCTTGCGCCGTAGGCGAGTCGGAGCTCGATCTCCGCGTGACGGGTCGAGAGGTGGTCGAGGAAGCGATCGAGGCCGAGGGCGATTCCGGTCAAGGAGTTGCCGAGGATCATCCCGATGAGGGGGATCACATACTGAGGTTCGTACCAGGGCTCGACCCCGACCACCATCTGGGTGACCACCCCACCGACGGCAAAACACGACACCGCCATGGCCAGCCAGGCATCGAGCATGATGCCGCGGTAGCCTTTGGTGGTTCGGCTCGCGGCCTCGCGGGCGGCGAAGATCGTCATCAAGACCAGAATCCCGACAATGACCACCGGGTGACGAAGGGCAAAGACCCGCTCGAGGATCAGTCCCAGAAGCCCGAGCTGGATCACCGTACGAACGGCAGCCACCGCAAGCCGTCGCCCGATCCCGAGACGCAGGACCAGCGAGATGACTCCCGCAGCCACGACCAGCAGCGTGGCGACGACGAGCTGCAGAGGCCCGAGTTCGATGAGCGAGCTCATGGTGGTGACTCTCCGTGGTTCCCGACGAGATCGATTCGACGGTCCGCTTTCGCGCCGAGTGCGCGATCGTGAAGCACGCAGAGCAACGCGTGACCGGTGCAATGGGCAAAATCGACAAGCAGCTCGAAGCACGACACCGCTGCGTCCTCGTCGAGCCCGGACAGAGGCTCATCGACGATGAGCACGGGTGGATTCCAGAGCAGTCCGCGAACCAACGCCAAGCGGTGGCGTTCGCCACCCGAAAGGGTTCCGATTTCGCGGTCACCGGGGATCGAACCGAGACCAACGGCCTCCAGCAGCTCCGCCCTCCGCTGAGGGTCCCCCTTCCGATCGCACCCGCAGCGTTGGGAGAACGGAAACCCGAGGTTCTCCCCGACAGTCCCCGCCAGCATGGGCGCATCCTGCGCCACCAGGGTCACTTTCGAACGCCACAGCGGCAGCTGCAATCCGGAGTAGGTTTCAGCTGCGAGGACACGAGTGACATCCGAGGTCGGGACCATCCCGACGAGTTGGCGCAGGAGGGTGCTCTTGCCGCTGCCCGAAGGACCGTCGAGCATCACGAGTTCCTTTTCGTCGACGTCGATCGTCACCCGGGAGAAGAGCTCACGACCCTCACCGTTGCGAGCCGAAAAGGGACCGGCGGAGAGGAACGGGGCCATGGCGTAATTATGAATGAGGAATGATGAATTCTGAATTTCGGGCTCCACCGCTCATCGGGGCAGGAGGTGATCGCAAGGTTGTAAGGGGCGCGAGGCCATCGCGGCGCCGCAACCACCAAGTCGCGAAGACACAAAGGAATCGCGAAACCATCGCGATTGGAGGCTTGGGCGGATCGGTTGATCGAGGGTCGCCAAACTTCGTGGAAGGCACTCCCAACCGGGGCGAGACTGAAGGGCAGGCTGGAAGCCTACCCCACAATCACTACCGATCTGGGCGTGCGGTGCAGCATTGTGGAGCAGGCTTCCAGCCTGCTCATGCGGGGCACCCTCACGCCGTGGCGCGGCACCTACTCCGGGAATGACGGGGCCGCCGAATATCCTGTCATTCTGAGCGAGCGGAGCGAGTCGAAGAATCCCCCGACGGTTGGATGGGCCTTCATCGATTCAACACCCCACCTGCTTCGGGGGACCCTTCGACTCCGCAGCCTCGGAGTCTGCTCCGCTCAGGGTGGCAGGAAGTTGAGGTAGCGTTCACTGTCGCTGATCCTGCCGCTTGCCCCTGCCCGTGCCGCACCGCTGCCCCTGCCCCCCTGCCCCTGCCCCTGCCCCTGCCGCTGAGAGTTTCGTCGGGATCGGGATCGGGATCGGGATCGGGAAAGGAAAGTAGAATGCCGGCCATGGGTCACTGGGACGACTGGAGGAGGATCCTCCACTGCGACATGGACTGTTTCTACGCAGCGGTCCATGTGCGGGACGACCCATCGCTCGAGGGCAGACCGGTGGTGGTGGGCGGCGACCCCGATAGCCGCGGCGTCGTTGCGGCGGCGAATTACGAGTCCCGCCGATACGGCATCCACTCGGCCATGCCTGCGGCCCAGGCGCGGCGCCTGTGTCCCGACACCGTCTTTCTCAAACCGGAGTTCAACCGATATCGGAGCGAATCCGAGGCGATCTTCGCCATCTACCGGCTCTTCACACCGATCATCCAACCACTCTCCCTCGATGAGGCGTACCTCGATGTCACGGACCACCTGGGCGAGTTCGGCAGCGCCACCGCCATTGCGCACGAGATCCGCCGCCGGGTGCGGGACGAACGCGGTCTCACGGTCTCGGTGGGCGTCGCCCCCAACAAGCTCGTCGCCAAGATCGCCTCCGACCACGACAAACCCGACGGTCTCACCGTGGTCAAGCCGTCACAGATCGAGGCGTTCCTCGCACCACTGCCCGTCCGCCGACTGCACGGTATCGGGCCCGCCGGTGAGAAGGCGCTTCACGAACTCGGCGTCGAAACGGTGGCCGAACTTCGACGGCTTTCTGTCGACCGGCTCATCGAGCGCTTTGGACACTGGGGGCGGGCGCTCTACGGATTCGCCCGTGGCGAAGATCGACGAGATGTCCACGTCGAGCAGATCCGCAAGAGCTTGAGCACCGAACACACTTTCGACGAGAACATCGGCTCCGAGGCCGCCATCGACGAGGCACTGAGCTCCATGGCCGTCGAGGTGTCTCGGGGGCTGAGGAAACGCGAGATCTCGGCCTGCACCGTCACCGTCAAGGCTCGCTATCCCGACTTCACCACCGTCACCAGATCGCACACCCTTCCCGTTCCGACCGCGAGCTCCGAAACCATCTCGGCCTGCGTCCTCGAGTTGATCCGCGCCACCGACGCCGCTTCCCGATCCGTTCGTCTGCTCGGTGTGGGGGTCTCGAATCTGGTCACCGGAGGGATGGAGCAACTGGCCCTCTTCGAAATCGAAGAAGACGAGTCTGCGCCGTGAAGCGAGTCGACCCGCGTGCCCGCCTCCGGCTGGCGGTCCTGACCGCCGCCGCTGGTCTTGTTTGCGCCGTCGTGGTACTGATTCCCGAGGCCGAGATAGCCGGTTGGTACGGAGCATCGCTGCTGCGGCCGGTCTTTCAACCGGCCTGCCACCAAATCACCGATCGCTGTCTCGACCTGGGAGCCGGCCCGCTCCCGGTCTGCGCCCGCTGCGCCGGCCTCTACGCAGGGGGTCTTGTCGGACTCCTCGTCACCCTCTTGAGTGGTCATCGTTTTCAGCCACCCCTCCGATGGCTGGCTGCCGCTGCGACACCATCGATCATCGACTTCATCCTCGGCTTCACCGGCCTGCCGACCCTGGCCAACTGGCCGCGCTTCGTCGCAGCCCTCCTCCCCGGCCTCGTTGTAGGTCTCATGGTTGCGGAGGCGGTTTGCAGAATGACAGCTGGGAACCGGTCTGCACCTGCGGAAAATCACGTAGAATAGACCACGAACTCAAGGAGGAGAGAATGGACACCAAGGCTCCGTCCATGATGTTGCCGGCTCTGATCGCCGGTGGATCTCTCGGATTTGTCAGCGGAATCCCGATTTCCAACTGTGCCTGCTGCCTCTGGGCGGCCGGTGCCGGCTTTCTGGCTGCATTTCTCTATTCCAAGACCTGCAAAAAGGCCGGAACCGACTTCGACACCGGTAGGGGCGGTGTGATCGGACTGCTCACCGGCGCCGTCTTCGGCGTCGTCGGCGGGGGCGTCAACTCGGTGTTCTCCCTGATCACCGGAGGCCTGGACGTCGAGTCCATGCGCGAGGCCATCGACGCCAACCCCATGATCACCGATCCCGAAGCGGCCGCGCAGGCTGTCGAACTCTTCGAATCGGTAGGGCCGATGGTCTTCATTCTGGCCTTCGCCCTCATTTGGATCGTCCTCGGAGTCATTTTCAGCGCGCTCGGTGGTCTCGTCGGCGGCTCGGTCTTCAAGGTTCAAGCGCCACCAACGGTGGCCGACGGCGGTTGGTCGTCAAACCCGCCGTCCATGGCTTTCGGCGGCGGCGAGTCTCCGCCGCCCCCGGTTTCCCCCGGCGAACCACCCCGAGAGGAGTGACGTGATGAACGCCAACTACCCGCCGCCATCCGAATCGATCCCGGTCATCCCGTGGGAGGACCCCACGCGCTCATTCTTCGATGGGCTCTTTGAGACCGTCAAGCTCCTTGCGACCAGTCCCGGCGTAGGCTTTCGGAGGATGCCGGTGGCCGGCGGCATCGGCCGGCCGCTTTTCTTCGCCATCGCGGTGGGCTGGGTCAGCATCGGAGTCGCCGTTTTCTGGAACGTGCTCCTCCAGGGGATGTGGCTGCCCTTCCTGGAATCTGCCGAGGATCTGGCCGGCATGGGCGCCATGTACGGACTCACCGTGGGATGGGGTCTCATGATGGTGGTGCTCGCACCGTTGTTTGTCATCATCGGAGTGTTCATCGCGGCCGCCGTCCTCCACCTCATGCTGATGATCGTCGGTGGCGCTGCGAACGGCTTCGAAGCCACCGTCCGGGTGGTGTGCTACACGCAGACCGCCCAGCTCGCAGGGATCGTTCCGTTCTGCGGTGGCATCATCGCACTGATCTGGACCGTCATTCTCTATGTGACGGGCTTTTCCATCGCCCATCAGACCACCCAGGGCAAGGCGATTGTCGCGGTGCTCCTGCCGGTGGTTCTCTGCTGTGTCATGGGGGTTGTCTTCGCGATGGTCGCCGGCGGTTTGGCGGCGCTCGCATCGAGCCAGTGAATTCGGACGGCGAGCTCCACGAACCGAACAACGGTCTTCGGAGAACGGTCCGCATCACCGCATTCGTGGTCGCGTGCAAGCTGTGCCTCTATCTCACGATTTTTCTGTCGCTCACCTTGCTGCCGCCGATTTTCGACACCGACAGCTATTTGAAACGCTTCCATTGGCCCCGCGACGAGCCGGCAAGCACCGAGTGGCTCTTCAAGACCTGGGACAGCTCGCACTACCTCTATCTCAGTGAGGAGGGATATGCCCAGGCCGGAGCCAGCACCGCCTTTCACCCCCTGTGGCCGGCGCTGATCGGTCTCGCCACACCGATCTTCGGCAGCAGCCTCTGGGCAGCTCTTTTCCTCTCCAATCTCTTCTCCACCATCGGCCTTGTCATTCTTCATCGACTGACCTTCGGGCTGACCAACGACGGGATAGCCGACACGACTCTCCTCCTTGCCCTCGCCTACCCCGGCGCCCTCTACTACTGCCTGCCCTACACCGAGTCACTGTTCCTCTTGATCACGGTTTCGGTCTTCTCCCTCATCGGCTCGAATCGGATGGGGGCGGCGGCGTGGTTGTCCATCCTCGCCGCCCCGGCCCGGGCGGTGGGAGTATTTCTCGTCATTCCCCTGGGGTGGCGGTTTGTCGACGACTGGCGCACCGGCCGTCGCCCGTGGTGGCACTGTGCCGCCGCCCTCGCGCCGCTGGTGGGGATGGCGTTGACTTTGGGGATGATGTGGGCTCAGACCGGTGATCTCTTCACGAGCTTTGATGCGCAGGCACGTTACGCCTCTCAAGGGTCCATCGAAAAGGTATTTTCGCCATTGGTTTTTCTGCGATCATTCGTGGATGTCTGGGGCGTCCACGGGGTGCTTCATTCCGGAATCGACAGGGTCTTTTTCGTCGTCATGATGGTCGGTGTCGCGCTCGTCGCCAGGTGGGAAGGTCGAGTGGGGCCGTGGACCCTGTACTCGGCAGCCATGATCCTGGTCCCCGCCATGACGATGTCGTTCATGTCCTTCACCCGCTATCCGACGGTGGTTTTCCCGATCTTCATGGGGCTCGGGGCAGTCCTGGCCAAACCCCGGTATCGTGAGCTTCGGTGGCTCGTTCTGATCCTGTTTCTCATCGTCCAGTTCTTCCTTCTCATTCGCCACATCAACGGCCACTGGGCGGGATGAAACCGTTTCACCTCCGGCCCGCCACCCCCACGGAGAGGCAACTCGCGGTGCTCTGGGGCGTCGCGGCTGTTTCGGCCATCATTCTTCAGCCCCTTTGGATCGCCATCGCGCCCCACCTCCGGCCGTGCACCTTCCGCAATCTCACCGGAATTCCATGCCCGACGTGCGGAACCACGCGAACCGCTTTGGCCCTCTTCGATCTCGACCTCCGAGCTGCATTGATCGTCAATCCGCTGGCAACCGCCGCGGGCGTCGCATTCCTCGTCGGTGGCGTACTGGCCCTCGTCTGGGCACTGGTGCGCGGACCCTTCCCCGCATCGAACCTGCGCAGGTCGCGTTGGTGGATCCTGGTGATTTTGGGATCTGGTCTCATTAACTGGATCTATCTCATCCTGACCGACTGAAGATTCGGTCGCCACCACCCCCCGATCCGAAATCGAAATCCTTTTTGAGACTTTGTCTCTCCATCAAAACTCCCATGCTTGCGCGAGCTTGACAACCTCCACGATTGGTCATATCTTAAAATTCCTATGTAGTTGTTAAGTATTTATTTCATTCTCAAAATTCGCTATTTGAAAATTTATGCAAGGAGGTTCGAATGTCGAGAACAAAGCTGATGATTGTGGTTGTCCTGGCCGGCATCGTGGCGCTGAGCTTTGCCAGCGGCGCGACGGCGGCAAAGAAGAAGATCAAGGGCCAGGATGTCTACAAGGAGTTCTGCAAGCCCTGCCACGAGGTCGACTCCGACAACGGTGAGTACACCCCGATGTCGCTGATCATGGACCAGTGGGAGACCTTCTTCGAGGAGGACTTCGAAGAAACCCACAAGGAACTCAACGACCCGAACAACGACAACACCCCGGTCACAGACGTCCTCACCGAAGAGGAGTTTGAAGCTCTTGCGAAGTGGACCATCGACCACGCTGCCGATTCCGAGCAGCCCATGACCTGCGGCTAGCACGCGACCTGTTTCTCAGGAGGAGATCATGATGCGAAAGATGATTGCAATGCTCGCGGTCGTCGCCCTTTTCGGCGGCGGCCTTGTGTTCGCTCAAGACACAGACGAGGAGGTCGCGAAGCTTAAACAGGACATCAAGGACCTGGAAAAGCGGGTGATGAAGAACGAGCGCAAGACCGCGCTCGACCGGATCAACTTCATCGGCGACTTCCGTTTCGAAACCAACTCGATCCAGGCCGAGTTCGGTGACCGATTCAACGGGATGGAGCTCCAGCGCCTGATGGTGGACAACCTGTTCTACGTCAACGGCACCGGCAACTTCCCGCCGTCGCAGGATGATGTCAGCGGATTCATCGCTCAGAACTACGCCGATTACCTCTACTACCTCGACAATGTCGTCACCTTCGACTGGCTCAAGGAGGTCGTGGGTTCCTTCCCTCCCGAACAGATGCAGGCCTTCATGGGCATGCTCCTGCCGCACACCTATGAAGAAGGCTACGACTACAAGAACACCCTCCTCTACACCAACAGGCTTCGGCTCCAGATGGACGCCAAGGTCTCCAAGAGCGTCGACTTCTCGGGTCGCCTGTCCATGTACAAGACCTTTGGTGATTCGACCGGGGTCCAGGTCTTCAACGGTCAGCCCACCTCCATCAACGTCGACGGCACCACCGCCTCGGTGCCCAACTCGGACATCGTCCGGGTCGAGCGGGCGTACTTCAACTGGAGGGGGCCGAAGTTCTACCTCTCCGTTGGCCGTCGCCCCTCTACCGGCGGCGCACCGCTCAACTTCCGCCAGGATGAACCTCGCGGCGGCAGCCCACTCGGCTCGATCATCAACTACCAGTTCGACGGCATCACGGTGGGCTGGCACCTCTCGGACAAGAGCACCATGCGTCTGTGCTACGGCGTCGGCTTTGAGTCGGGCTTCGGCAACAGTGAGCTCACCAAACCGCCCCAGGACCGACTCAAGGACGCTTGGTTTCTCGGCCTCAACTGGGACATTTGGAACACCGAGGAAGTTTTCATCCAAACGACCATTGCCGGCGCTTTCGATGTCACCGACGGTTTCAATGGCCTCGTTGTCATGCCACTCGATCCAGTGACCGGCCAGGATGCTCCGCCTGCCGTCATTCGTTACACTCCGTCGGCCAACCTCGGCGACATCTACTGGGCGAGCGTGGTCGGCATCTTCCATCCCGGCCCCTTCGACCTCTTCGCCACCGTCAGCTACATGGAAACGAACCCGACCGACGTGACCACGCCCTTCGGTGGGCTCATGTCGGATCCTTTCGAGACACCCGAAGAGCAAGACGCCTACATGTACTACCTCGGTGCGCGCTACAACTTCGCCAACGACAAGACCAAGATCGGGCTCGAATACAACAAGGGATCGCAGTACTGGTTCAACATGGCGGTCGCCGAGGACGATCTCATCGCGCCCAAGACCGCGGTCCGCGGCGATGTCTGGGATCTCTATCTGACCCATCGGATCACCAAGCGCTTCATCCTCAAGGCCAGCTACATGCACTACAACTTCGACTACTCGCAGTCGGGTTGGCACATGGGCGCCGCCAAGCCTCTCGATTCCACACCGCCGCCGATCCTCGGCTTCCCGTCTCCGAAGAGCATGGACAAGTTCCTGCTAGGATTGACAGCGCGCTTCTAGGAGGAACCACATGAGACGGACTCTTGTTCTGTTGGCCGTAGTCTCGATCGCATCGGCGGTGCCCGTGGATGCCGCCAAGAAGAAGTACTCGCACGAGGAGTACTTCGAGCACTATGAGGGCACCAAGACCTGCCTGACCTGCCACGAGGACGAGGCCGTCACGTTCTTCCACTCCCAACACTACCAGTGGACCGGGGAAACCCCGGCCATCGTCAACGCGGATGGTGAGAAACTCGGCAAGAAGAACACCATCAACGACTTCTGCACCAACCCCATCCCGGCGTGGATCGGCATCACCAAGAACTCTCGGGGAGAGATCCTCTCCCAGGGGTGCTCCAAGTGTCACGCCGGTTTGGGGAAGATGCCTTCACCTGAGCTCAGCCGCGAGCAACTCGAGAACATCGACTGTTTGATCTGCCACGCCTCGGGCTACAACCGCAATCTCTACGAGAACGAGGACGGCAGCCTCGAGTGGAAACCGATCCTGTGGAAGAATCAGGCCGGTCTCGACTCGGTGTCCAAACGGATCGGTAATCCAAAGCGGACGAGCTGTCTGCGATGCCACTCGGGATCGGGCGGCGGTCCCAACTACAAGCGCGGCGACATCGAGTACGAGCTCGCCGACACCGACCGCAGCTACGACGTCCACATGGGCACCGATGGCGGCGACATGGCGTGCACCGACTGCCATGGGGGTGAGAATCA
Source organism: Thermoanaerobaculales bacterium (assembly GCA_029287235.1). Classification (GTDB taxonomy): domain Bacteria; phylum Acidobacteriota; class Thermoanaerobaculia; order Thermoanaerobaculales; family Sulfomarinibacteraceae; genus JAHECW01. Next base: position 13,232 of record JARFRM010000286.1, read on the forward strand.
CCGCATGCAGGGCCGCGGGGTCGATCTCATGGGTTCCGACTCGCCGGAGCGGTTGCGCTGCGACAACGGTGTCTGCCACGACTCCGAGCCGCACGCCAAGGAGCTGATCAACCGCCACTCGGCGCGGGTCGACTGCACGGTCTGTCACATCCCGACTTTTGCAAAGGCGGACGCGACCGACATGATCCGCGACTGGTCGACGCCCGCCTACAACGAGGCCAAAGACAAGCATGTCGCTACCATCACCATGGCCAAGGACGTGGTGCCTGAGATCGGCTGGTACAACGGCACGGTGTGGGCCCAGCTCCCGGGCGTGCCCATTACCACCCAATCCGACGGCGTGGTCGGAATGGTCATACCCCAGGGATCGCTGACCGACCCGGAGTCCAAACTCTTCGCCTTCAAGGTCCACCGGGGACGGATGCCGGTGCTCACCGAGGATCGCTGGCTGCTGCCCATCAACGTCGAGGAGTTCTTCGCCGACGGCGACATCGACGGCGCGGTTCGCGAGGCCGCCCACGTCCTCTACGGCCTCGAAGACATCGACTACGAGTGGGTGGATGTCAAGCGTTACATGGGCATCTATCACGGTGTCCAGCCGGCCGAGACCGCACTGAGGTGCCTCGACTGCCACGGCCCGGACGGGCGTCTTGATTGGGCGGGTCTCGGATACGAGACGGATCCGTTGGCAGCCGTGCTCGCACCGTCACACTGAGCACATTCTGATCAACACAACGGCGGGGCTCGGCCCCGCCGTTCTTCATGTCGGCCATCAATTGAGACTCCCTTTCAAAAATGACACCGAATCAACCTGAGACCAAAGATGAATATTGCTCTCAAAAACCACTCATCTGCACCAAAATCAGCAGCTTAACGAAATTTTGAATGCACACTTGAATGAACATGCACATAACTAAAGTGACATACGCTTGACAACTGGTATTGAGATTAACTAATTTAGCGCCGTGGTCATGAGAACCGTTTTCCTGCGACAGGTTCCGCCTGATCAGTGAGGCCGACGCGGCCGTCCCGGGAGGACGGCGATGCAGATTCTCACCCCACCCAACACCCGTGATTTTCAAGGACCGAGATCGGTCCTTTCCAGCGTTGATGACCATTGCGAAGGAGGTATGCAATGTTGAAGAGGAGCCTTCTGCTGGCAGCGATCGCAGCAGTGGTGCTGGCCTCGCCCGTCTCTGCGGACGGGCCGGTCTGCGCCGACTGCCACGACGAAGTTGCCGCAGGAATGACCAATCAGATCCACATGCGGATCGAACCTTTCGAGGTCTCCGGTCGGCAGGTGGGATGCGAAGGATGTCACGGTGACGGCGCCGCCCATATGGAAGAGGGCGACACGTCGTTGATCCGAACCTTCGCGGACTGGACCCCAACCGACGTGGCCGCCTGTGTCGACTGCCACGGAACCAAGGGCATGGCCGAGTGGAATGCCTCGACCCACGCCATGGAGAACGTCTCCTGCGGCGAGTGCCACGGCATCCACGAGGCGAAGAAACCGCTGAACGCGTGCAAGGACTGTCACACCGACGTCGTTGCCCAGTTCCAGCTGCCCAGCCACCACCCGCTGCCCGAGAAAATGATGACCTGCGCCGACTGCCACGATCCGCACGCGGCCACCGAGGTCATGCTCAAGACCAACCACATGCGGCTCAACGATCTCTGCTACAAATGCCACCAGTCGCAGGAGGGGCCGTTCATCTTCGAGCACGAGCCGGTGCAGGAGTCCTGCGTCCTGTGTCACCAGCCCCACGGTTCGGTGGCCAACAACCTGCTGACGGCCAACGAGCCCATGCTCTGCCTCCAATGCCACGAGTTCCACTTCCACGCGGGACTCTACAGCCCCGAGGAACACGAGGTCGAGGTCGGCGGATTCGAGCGCGAAAACCCGTTCGGCGTGGACGGGATGAATCGTTCGTTCACCACCAAGTGCAGTCAGTGCCACTCACAGATCCACGGCTCTGACCTGCCCGCACAGAGCCTGGCCGGCGCCGGCTTCGGCATGGTGCGGTGAGGGAGGTAAAAGCATGAAAGCGATCAAATTCTTCGTGCTGGCCGCGCTTCTCGCCGCCCTCCCGCTCGCGGTGACGGCGGACGACGGCGAAAACACCAATGAAACCAAGGGATCCGTCGAGGTCGGTGGTCTCTTCACGGATGTGAAGGACTCCCCGGACATGGCGGCCGAGTTCTACACCATCAACGACGGACCGGTGGGCAAGATCAAGCTCTCGACCTTCCAGGGCTGGGGCGCCCTCGACTTCAAGTTCAAGTACGCCGCCCAGGATCAAAACAGCGGCAAACTGGACTTCGACATCAAGCGCATGGTCCGGTCGCACAACACCTACAACGCCTTTCCTCACCGTTTGGGCCACGATCCGATGTTCGCCCTCACGTCGGTCTCGAGGAACGGCAAGGTCGTGCGGAACACCGACATGAGTCCCAACCAGGACTACGTCATGAACTATGCGGTCTTCGAGGATCGCACCGAGCTCCAGTTTCCAGGCTTCAGACCCCTGACCCTGGCGGTGGAGTTCCGCGAGCAGAACCGCAACGGCCATACCCAGGCCTTCACCACCAACCACTGCGACAACTGCCACATCAAGAGCCAGAAGCATCGGCGGGATCAACAGACCACCGACGGCACCCTCGAAGCGGCGGTGGCGTGGAAGAGCGGTGTGGTCAAGGCCCGGTACACAAACCGGAAGCTTCGTGAGGCTCATCCCTCGGTGTCGGGGACCTTTGACAACAATCTCCACCCCGAGCTCCAGGCTCCGGTCTTCGACAACCGGATGCAGTACGACGACGATGCGGGCGTGGTGCCCCTCGACCTCAAGCCCGAGATCGACAAGAACATCACCCGCCTCGACTTCCGTTGGGCATCGAAGAACGGCTTTGCCGTCACCGCCAACGGAGTCTGGTCCGAGACCAAGAGCCGCAACACCGGCAACAAGGCCGACTACTCCGGCTATGTCGTGACCGCCGCCAAGCGCTTCGGCAACAACTTCCGCCTGCGCTGGAACGGCAAGGTCTACCAGACCGAGACCAACAGCGTCTGGATCCAGCCCATCGAGCGAACCACCATGGCCGGGCCGCATTCCGGCATGACCTACCGAGACTTCTATGAAGTCGGCTTCGAGCAGTGGCGGAACTCGGCCCTCAACCGGGACGGCGCCGATTCCAAGCTCGATGCCAGCTATCGCTTCGGTCGCAAGTGGGGCACCCTCCGCGGCATCTGGAACTACAGCGTCGTCGACCGCGAGTTCTACGAGGTCGCCCCCGGTGAGAAGAAGACCACCTCGAACATCCTCGGCGTGACCTACCGCATGCGGCCGGCCAAGGGCCTCCGCCTCGACGCCGAGTTCAAGCACGGTGACGTCAACAACGCCTTCATGGTGATCGACGGTGCCTGCTCGACCCTGGTATCCGATCGTTACAGCAACCCGTGGCAGCGCGAGACGCCGCAGTACGACTCCTTCCAGGACGCACGCATCGCCGAGACCACGGCGACGGCTTCGAGCTGGAACAAGGCGGTTCTCGCGGTTGGCTACAACTTCGGCCAGACCACTCTCACCGGCCGCTATGTCTATTGGGACGGCACCAACACCGATGGCGACCTCACCGACTGGTCGAAGAACCGTTCGACGGCCACCATCACCGCCTGGTCCCCGGGTGGCGCTAACTGGGACTGGTATGTCGGCTGGGCGTATCAGGACTTGAGCCTGGACGCACCGGCGTGCATTCCCGTCTTCGATGGTTGAGCAGGCACAGTCATGGGTGGCCAGGATGGCTACTCCCGCGACCTGCTCAAGTACAACGAAACCTCGAACAGCATCCTCGGCGGCGTCAAGATCCGCCCCGGTGACCACTGGGACCTCGGTCTCAACGTGACCTACACCGCGTCCGAGGGCGGGCTCGATCCCTTCGATCTCCCGGCCGACGACTACGTGGCGATCACCCCGCCCATGTCGTATGACTTCTCCAAGAGCCACACCTACTCGAACATCGACGTCGACCGTCTCAACTTCGACGCCATGCTCAAGTACAAGATCAACGAAGACCTCTGGCTCCGCCTCTGGTATCAGCTGGCTGATTTCGACGACAAAGATCCGTATCTCTATGACACCACCGGGATGGTCCAATGGGCGACCGTCACCGCCGGCTGGTCGTTCTAGACTTTCCCCTTCATATCGATTCGGCCCCGCCATTCGGCGGGGCCTTTTTTCAATCTTGAACCCGGACAGGGTTCAAGATTGATCACGGCGTAGCCGAAGGCGAAGCAGTGCCGGGTGAGACCAACCGGCACAAATACGGACCCGGCACGTCCCGCCGCACGTCCCTGACCTGTGGAGGGGCGATACTGTTCGCTGCCGCTGTCCCGGTTCCTGTCGTTGCCGCTTTCGCTGCCGCTGTCGCGGTCGCTGCTCCTGTACCTGATTCTGCCTCTGTCGCTGACGCTGCATCGGGCACGGGCACGGGAACGGGAACGGGTGCGGGAGGAAGCCTATACCTTCGATCCCAAACGGTCGTAGAGCACCGGCAGGACCATGAGCGTCAACAGCGTCGAGGTCACCACCCCAAAGACCACGACGACGGCAAGGGGTCGTTGGACCTCCGACCCCACTCCGGAGGCCCACACCATGGGCAGCAGACCGAGGGCGGTGGTCGCGGCGGTCATCAGCACCGGGCGCAGCCGCATCTCGGCACCCTCCTCCACCGCGTCCCTCCGGGGTTTCCCTTCCGCCTCGAGGGTCCGGAAAAACTCCACCATCACCAGCCCGTTGAGGATGGCGATGCCGAAGAGAGCGATGAACCCGACCGAAGCCGACACCGATAGGTACATCCCGAAGAGCTTGAGCCCGATGACCCCGCCGACCAGCGCCAGAGGGATGTTGGCGAGGATGAGAAAGACCGGCCGCGCGTCGCGAAAATTCAGATAGAGCAGGATGAAGATGAAGACCAGCGAGATCGGCACCATCATCTTGAGCCGCGCCATGGCCCGCTGCTGCTGCTCGAACTGGCCTCCCCACGTGATAAACGAACCGGTGGGCAGCTCGATCTCCTCGGTCAGCCGCTGCCGCGCCTCGGCGACGAATCCACCGATGTCGCGCCCAACCACGTTGAGCTCGACGACCACGCGTCGTTTCCCCTCCTCGCGGGAGATCTGCGCCGGGCCTTCCACGATCTCGAAGTCCGCCACCTCGCGGAGCAGCACCCTCTCTCCCGTCGGGGTTGCGAGAGGCAGGTCACGCAGATTGTCGACGTTTGCGGTGTAGGCGCGCGGCAGCCTGACCACCACATCGGTGCGGCGATCGCCCTCGGGGACCGTGGTCACGACCCGGCCGCCGATGGCGGTCTCGATGAGCGACCTCACCGCGGCGACGCTGATGCCGAGCCTCGATAGCCTCCGCCGATCCATCTCGATCTCGAGGTAGCCGAGCCCTTCTACCGCCTCGACCTTGATGTCGACGGAGCCCTCCACCTCGCCGAGAACGCCGGCGATCTCATCACCGACCATTGCGAGTTCGTGAAGATCCTCCCCGAAGACCTTGACCGCGATCTGGGACTTGACGCCCGAAAGCAATTCGTCCACCCGCATCTGGATCGGTTGGGTGTAGCCGAACTCGACGCCCGGAATCTCCACCAGCTTCTGTCGAATGGCATCCACGAGTCCGGCCTTGGTCTCTGCGGTGGTCCACTCCGACCGCGGCCGGAGGATCACATAGGTGTCGCTCTCACCCACCCCCATGGGGTCGGAGGAGATATCCGATCGTCCGGTCCGACTGACCACGTGAACGACCTCGGGCAGCTCCATAATGGCGGCCTCGATCCGGGCCACCGTATCGAGGGACTGCGTCAGCGAAACCGAGGGAATCTGAAAGGGCTGCACCACGATGGATCCCTCATCCATGCTCGGCAGAAACTCGGTCCCCAGGGTCGGCACGATCACCACTGCCGCCATGAGCATCACGACCGCGGCCCCGACGACAAACCACGGGTGCTCGAGCGCCCACCTCAGGTGCGGCCGGTACATCCGCCGAACAACATCGGCGGGGTGGGGAATACGGCCGCCGCCGAAGACCGGTGCCGGTTTGAGACCAATGGATGCCAGAACGGGAATCAGGGTCATGGACAGCAGCAGCGCGCAGCCGAGCGCAATGGAGATGGTGTAGGCGAGCGGCGCGAACATCTTCCCCTCGAGCCCCTGAAGCGTCGCGATGGGCAGGAAGACCACGATGATCACCGCCACACCGTAGACGATGGGCCGAGCCACCTCGATGGCCGCCTGTTGGACAAGGGCGGTGCGATTCCGGCCGGCCGAGTCATCCCGTCCGAGCAGCCGCACCGTGTTCTCAACCAGCACGATGGCGCCGTCACCCAGCATCCCGATGGCGATGGCGAGACCCGACAGGGTCATGAGATTCGACGACATCCCGAAGATCCTCATCACCAGAAAGGTCGCCAGTGCGGCCAGGGGAAGCTGGATCGCGACCAAGAGCGCCGACCGCACGTGGCCCATAAAGAAGAGCAGGACCAGGACAACGAGAACCGCACCCTGGAGAAGGGCCTTCTCAACGGTTCCGAGAGCGGTCCGAACCAGTTCGTCACGATCGTAGAACGGCACTACCTCGACATCGTCGGGCAACGACTGACGGGCGATCTCGAGCTGTTCCTTGACGCCGTTGACGACGTCCCGGCCCGAGCCTCCCTTGAGCATGAGCACGATTCCGGCTACGGTCTCGCCCTTGCCGTCGCGGCTGATGGCTCCCTGGCGGATCTCCGACGCGATCTCAACCGTTGCTGCCTGGCTGAGCAGCACCGGGATGCCGTCCCGGAAGGCGACCACTGTCTCTTCGAGGTCTTCAACAGACCGGACCCAACCGTCACCGCGAACGACAAACTGTTCGCCGCCGCGCTCGACAAAGGCCCCTCCGGCCACTCCGTTGTTGGCCGCCACCGCGGCTGCGAGTTCTTCTAAGGCGAGATTGAAGCGCCGCAAGGCGGTGGGGTCAGCCACAACGTGGAACTGCCGCACGTGACCGCCGAAGGAATCCACCCCGGCGACTCCCGGGACCGTTCGCAGGATGGGTCGCAGGACCCAGTCCTGGAGACTTCGCAGCTCCATCAGATCGCGTTGGTCGCTCTCGAGGGTGTACTGATAGACCTCGCCCAGACCGGTGGAAATGGGGCCGAGATTCGACTGCGTACCTTCGGGCAGCTCGCCGGAGACGGTGAAGATCCGTTCCAGAACCAACTGGCGGGCGAAGTAGATGTCGGTGCCGTCCTCGAAGACCACGGTCACCATGGACAGACCGAACTTGGACAGCGAACGCACCTCGGTCGAGTGCGGCAGCCCGGCCACCGACTGTTCGATCGGGTACGTCACGAGCTGCTCGATCTCGAGCGGCGAAAGGGTCGCGGCCTGGGATATCACGGTGACCTGGATGTTGGTGACATCGGGGAATGCATCGATGGGAAGCTGTCGAAAGGCGGCCCAACCCGCACCGATCAGCAGAACGGCAAGGAGGATGACCACCAACCTGTGAGCCAGTGACATCTCGATGAGTCGCTGCATCTCAGTTTCCCTCGCCCTCGCCGCCGAGGAGGGTCGACTTGAGGAGGAAGACTCCGCCCGTGGCGATCCGGTCGCCCACCGAGACTCCATCCGCAACCTCGTGCGCGACGCCGTCGAAGACCCCGAGCACAACCGGCCGAAGCTCGAAGGACCCTTCGCTCAGCTCGACGAAAACGACGTCTCTTCCCGCCACGTTGATAATGGCGGACGCGGGCGCCGCGGCCGCGAGTCTCACCTCGCCGTGGGCGATGTTCCCCTCGACAAAAACCCCGGGGTAGAGCGAGGCGCCCCCTTCAACGATCTCGGCCCGCAGCTTGATGGTCCTGGTCCCGGGATCGACCTGCGGTACCTTCGTCACCACCTTCGCCGACCCGATGAGATCCGATCTGCCGACCGGGGCGAAGTCGACCCGATCGCCGGCCGCCACTGCGGCAGCCTGATCCGGGGCAATCTGAAGTTCGAGCTCGACCCGTTTGGGGTCACCCATCACGAGCAGGGTCTGGTACTCCTCGACCCACTCCTGGTCCTCCACCGCAAGCTCGAGCACAACGCCGTTGGTCGGCGCAATGATCGGCAGGTGGGCGTCGGTCGTCCGATGCTCGAGCACGTCCTCCAACGCGGCCTCCGGGAACCCATGGTCGAGCAACTCCTCGCGGGTGATGGTGAATTCGAGCTCGGCCGCCCAGGCCTCCTGCTCGCGCACCTGAAGATCGAGGCGGGAGATCCCTTCGATGGCGTAGAGCTCGCGGCCCGCCTCGAGCCTGGTCGCCGCCAGGGTCGCCCGGTCTCGGGCCTGCAGGAGCTCGGCCTGCATGGACAGGAGCTCATGCGCATGGATCGCCACCAGCACCTCGCCGGTCCGAACCCGGTCACCCGGGGCCACGCGCAGATCCTCGACCCGCCCCGGGATGACCGCCTTCAAGGTCAGGGTCGATCCCGGAACCCGAATCACCTGGCCGACGACCCGTTGACTGTCGCCGAAACCACGTTCCACCACCGGCGCGACCACGATCCCCGCGCGCTCTCGTTGCCTCGCGTCGAGCTCCACCACCTCTGCCGCCGCCGTCGGCGCTGCCACCATCAGGATGATTCCCATCGCCGTCAAACGCATCTCAGTCCTCCTCGTCAGCAACCGGGTGGGGCAGTGGAAAGATCGACGGATCGCCGAGCAGAACCGCGAGATCGAGGCGAGCCTGAAGCAAAGTCCTGCGGGCATCGATGGTCTCCTCCACGATGCGGTCGAAGCGGCTGAGACCGTCGATGTATGCGAGATAGCTGATGGCCCCGAGCCGGAACTGTTCGGCCAACGAGTGCACCGCCACGGGGAGGTCATCCATCGCGGGCTCGAGCGCACGAAGCCGATCGGTCGCACCCCGGGCAGCGGCGAGAGCCCCCTCGGCCTCCCGCATGGCCTCGAGCCTGGCGGCGTCCAACGACGCGTCGGCGGCGTCGGCCCGCGCTCGGGCCTGCTCACGCTGGCGGTGGCCGGCGGCGCCCAAGGGCAACGGCACGGTCAAACGGAATCCCCAGGCATCGAAACCCGGCAGCCCATCGAGGGCCGGAACACGCTCCCACTCGGCCTCGACCTCGGCGCGGCCCCAAGCGGTGGCCGATATCAGATCGGCGGCGCTCCGCTGGAGCTCCGCGTCACCGCTCGCGAGGCGAAGAACCGGGCCCTCCGCCAGCTCTTCGTTGCTGAAAGCCACCGCCGCCGGTGTCCTTGAAACCACGGTCAGCGCCTCGAGATCACCTCGCCGGACCGATCCCCATTCGCTGCCGCACAACTCGCGCAGCGCCGCCTCGGCCATCAGGAAGTCGGCACGGAGAGCAGCCAACCGAGATGACTCGCTGACATGTTCCAGGTTGAGCTGCCGAACTTCGGTTCCGGCAATCTCGCCGAGTTGATACCGCGCCTCCTGGAGATTGAGGGCATCATCCAACCGGCTCAAACGTGCCGTCGACAAAGCCTCCAGCTCGAGAGCGGTTGCGACATCGAGCCAGCGTCTGCCCGCTTCTGCAGCGGCCGTGAGCGAGGCGACACCCCGCGCCGTCACCACCCAGCTCTCAGCGCTTCGGACGAGGGCCCTCGCCTTCGAGATCTGACCGGGAAAGTTGAATGGAGTCCCGATCCGAAGGTAGTCGGCAGCGTTGGGATTGCGGCTCGATCCCCCCATACCCTCGCTCTGCCACTCGAGGAACGGCGGTCCGGCAGCGGCCTCGCGTCGCTTGGCCGCTCCATCGGCGGTCACACCGGCCTGTCGGGCCCGCAAACCCGGGTACTCGCTGACTGCGACCCTCTGGGCGGCAAGCAGACGACCAACGACATCTCGGCCCGCGACTCTCTGGTCGGAGGCCAACGTTGGAGGTGTTCCGGCTGTCAGAAATGCAGACACCAATAACGTGGTAGCAAGAGCCCGCACTGGTGGTCCCTCCCTCTGGTCGCCGGCATATCGGCCCGACGGCTTTCAAGTATGGTCGTTCCTGACCGCCATCGCAAGAAGTCTTGTGTTTTTAATTATTTGAACAGTTACTCAAGCCTGAGAAGCTGCTCTGACTGCGATCAGATGGTCAGCGAGGCGAGCCAGCGCAATTCGACTCCGTCAAACGGCTAAATCTCCGTTCCATCCGGGATGATGCTGTTCTTGGGAATCACCACGATCCCGTCGCGAATGGCCCAGCCGTCGCCATCGGCCTCCTGCACTCCCGCGGTGTTGATGATCTTCACCCCGCGGCCGATGCGGGCATTCTTGTCGATGATGGCGTTGGTGATCAGCGAACCATCACCGATGCCCACCGGCGGCGCGTCTGCAGGGGCCAACGGGTAGTAGTTGTCGACACCCATGACCAGCGCTCGTTTGAGAGTCGCTCCACTGATGTTGGCCCGCAGACCGATGACGGAGTCTTCCACAGTCGAATTGACGACCCTCGAACCATCACCGAGAAGGACCCGGGTGAAGCAGCAGCTGTCGAGCCGAGCGCCCGGCAGGTGCCGGGGCCGGGTGTAGATGGGCCAGTCCCGATCGTGGAAGCTGAATGGAGGATTGAATTTCACCAGATCCATGTGCGCATCGAAGAAGGCGCGGGTGGTTCCAATGTCCCGCCAATAGCCCTTGAAGAAATGAGCCTGAACCCGCCGGCGGCCGACCTCGGCCGGGATGACGTCGCCGCCGAAATCGACGAGATCGTTGTCCAGGGCCTCGATCAACGCCTGCTTTCGAAAGAGGTAGATTCCCATGGATGCCAGATAGGGCTGGTCGGCCCGGACGCCCTTCTCCTCGAGCAGATCCGGCGACACCTCCATCCCGGACCGTTCTTCGGCTGTCTTGGGTTTCTCTCTGAACTCCAGGATCCGACCATCCTCGTCCACCCGCGCCGCGCCGAAGCCGGCGATCTCGGCCTCGGAGCAGGGCATCACTCCGATGGCCACATCGGCGTCATGCAGCATGAGATCGGCCAGCAGGTCGCGGTAGTCCATGCGGTAGAGATGGTCTCCCGCGAGGATGAGCACGAACTCCCCTCTGATCTGACTGAAGACCCTCTCGTTCTGTCGAACCGCGTCGGCGGTGCCCTGAAACCACGAGCTGTCGCCATCGGTCTGCTGCGCGGCCAGGATCTGGACATAGCCCGTAGAAAAGGTATCGAAGCGGTAAGTCCGACCGATGTGGCGGTGGAGCGAGACCGAATTGAACTGGGTCAGGACATACATTCGCTGCATGTGCGAGTTGATGGCGTTGGAGATGGGGATGTCGATGAGCCGGTACTTTGCCGCGATGGGCACCGCCGGTTTGCTCCGGTTCATGGTCAGGGGAAAGAGACGGGTTCCACGACCACCGCCGAGGATCAACACCGTGACGTCGTGTGCGAGATCTTCCACCCTGGGCATTGCGAGCACCCTCCATCGATCACCGTTTCAGGGCGAGTTTATCACCGATCCTTGAACCCGGAAGATGATGCTCACGAGGCCGATTCGGGCGTCCTAGTCAAGCGTCCGACCACCACAAACGCAACCCCGAGCGCCAGCAGGTAGGCCACGGCAGCCGACCGAAACGGCCAGGCGGAGCCCTGATGAAATGCGATCTCGGCCCAGATCGGGCCGCCGATCCGGGCCAAGGACGAAAAGGCCTGGTAGATCCCCATGACCCCACCCACCTCGTCGGGTTGGACGAGCTTGGTTGTCAGGGATGACAGCGTGGGTGATACCAACCCCTGCCCGAGGGCGTAGACGCCGAGGACAGCCAGCAACCCACCGATCGTCGTCGGATAGGGCAGGACGGCCACCGACATCGCGGCGAACACCAATCCCGTCACCAGGACCTTCTGCTCGCCGAAGACCTTGACGAGACGACCTACCATCCCACCCTGGACCACGGCCCCGAGCACACCCGCGTAGACAAAGAGCCAACCGATCCGCGACATCCCGAGACCGTGCTCGGCCTTGGCGAACTGGGCAAAGGTGGTCTCGAAATTGGAGAAGGCGAAGATCACGAGAAGGACCGTCGCAAAACACAGAACAAGCAACGGGTGGAGGCCGATGGTTTGGCGCAGGCTCGCCGGGCTCAGCGGATGTTGGCGGGACGCGGTGCGCGCCTCCGCGGGGAGGGTCTCGGGAAGCTTGAAGAAAACCAGCAGGAATGCCACCGTGGATGTCGCGGCGGCCGCGACACCGGGCAGCCACGGTTGGATATCCACAAGCAGCGCCGCCACAGCGGGGCCGACGATGAAACCGAGCCCGAAGGCGGCCCCGATGATCCCCATACCCTTGGCCCGATCCTCCGGCCCGGTGATGTCGGCGATGACCGCCTGGGCGGTGGCGATGTTGCCGCCCGAGATACCGTCGATGATCCGGGAGGCGAAGAGCACCGCCATGGACCCGGCAAATCCGAAGAGCAGATAACCGATCACCGATCCGACGAGGGAGACCAGCAGCACCGGCCGGCGCCCCACCCGATCGGAGATCCGACCCAGGATGGGGGCGAAGAGAAACTGCATGGCCGAGTACGAGGCCATCAGCAACCCGAGGGTCAGCCCCGATGGTCCGAAGCGCTCACCGTACAGCGGCAGAATGGGGATGACGATCCCGAATCCCACCAGATCGATGAAGACGATGAGGAAGATGATGCCGATCTTGGTGCGGTGTTCTTTCAGGGGAGGCTCCACTTCAACGCGCGACTGAGAATCAGCATTCTACAGGGCCTAGATGCTGGATGCTGGATGCTGGATGCTGGATGGGATCATCGCGCCATCGCACGAAAGCTTCAGCCCACAGATCACACAGATGAACACAGATTCCATCGCACCATCGCTCTCATGAGACCGCAGATAGCCCAGATCAACGCAGATCGACCCATCGCAGTCCATCGCAGGGTTGAACCGCAAAGACGCTAGGGACGCAAAGACGTCGCAGTTGACAATGGGCGAAGCGCAGCTTGCAGGTCGTCCGACCCTCGTGTTGACGAGCCCTGCACCGAAACGGCTTTCGGTCGTCCGCTTTGAAGCGCCGACGTCTCGTCGGCGATGAACGGAGATGCTCACCGAGCGATGATCAATGGTGAAGACCTCAAGACCTCAAGACCTCACGACCTCTCGCTACGGCAGAGCGCCGTCTTCGATCCAGCGTCGATAGAGCTCGATCTCCTCGTCCGGAAGCTTGATCGAACCGACGACGGTGCGCGGCATGCCCCGACCGATCTCGACATCGTGGATCAGCTTCCGCCACAGGTATGAACTCTCGACATCGCCGGGGGCCACGATGAGGACCTCCGGCACCTGAGTCGAGGCCCGTCCGACCATCTCTCCGTGACCGGTTCCGACCTCGAGCACCAACTTCGCCTCGGGTTCTTCAGCGGTGTGACAGCTCAGACAGCGGGCGAGGACCAACGGTTCGAGGTGGTCGGCGTAGGTCACCGGCACCCCTTCAGGCACATGGGGGATCTCGACATCGGAGCAACCCAGCGCCGCCATGCCGAGCATCACCGCAAGGGCCAACCGTGGACTCATCCCATCTCTCCTCGAGGCGTGGCAACCTTTGTATCCCGGCAGCTATTCCCCCATCCCGGTCGCCACGCACGATGAGCGGCCGAACTCGGGACCTGAATCACACCCCGAGACCCGCAATCCGGATACACTGACCCCCCTGTCTCGCAATACCGTCGTTCTTCGCCAGGTGGCCAACGCACCGCCACAGCCGGATTTCGAATTCCTGCCCGAGGTTCAGACCCTCGTCGACGAGGTGAACGGCAACCGCTGGTTCGGCGATGTCGTCACC
>JARFRM010000289.1 GCA_029287235.1 Thermoanaerobaculales bacterium
AACGAACGGCCGGTGAATGCCTCGGCCTCCGACCGGGTGAAGGTATACCGGCCTTCAGACTGAAGCTGTTCCACCCAGCGCGGAATGGACTGTGGGGATGACATCTGCAGCTCTCTCAATTTACTCGCAAAAACTAGCACAGTGGGCTAATTTTTGCAACCGTAACGGCATGCTCTAGCAGAAGCTCAGCGGCAGGAAGCGTTTTGAACCCGGTACCTTACAAGTGTGGTTCAACTGGTTTCTTTACAAAAAGTTACCACACAGGCTCAAGGTCGTGGGTTCAATGCGGGTTCCACAGTGTGAACTGGCACACGCCGGGTGAACCGTCTCGTCCGGGATCGAGCGATATGTTCGAGGCGAGGTTGTAGGATGTTGGTTCTCAATGAGTTGCGGACCACAAGGCGGGCTTCCGAGCTGAACGAAAACCGGCCGCCCGAAGGCGGCCGGAGGTTTCGTATGGTTGCGGGGGCAGGATTTGAACCTGCGACCTTTGGGTTATGAGCCCAACGAGCTACCGGACTGCTCCACCCCGCGTCAATCAGGAGGGAGAGTATAGGGCTGGGTAGGTTGCCTGTCAAGGATGGGCGATCTGGCCGCACGGAGTAGAATGGGTCCCATGGCGCAGCGATTCGAACCGGTCCTTCGAGCCCTCAACGAGGCGGGTGTCCGCTACCTGGTGGATACGACCGCTACCGTTGTGAGCCTCGAAGATCTTCTTGCGCTCAAGAGAGAAGCTGGACGGCCACGAGACCTCGAGGATGTTGATGTTCTGGAGGCCATTCAGCGGCGTCGCGACGATGAATGACCTGAATCAACCCCCAGTGCGTCTTGGCTGGACCCGTGCGGAGACCCGCCAACGGCAGATCAGTGCCGGACTTCGGATGACGCCGGCGGAGCGTCTCACCTGGCTCGAGGAGGTGCTGGACGAGTTGCTGCCGCTCATCGGCCGTGCTCGGGATGCCCGGCCCGCGGTGATGAAGGATCGCAGCTGAGCGCCGAGACTCGTGTTGTGAGCCTCACTCCGGCAGCCTGAGAATCGGCGTCGGTTCGGGCTCGGTCTCGGAGATCGGGAGGGGGACCGGGGTCGGGGTGGCGATGATCACCACCGTCTCCCCGGGGCGGACATAACGCAACTCTTTGCGCGCCATGGACTCCACCGCCTCGGGGTTGTTCTCGAGGGCTTCGAGGGTGTCCTCGAGGGTCTCGATCTCCGACTCCAGCCGTTGCTTTTCGGCTTCAAGCTCCTGCCGCTCGGCCTCGGCCTCGGCCATGTCCTCGAAGCCCTGGGTGACGATGCTCGAGAGCACGCCCAGGGCGACGAGGGCCATGACGGCGACGAGGATGAGCGGGAGACGTTTCACTGGTTCAGATTCTACCTCTTGAGGGCGGCACGGCCGCGGAAGCGGGCTGCGTCCTCGAGCTCTTCCTCGATTCTGAGCAGCCGGTTGTACTTGGCGATGCGGTCGGTGCGGCAGGCGGAACCGGTCTTGATCTGTCCGGTGTTGAAAGCCACCGCGAGGTCGGCGATGGTGGTGTCCTCGGTCTCGCCCGACCGGTGGGAGATCACCGCCGTCCACCCGGCCTTGTGAGCCATCTCGATGGCGGCCATGGTCTCCGACAGCGAGCCGATCTGGTTGAGCTTGATGAGCACCGAGTTGGCGACCCCGCGCTCGATCCCCTCGGCGATGATCTCGGTGTTGGTGACGAAGAGGTCGTCCCCCACCACCTGGACCCGGTCGCCGATGGCGGCCATGAGCCGATTCCAGCCGTTCCAGTCGCTCTCGGCGAGACCGTCCTCGATGGAGACGATGGGGAAGTCCTCCACCAGAGAGGCGTAGATCTCGACCATTTCTTCCGACGTCAGGCCGACCCGGCCCTCACCGGTGAGATTGTATTTGCCGTCGGCGAAGAACTCCGAAGCCGCCGGGTCCATGGCAAGACCGATCTGCTCGCCGGGGGTGTAGCCGGCCTTTTCGATGGCCTCCATGATGAGCTCGAGGGCAGCCCGGTTGGACGGGAGATCGGGGGCGAAACCGCCCTCATCACCTACCGCTGTGGCGAGTCCGCGGGCGGAGAGCACCTTCTTGAGCGTGTGGAAGATCTCGACACCGGCGCGGAGTCCATCCGAAAAGGTCGCGAAGCCCACGGGCATGACCATGAACTCCTGGAAGTCAACCGAGTTGTCGGCGTGCTCGCCTCCGTTGAGGATGTTCATCATGGGCACCGGCAGCTCGCGCGCCCCGCACCCGCCGAGGTATTGGTAGAGCGGCAGGCCCGAGGTGTCCGCAGCCGCGTTCGCGACAGCCAGCGAGACAGCGAGGATGGCATTGGCGCCCAGCGCCTCCTTGTTGTCGGTGCCGTCGGCATCGAGCATGGTCTGATCGACCCCGAGCTGATCGCGGGCGTCGAGGCCTTCGATGGCCTCGGCGATCGGGCCGTTGATATTTTCGACCGCCCTCAGGACGCCCTTGCCGAGATAGCGGCCGGCGTCCGCGTCGCGAAGCTCGAGGGCTTCGCGGGAGCCGGTCGACGCACCGGAAGGGACGATGGCGTGACCCATGGAGCCGCTGGAGAGCAGAACCTCGGCCTCGACGGTGGGGTTGCCGCGCGAATCGAGGACCTCTCTGCCGCTGACGAATTCAATATCGAACATTTCTCAAAGCCTCCGGTCTGAAAAGAGTTGTCGAGCCAGGTGCATGAGGTGCCGCATCTCTTCGGATGATCGGCCCTCGGCGTAGAGCCGGATCTTCGGCTCGGTGCCCGCGAGGCGGACGGCAAGCCAGCTGCCGCCGTCAAAGACGAGCTTGAGACCGTCGCGGCGGTCGACCTTGACCACCTCGAGGCCCTTGAATCTGTTCCACTTTTGTTTCAAGCGCCGTTCGAAGATCTGCCGCGATCGTCGGGTCAGTGGGATCTGAGTGCGGCGGAACCAGTGGGGCCCGACCCGTCGCTCGAGATCGATGATGATCTCGGCGAGTCCCTTGCCCTCCACCGCAACCATCTCGGCCGCCAGGAGGCAGGCGAGGACGCCATCGCGTTCGGGCAGGTGCTTGGCCCAGGTGAGTCCAGCCGACTCCTCGCCGGCAAACTCGAGACTGCCGTTGACGAAGAGCGGGCCGAAGTGCTTGAAACCGACCGCGGTTTCCACCACTTCGAGGTCGTGCTCGCGGGCAACGGCGTCGATGAGGGTGGGCGTGGCCAGGGTGCGGCCGACCGCCCCGGTGAGTCCGCGACGACGAGCCAGATAGTCGAGGATAAGTGCGATGCAGGTGGACGAGTCGCAGAGCCGAGCGCCCCGGTCGAGCAGCCCGAATCTGTCGCCGTCACCATCGGTGGCGAGGCCCAGATCGGCATGGGCCGCGCGCATGACGTCCCGCAACCGGGAGAGGTTGACCGAGGTGCAGTCTGGGGCGTAACCGCCGAAGTAGGGGTCACGAGTGTTGTGGATGACCGTGATCGGGATCTCGTTCTCGAGCAGAATGTGGTCGAGGTACTCTCGGGTGGTGCCGAAGAGGGTGTCGACCACGTTCTTGATTCCGCTCGACCGGATGACATCCCAGTCGATGATCTCCTGGAGTCGGGCGAGGTAGCTCGGTTTCGGATCGAAACTCTCGATGAGTTCGCCCCGGGGCAGGAAGGTGTCGTCGTAGTCCTCGGCAATTTCCTCGACTCGTTCTTCGACCCGATCGGTGAACCCGGTCGATGCGAGGATCCCGTCGGCAGTGTAGATTTTGAGCCCGTTGTACTCCGGGGGGTTGTGGCTGCCGGTGAAGACCATCCCGGCGGCGGCGCCACGCTCGATCACCGCTGCCGCCATCACCGGCGACGGCGCGTCCCGGCTCACCAGCTGCACCGGCACGTCGTCCGACGCAATGAGCTCGGCGGCGGCGCGGGCGAACTTCTCCGAGAGCATGCGGGTGTCGTACCCGATGAGGATGAGCTCGCCGTCGGCGCCGTTTGCGCGCAGGGTGTCGACGAGCGCGCGGGTCACCAACCGCACGTTGCGGAAGGTCACTTCGCGGCCGATGACGCCGCGCCACCCAGAGGTCCCGAACTTGATCATACGCCGAGAGGTTACCACGAGGAGATGCGGTCTTCAGCGGTCGCTGTGGACCGCCGGATCGACCTCTTCGACGGTGCCGAGAACCAGTGTTGGCGCCTCCGGACGATCGTTCCCGATCTCGAAGGCCGCTTTGATCCGGCGGCAGACGAGCTCGGCGTCCACCGGACGGTCGCCGATCTCCAGAACGGCCAAGGGAGTCCCCGGTTGGACGGGGTCGCCGATGCCGGCGCAGACGGTCACGCCAGCGCCGAAGGCGAGGGGCTCGTCACGGCGGCTTCGGCCGGCGCCCACAGCGGCGGCCACCCGACCCAGGTCGGCGGCGGCGACGCCCGTGACGGCGCCGGTG
>JARFRM010000331.1 GCA_029287235.1 Thermoanaerobaculales bacterium
TCGCCGCCGAAGTTCTCGGCTTCGATATCGATTTCGGGGTTTGGAAACAGCCCGGCCTGGTTGATCCGAGCTTCGGCGGCGGACACCGCGTACGACCCTGCCGCCAATGCCGGATTCAGTTGCAGGGCACGTGAGACCGCCTCGTCAAGCGTAAGAGCTTCATCGGCCCGACTTTGGGCAGGACCCGGTTCGATTCCAAGGCGGGTCCGGTCGGAGAGTTCGGCGCTCAGCGAGAACGTCGCAGGCGCCAATACAAAAAGAAATACAGAAGTAATCGCTGCTGTGTGCATTCAGATCTCCTTGCGCACGGGAATCGAAGAATGACTATCCGGCCTGACCGATGGGCGGTCCGACCGTATTTCGACTCAGCTGTGCGGAGACCTAGGTCCGGAGGACGACTGTAGATAGGGGTTGGAGGGAGTTCTGCTGCTGATCAGTATTGACGGCGTCCATCGATCGGTTTGAACGATTGCTGGGGAGGCTCGCCGGGCACTCAATACAACCGGCGCCGAGGCCGGGCTTCTCAATCTGAGAATCCTCGGCCCTCAGGGATGACACCTTGAGCTCCACATCGGCGCAGTTGCCGCATGACGGGCTCCCGACGGTCGACCCGGCCGCGCCAGACCCGGCTGGAGAAGGACTTCCAACACAGCAACCTTCGAGAAAGGTCTCGACTCCGATGTGACCATCTGGACCGACGCAAACCACAGCGCCAAGGGGCAAGGCGATGCTCAGCGAAAGCACCGCCACAAGAAGGCAGATCGTCGCGGTAGATGGAAGGTATAGTCTATTCTTCATGAATTGCTGATGAGCCGTCGTGCTCATTTCCCAAGGCACATTAATAACATACAACTCTGAGATCTTAGGTTCCAACCCCGCGAGGCGACCTTTACAACCCTTTTCCAACCCCCAGGAAAACCGAATCGACCAGAACCGGTAAGGTCGATCACCACATCTGCCTCGTCAGGGCTTCGAGGAGCCGATTTCTATCCCTAGCCGCCCGATCTTTCGGTACAGCGATTTTCGATCGATACCGAGGACCGCCGCCGCGTTGGTCCGATTGCCGCCAAGACGTGAGAGAACAGCTTCGATGTGGAGCCTTTCTACCTCCTCGATGGTCAGATCATCACCGAGACTCGGACCTCCGGAATCCGTGGGGGTCTTTGGGCCGAAAGTAGAAAGGAGATTCCTGATCCCCTCCGCGTCATCGAGTGATCCGTGGTCGATCAACGCCCGCTGGACGAGATTCTCGAGCTCGCGGACGTTCCCGGGCCAGTGGTGATCTTCCAAAAATTTCAGCACATCCTTCGTGGGTGGGGCTGCGGTGTCGATGCCGAGACGGCCCACGGTGCGCGTTCGGAAGTGCTCGATCAATAGTGGAATGTCGGTCGCGCGGTCGCGGAGTGGAGGCAGTGTGATTTCGTACGCCGACAACCGATAGAAGAAATCCTCGCGGAACGTCCCTGCCTCGGCCTCGGCCCTGAGATTCCGGTGGGTCGCCGCAACAACCCGGGCATCTACCTTTACGGTCGAGTTCGAGCCGATCGGCCGGATCTCGCCCTCCTGAAGGAACCGGAGGAGCTTGACCTGCATCGGTGACGGTAATTCGCCAACCTCGTCCAACAACACGGTGCCGTTCCGCGCAGACTCGATGGCGCCCTTGTGATCCCTTTCGGCCCCCGTGAACGATCCACGTCGGTGTCCGAAGAGTTCGCTTTCGAGCAACGACTCGGGTATCGCTCCACAGTTGATCGCAACAAAGGGGCCGTCAGGGTTGACGCCGAAACGATGTAGAGCACGAGCTACGAGCTCCTTACCCGTACCGGTCTCTCCGCCGATCAGAACCGGCACATCTACCGGCGCGACTCGGGCCACGGCCTTGTAAACCTCGACGATGCTGGGGTGATTGCCTACGATCATGGACTCCGGTCCGGGCTCAGAGGGCTCAGCAGATTCGTCGTGCTTGCTCAGGGCGGCCTGCACCCGCTCGACAAGCTGGCCGATCCTGAAGGGTTTCGCCAAGTAGTCAAAAACACCCGCGGCGCTGGCTGCAGCGGCGGTCTCGACGGTACCTTGAGCCGTTACCAGGATGATTGGGGCCTCGGGATTTGCAGCCTGGATCTCATCCAGGAGATCGATCGCCGAGGCGTCGCCGAGATAGATGTCGCTCACCACGAGCTCGTAGTCGGACTCTTCCAGCGCTTGTCGGGCGCCGCTTGCGCTGGATGCGGTCTGCACGTTGTAGCCCTCTTTCACCAATGTCATCCGCATCATCTCGAGGAGGGACGAATCGTCGTCAACGACAAGCACCCTGGGGTTTCTCTTTTTCATTCGACTACTCCAGACGGGGGAAACACGACGGTGAAGCTGGCACCCACGCCTTCTTCACTCTCGACATGGACAGTGGCGCCGTGCCGGTCCGCGACCTCCTTGACAAAGGCAAGTCCGAGACCGGACCCCTCAGTTTCGGTACCCGGCACGCGGTAAAACCTCTCAAACAGGTGTGGAATGGCCTCATGAGGTATCCCAATTCCCTTGTCGCGCACCCGCAACCAACTGTCACCATCTCCGCTCTGACCCAACTCGACGCCTATCTTTCCACCATCGGGCGAGTACTTGATCGCGTTCCCGACGAGGTTCTCGACAAGCTGCGAGATCAACTGCACGACGCCGTTGATCCGGGGCGTTCCATCGATTCGCAGGTCCAGTGTTTGTCCTCGAGCCTCAGCCACCGGGGTTAGAGCCTTGATCCGGCTTCCAATCACCGGCACCAGGTCCACAGTGGTTCTTTCTGTCTCCCACTGATCAGTGCCCAGGCGTTCGATGTCGAGAAACGCTCGTACCAGCTCACTGAGCCTGTCCGCCTCGGTGCGAATCATCCCGGCCACGTTGTCCAGTTCTTCCCCAGACATCTCATAGGTTTGCAGCATCTCGCCAAAACCGGATATGGAAGCCAGGGGTGTCTTGAGCTCATGGGAAACAAGACGATGCATCTCGCGCCGCCGCCTATCGAGCTCAAACCGTTCGGTCGCGTCGCGGATCAGGCCGAGAGAACCGCCGGTCACTTCTAGAACCTCGATCTCCAGGGTCCGTCGACCGCGCCGCACCTCCCTGGACCCTGAAGCGTCGTTTCCTACCTCGGCTTCACTCTGAGCTGTCTGCACTTCCTGCACTGTCGGTCGATGTCCCCAAAGATCCACGAGGGCACGATTCGACAGCTGCGGATTGCCCGTCGCGTCCCAAAGCACCACACCCTCATTCATGCCCTCCAAAAGGATGCGACGCAGATTGCGGTCTTGTGCGATCCGGTCCTGCAAGTCCCGAACCAGCTTGAGCCGGCCGTGTACACCGCGGGGAACTGTGGAATCCCGTTCGAGACCTTCCTCAGCCAAAAGTGAAGTCAGGATCGCGCCGGTTTCGGTCTGCGCCTGTTTTGATTCGACCGCCTCGCGCAGACCGACCGAAAGGAACGCAACAAGGAAGAGAGCAACCGTGGGCAGAAGCAAATGAGCGACCCAAAGAGCGACGAACGTCACTGCCACCACGAAAACCACCACGACCAAAACGTGTGCGAACCGAAAACGGCCGCTTTGAGTGCGGAACAACTGAACCGACAGGGCAACCGAGAACACGAGCGCCAAGATCAACCACAACGGGATTGGTTTGAGGAGGCCGTTGCGAAGCAACGAAGACGTGGCCGCTGCGTGTACCAGCACACCAGGTGTCGGTCGGTTGCGCTCGCCAACCGGAACGAAATACTCATCCGTTGTTCCGGCAGCGGAATACCCGACGAAGACGATCCGGTCTTTCAGGGAATGATCATCGGTCCCTTCGCCGTCGAGAAGATCGGTGGCGCCTATCTGGAGGACCTCCCCGGGAGTCTCGCGAAAGTCCGGCAGAAACCGCCGTCCCGGGGCAATCGAGCCCTGCCATCCGCCGCGAAGCGCCGCCGAAATCGAAAGCGCAGAAAGAGCCAGTCCGTCCGCCTGTTTGGTGTATGCAATGCTCCGAACAACACCGTCAGTGTCCGTTTCCGCGTGGCTGTGAGCCGCCGATCGAGCTCCGCCAAACCGCTCCACCGGCAGGAGCCACCCTCCGTTCGAACTCAGCGCCGCCGCGAATACAGCATCGACGTTCTGGAGGGACTCCTCGAGCATCATGTCACCGTCGTCATCTCGCGGCTCCGAAAGCAAAATGTCAATGACGATAACCCGAGGACCGTGTTCGCTGATCCGACTGACCAACGCAGCGAGGGTTTGTCTGGGCCACGGTGCTGGTCCGAGTTCCTTGACCGCTCGATCGTCAATGACGACCGCCGCGACCTGACTGTCCGCCGAGGACATGACGTTTGCCAAACGCATGAAGAGATCTGCGATCGGCCGTTCAAGCGGCAGTGTCCACCCAAGAACAAGCACAATGCCCAGCGTCGCAGTCACGATACACGCCCGGAAAACGTCTCTCTGGATGGTCCTTGCGTTCATCGGTCGTGCACCTGCTCTGATTCCTTTCTCATCACTGGGCGCCATTGCTACCACCTACCAAACCCGTCGAGGCCGCGATAGGGACCTCAGGTTTGCGGCAGGGTTAGACGAAAAAGCAAGAAACGCGCCAACTACCCGGAGCACCCAACTATGTATGACTGGGCATCGGAAGGAGGGAGGTCAGATCGATCCTCAGTCAGGCCCCCTAAGTGGTTACAGTGAAGCCGTGGGAAGGGTGATCACGACGCAAGCTCCTCCGGAATAGCCACTATCGATATCGACGGACCCACCGTATGTATCCGCCAGCTTGGCCACCACGGAGAGTCCAAGACCGGTGCCTCCGGTTTTTGTAGATACAAAGGGGTCGAAAACCGCATCTCGAATATCCGAACCAATACCGGAGCCATCGTCTTCCACTGAAAAAGTTGCCCCTCGATCCGACTCATGAAGAATCTTCACGCGGATCTCGCCGCCGCTTTCCATGGCTTCCATCGAGTTCAGGAGCAGATTCAGCAGAACCTGTTTGAGGTGCGACTCGGCAATTGAAAGATCAACATCGAGAGCAGTTGGGTCCCAGTCGACCTCCACTCGGGAATGGCCCAGTTGAGCGCGCAACAGATCCACCGTCTTTTCCAGGGTTTCGCTGAGGTTCGCAAGACGAGGTTCGGCGCCGCCAAGATCCCGCTCGCTCCTCGCGAAGTCCAGAAAGGCGGTGAGGGTTCGATTCAACCGCTCAGTCTCTTCGAGAATCACATCGTACAATTCCGCTCTCTGCGAATCTCTCGCGGTCTCATCCCGTTTGACGCGGTCAGCGAGAATCTCGACGGCGGTCTTGATGGATCCCAGTGGGTTTCGGATTTCGTGGGCCAACCCCGCGCTCAGTTTTCCGAGCGCGGCCAACCGGTCCGATCTTCGAACCTGTTTCTCGAGTTCGAATACCTCGCTCGTTCTCGTTTTGAGCGTCTCGAAGGCACTCTCCTTCTCGCGCAAAGCACGTTCTCGCTCCAGACGCGCGTCGCGCTCGGCACGATGGGCGTTTCGGGTGCGATCCGACATCAGCCCCGTGAGAATTCCGATGGCGTAGTACATCAGGATCTCGATGAGCCGGAAAACGAAGCTGTAAGGTGCGTTCCAACCGTGAAGCGCATGGGGAAAGAACACGATCGTGACGGCCAGGGCGGCCAGAAACCCGCCGCGGATACCGAACCACAATCCCGCCAAAACGATGGGGATGTAATAGGAACGAGTCAAGACGTCGTGAACGGCGCCCATTTGGACATCGATTCCATAGTGAAGGACGGTAGCCAACACGATCAGTCCGGTCACAATCGCGAAACGCCACCGGGAGGGAATCGACTCCGAGGGCTGCAACACACTTGTCAACGACAGGTCGTTGTCCTGGGAGGGAGAACCGTCGGCTGGCCCTTCCTTGATCCCTCGTTCAGCTCTTATCGGGGTTTCGTTTCCCATAATCCTCAATGATCCCGTGCTTCTGAAGCCGATAAATAAACGCCTGACGCTGAAGCCCGAGTAGCTTGGCCCCTTGCGACTGATTGTGCCCGCTCTTCTCCCAGGCGGCAACGAGCAGCGCCTTCTCTATCTCCTCGAAATCCACTCCTTCTTCCGGAATCTCGATCTGACCTGAAAACAGTGTTGACCCAGCGGCCGAGAGCTTTGCTTCCGGCTGTAGGTGGTCGACTTCAAGACGTTTCAGATCCGGGTCCAGCGCACAGGCTCGCATCACCAGATTCTCGAGCTCCCGGACATTGCCCGGCCACTTCCGTTCTCTTAGCGCGGCCAAGGTCTTCTCTGGGACGGTGACATCTACTGCGCCATGCAAGGCGAGGAAATGGCGAACCAGGATCGGCAGATCCTCGGCCCTGCGCCGAAGCGGGGGAATCTCAACCGAAACAACCGCGAGGCGAAAATAGAGGTCGCGACGAAAAGCACCCTCTTCTACCCGAACTTCCAGGTCCTGGTTGGTGGCCGCCACAACCCTCGCGTTGACCTTGCGGGACTTGTTTTCACCAATGCGCTCAATCTCACCATCTTGAAGAACTCGAAGGAGTTTTGCCTGGAGTGGCAGTGGCATATCCCCGATTTCATCGAGAAACAGGGTGCCGCAGTCCGCTGCCTCGAATTTCCCCTTGTGGTCCGC
>JARFRM010000051.1 GCA_029287235.1 Thermoanaerobaculales bacterium
GGAAGCTCGCCCCTACAATGGATCGAGCGCCTTTGTAGCGGCAAGCTTCCAGCTTGCCATTCTTTCTTTCCAGGTGAGTTTGTCATTGGGAGCGAGCGAGTCCGCGAGTGAGTCGCGGGTCCCCCGAGTTTCAGAGCGACGTCACCAGAACGGGCGCGCCTCCAACCCTCGGGGGATCTTTCGACTCCGCGGCCTCGGAGGCCGCTCCGCTCAAGATGACAGGTTCCGGAATCGCCGACTCCGCCGACCAGATGACCTGCGATGCTTTGTGATGCCTTTGCGCTCTTTGCGGTTCATAATGCGATGTTGCGACGGTGCGATGCTCTGCGCCTCTGCGTTTTTTGCGATGTCCTTGCGTTCCTTGCGCCCTCGCGGTTCGATTCACCGCCGGCAGTGGGGGCCCCCCCCGGGTCGAGGCTATCCCGGCTTGACCAGAGCCGGAAACCGCGCCTCGAGCTCGCCGGCCTCCTGCTCGCGGCCGCTCTCGCGCAGCAAGTTGGCGTACGTCGCAACCGTTTGCAGAAGCCCCGGGTGGTCTGGAGGCAAGCTTGGCTCGAGGATCGTCAGCGCCCGCTGCAACACCGCCTCGGCCTCGGCGTCGCGCTGCTGGAGGTGGAGCGAACCGGCAAGCCCGTGCAGCGCAAAGGCCACGTTGTTGTGATCCGGTCCGAGAGCCTGCTCCATGATCTCGATGGCCCGGCGGTACAGAGAATCCGCCTGATCAGGTCGGTCCTGCTCAACTGATAGGTCGCCGAGCGCCATGAGGGCGAGAGCGACGTTGGGATGATCCGGCCCGAGTGCGCCCTCCCACACGGCCAGGGCCCGCTGATAGTATCGCTCCGCCGGCGCGAGCTGCTCTCGAAAGTAGCAGATTCCGCCCAGGCGGTAGAGCACCCTCGCCGCTCCCGGATGGTCCGGGCCCATGACCTTTTCCGTGATGCCCAACGCCCGCTCGAGGAGCGGTTCCGCGTCCTCGTACCGACCCTGCTCGATGTACAGGTTGCCGAGGTTCGTGAGGCCGAGCGCGATCGACGGGTGGTCCTCTCCGAGAACCTGCTCCTTGATCGCCTGCGCCCGTTTGAGGAGCGGCTCTGCTTCGCCGTATCGACCGTGCTCGCGGTAGTGCTCGCCGAGGTTGTTGAGAGCGAAGGCGACTTCGATGTGATCAGGCCCCATCGCGTTCTCCCGAATCGCGAGGACGCGTTGGAGGATCGTCTCGGACTTGTCATCGCGGCCGAGCTGGACGTAGATATTGCCGAGGTTCTCCAGCGCCTCGGCAACGGCGAGCTCGTCCGGCGCGGGCGCTGACTCAGCGATTCGAAGGGCCTCGAGGCCGACGGTCTCGGCGTCGTCGAATCTTCCCTGCATCAGGTGGACGGTGCTGAGGCGAACCAGACCCGGCACGACCCCTGCGTGCTCCTCGCCAAGGTGCGCTTTCCGCAGACTGAGGGCTTGCCGAACGAGCCGTTCCGCCTCGGCGTAGTCCCCTTGCATCTCGCGGAGAGTCGCCAGGTTGTGGAGTCCTGTCGCCACGTCAGGGTGGTCGTCTCCCAGGACGCGTCTGCGGGTGGCCAGGGCCTCTTTCAGATGCAGCTCCGCGGCGTCATACAGGCCGAGCGCCGCGTAGGTGTTGCCGATGGTGCTGCGCACCTCAGCCATGATCTCGGGTTGGTCGGTCAGCTCCGTCTCGACTCTCTCGGCGGCCTCGTCGAGGGCCTGGCGGACCGTGACGTCCTTGCCCATTTCCGCCGGGTTCACCGAGCCCAGCATCTCCTGCATGAAGGTATTGATCCGCTCCGCCTTTCGAGCCTCGTTGACGGCCTGTTCTCGGGCGATCTCGGCCCGAAAGAACATGGTCGTGCTGACACCGAGCCCGATGGCCAATGCCACGACGATCGCCGCCAGCGTGCCGACGGCTCGCCGGTGTCTCTTGATCAGCTTGGTCATCCGATAGGTCGTGCTCGGGGGGCCCGCGACGACCGGCTCGTCCCGCAGGTATCGTTCGATGTCGAGTGCGAGCTCCGAAGCCGATTGATAGCGTCTGGATCTGTCCTTCTCCAGCGCCCGCATGGTGATCCAGTCCAGGTCACCGCGGACTCGCTTGGCCAACGCCGTGGTGCTGGTCTGCCGGTTGCGAGCGGCGACGGTTGCCTGGTCACCGGGGATGCTCAGCCGGGAGCTGGGTTTTGCCGGCTCGTCCTCGCGAATGATCCTGCGGATCTCGTCGAAATCGGCCTCTCTGAGCACGCCCGACTCGAAGGGGAGCACCCCGGTCAGAAGCTCGTAGAGCAGGACGCCCAGAGAGTAGACGTCGGTGGTCGTGTCGACGAAGCGCCCACTCATCTCCGCCTGCTCCGGGCTCATGTACTCGGGGGTTCCGACGAGCTGGCCCTGCACGGTTAAGACGGTGCTCTGGGTCTGTTCCCGGCTGGTGGCCTTGGCCACTCCGAAATCGATGACCTTGGGGATCGCGATTTCGTCCTGGCGCGAGACGAGGACGTTCGTGGGCTTGATGTCCCTGTGGATGACGCCCTTCTGGTGCGCGTGGTGGATGGCCTGGCAGACCAGGACGAACAAACCTAGGCGCTCCCGGGTCGTCAGCCGGTGCCGGTCGCAGTAGTGGGTGATGGGGATGCCTTCGACGAACTCCATCACGAAGTAGGGACGGCCCTCCTTTGTGGCCCCGGCGTCGTGGATCTTCGCGATGTTCGCGTGATCCATCAACGCCAGAGCTTGACGCTCCGACCGGAAGCGGGCGATTACCTCCTTGGTGTCCATGCCCAGCTTGATGATCTTCAGAGCGACCTTGCGGCGGATCGGCTCTTCCTGCTCGGCCAGATAGACCTCTCCCATTCCACCCGCGCCGAGGATCTCGAGGAGACGATACTGGTCGATGACGGTGCCGATCAGCTCGGGGGCGGCTCTCCAGGGCTCGGGGCTGAGCGACCCGGGATCGTGGGCGAGCAGATCCACGACTTCGGTGACGAGAGAATCGTCGCCTCCGCTCTCCCTGCTCAAGAACGACTCGCGTTCCGCCTCGGGCAGAGCGGCCGCCGCGTGAAAGAGCTCGAAGATCCTCTCGTGGCGATCCTGGTCCATTTCACACTCCTTACTGGGCGAGCCGACTTCTGAGCCAGGCCAGGGCGAATCGGGCGTCCTTCTTCACGGTCTCCGGAGAGACATTGAGGAGCTCAGCAGTCTCGCGGATGCTGAGTCCCCCGAAAAAGCGAAGATCGATGATCCGTGCTTGCCGCTCGCTCGCCTGCCCCAGCCGCTCGAGGGCTTCATCTAGGCTCAACAAATCGTAGTCGTCGCTCTGGTCGATGCAGCCATCGGAGTCCTGCAGGCTCAGCAGGGTGACGCCCGACCCACGCTTTTTGGCTTTCTTTTTGCGGGCGTGATCGACCAGGATGCGGCGCATGGTTCTGGCGGCCATGCCCAGGAAATGCGCCCTGCCCAGCCAGTCCATCTTGTCCAGGCCGACCAGGCGGATGTACGCCTCGTTGACCAGTGCGGTCGGCTGGAGTGTGTGGCCGACGAGCTCCCCCCGCATGTGCTGCACCGCGATCGCGTGAAGCTCTCGAGAGAGACGTCGGAGCAGCTCGGCGGTGGCCTCGTCGTCCCTGGCCTGGAAGCGGATCAGAAGTTGACGGGTTTCACCCGACGCAGGCGGCCGGTCCTCTTCTGCGGGGGATCCCCTATCTCCCATATTAATAAGATGTTAGACGTAGGCCCTCCGCTCGTCAAGCAACGGCTGGAGCGTCGATTCCACGTTCATTCCGGCCCGGCTTCGCCGGACCCCGCCCGATTGGAGTACCCACCTTCCCGATTTCTTGCGCCTTACAGGGTAGCCGGAGGAACCGGCCCGATTCTGAAAGGACGACGAAGATGGATATCAATCAAGGCCGCGCGTTCCATTTGCTTGTTTCTGCGCAACTAGCTGCTGCAGGCATTCTGATGACCGGCACAGTCCGGGCCACCGATGTGGGAGCGCAGTTCATTCATGTGGTGACGGCGGAGAACTCAGCCGGTATCAGCACAAAGCTCGACCACCCTCTCATCAACAACGATCAATCCGCGATCGTCCATGTGACCCAGAACTGGAACCCGCCCGGCACCTCGGGAACCTACAACATCAGTGCCATCGGGGTTACGTACGACTTCCTCGATGACAAGTGGGAGATTCTCAACAAGGAAGCCGCCGCCATACCTATTGGAGCTTCCTTCAATATCTGGATTCCCGCGGTTGACCCAGCGACATTCGTTCACACGTCCGACACCGGGAGCATTACAAACAACCACACAGTCATCGACCATCCCCTCACCAACAACAACCCCGACGCGGTGCTTCTCGTCACCCAGAACTTTTCCGCCGCCGGAGGATCGGCCTACAACCCTCATCGGATCGGCGTCTGGTACAACGGCTCCGCCTGGTCGATCTTCAACCAGGATCTCGCCGCAATGCCGGTCCATGCCTCCTTCAACATCACCGTGCTTCCCGACGAACCGACAGTGGCCGTCCACACGGCAACCCCCGCAAACACCATCGGCAACTGGACCGGAATCGACCACCCACTCACCAACAACAACCCCAACGCGATCGTCTCAATCACGCAGAACTCGAACCCCGGCGGTGGCGGCTGGGTCTACAACGACCACGCCGTCGGGGTGTGGTACCACAACGGCATCGAGAAATGGGCTGTGTTCAACGAGGACGGGGCCTCGATTCCGGATGGGGCCTCCTTCAACGTCTCGGTGCCATTGCCCGAGAGTGCGGTGTTCGTCCACACGGCCGACCCTGGGAACATCAACAACCACTGGACGATCATCGACAACCCGCTGGCCAACAGTAACCCAAACGCGCTTGTCTGGGTGACCCAGAGCTGGAATCCTGGCGGCGCAGGAGGCGTCTCCAACAACCACGCTGTTGGAGTTCGGTACAGTCCCACACACATGAAGTGGGCGATCTTCAACCAGGACACCGCCGCCATGCCTGAAGGCGCCTCGTTCAACGTCTCGATACCGGCCGTCGACGCATCGACCTTCGTCCACACAGCTGATGCAGGGAACATATCCGGCCCAGTATCTTATATTGACAACCCGGTCACCAACAGCGATCCCCATGCCATCATCCACGTGACCCAAAATTGGAATCCGAGCGGAGTTGGCGGGGTCTTCAACGACTATCCGGTGGCGGTCTTCTTCAGCGACTACTATGGGAAGTGGGCGGTCTTCAATCAGAACATCTCCGCCATGCCGGAAGGCCCCTCCTTCAACATCTCGATCCCCTCGGCCGATGCAGCGACCTTCGTCCACACGGCCACCGCCGGGAACATCTCCGGAACCTCAACCGTCTTCCACCACCCCGTCAGCGACGGTAATCCCGACGCGATCGTTCTTGTGACCCAGAGCTGGAACCCCGGTGGCGGCGGCGGGGTCTACAACGACCATCAGATTGGCGTCGCCTACACCGGCGCAGAATGGTCGATCTTCAACCAGGACGGAGCCACCATGCCGGTGGGCGCATCCTTCAATGTCACCGTAGTCGACCCACCCTTCTTCGCCGACGGGTTCGAGACCGGTGACACCTCGGCGTGGTCGGCAACCACGCCGTAGGGCCGTTCGCTCGGGCCCTTTGAGAAAGGAACCGCGATGCGATCTGACAATCATCTCGTGTCCGACCGAACAACCTTCAGCACCCTTGAGGTTTGGAGGAATCTCGTGTTGTCCACTCAACGCGCCGTGCTCGGCCCAAACGTCAATCCCTTCACCCCGGCGCTGAGCGCTGGAAAGAAAATCGTCATGAGGAAAGTGATGGTCGGTCTCTTCATTCTCACCGCATTCCTCGGTGCTGCCGGCGCCATCCCGACGATGGCTGCCGACCCGGTTCGCTACGACGGTGTCGCCAAGGCCGGTGGCCTGAACGATACGTCATGGCTGTCCGATGGACAGTTTTACAACCCGTCTTCAAACCAGGTGGCTTCAATGAAGCTCTCCTTCATTCCGCGGGGCGTCTCCAACCCGACCAACACGAGCACCATTTCGATACCGGCGGGTCAGACGTTGTTCATCGCCGACATTCTCGGTCGCCTGTCCCTCGGGGAGGGGCATGTCGGATCAGTCACCGTCGAGGGTGATGTGCACTCCTGGATGCGCACCTTCAACAAGGACGGTGACAAGACCTTCGGGCAGAGCCTGCCCCAGGTCAATGGAACCAATCGGTACGCTTCCGGGAACGTAGTCCATTTTCCGTTCTCCACTCCCGAGAACAGCAACGAGGATTTCAGGTCCAACCTGATTCTCACGAACCTGGGGACGTCTGATGCGAGCTTCACGGTCAACTCTGATGGCCTGAGCAAGGAGTATTCGGTCCCTGCCGGAGCCTATAGACAGATCAACGATCTGGGCGGAGATCTCGGCGCCTCTGTTGGTTGGCATAGCTGCACAGTCGGCGCAACGCAGCCCTTCTATGCGTTCGTGTCGACTGTCGATCCCAAAACCGGGGATCCCGCCACCGTCGAGGGCATCATCGATGACAGCGGTGGTGGGTCCGGTCTGTGCATCACCGATGGTGATTGCGAAGACGACCACTGCGTCTGCCCGGATTGCGACGACGACCCGTTCTGCAGCGACCCGCAGTATTGCGTGAACGACGGCTATTGCGACCCCTGGGCCGAGGGTTGCGTCTGCGACGACTGCATCTCTCATCCAGAGTGCCTCGACAACTAGCAGGGACGGGCCATGTCAATTCGAAGCCGAATCACGCTGTTCATCGTGTCGGTGCTTTGCGGGGCCGTCGCCGCACCGGCACACGCCGGATTCTCTTGCACCGCCTCTCGATTCAACCTCGGGAAAACATACCGACCTTCCCGGATTCTCGCGCCTTACAGGATAGCCAGAGGAACCGGCCCGGCTCTGAAAGGACAACGAAGATGGACATGAAGAACGGCAGTGCGTACCATTTGCTTCTTGCTGCGCAACTGACTGTTGCAGGCATCCTGATGGCCGGCGCAGCACAGGCGTCCGATCCGGGAGCGCAGTTCGTCCACATGGTGACGCTCGACAACGTCGGAGGAGGTGTCTCCCGGATTGACCACCCGCTCACCGACAACGACCAATCGGCGATCGTCCACGTGACCCAGAGCTGGAATCCGCCCGGCACCTCCGGAACCTACAACGACCACGTCGTGGGTGTGGCCTATTCCGACCTCGACGCCCGATGGGTGGTCTTCAATCACGACGCGTCCACACCGACCCTCGGTGCCGCATTCAACATCTGGATCGCCCCGACCGATGGGTCCACTTTTGTGCACACGGCCACGCCCGCGAACATCACCAACAACCACACAGTCATCGACAACCCCCTCACCAACGGCGATCCCGACGCGGTATTGCGCGTCACTCAGAACGCCAACCCCGTCGGCACCGCGTGGATCTTGAACGACCACGTCGTCGGAGTCTGGTACAACGGTTCGAACTGGGCGATCTTCAATCAGGACATGGCCGCCATGCCGGTCGGTGCCTCCTTCAACGTTTCCGTGCTTCCCGACGAGCCGACGGTGACAGTCCACACCGCCACCCCCGCCAACATCATCGGCAATTGGACCAGCATCGACCACCCCCTGACAAACAACAACCCTAATGCGATCGTCTCCATCACGCAGAACTCGAACCCCGGTGGAGGCGGCTGGGTCTACAACGACCATGTGGTTGGAGTCTGGTACCACGACGGCATCGAGCGATGGGCGATATTCAATCAGGACCACGCTGACATGCCGGTCGGGGCGTCATTCAACGTCTCGGCGCCGTCACTCGAAAGCGCGGCATTCGTCCACTCGTCGGATCCCGGGAACACCACCTTCATGACGACCTATATTGACCACCCGCTGAGCGATGACAATCCCCATGCGATTCTCTTCGTCACCCAGAACTGGAACCCTGGTGGCGCCGGTGGTGTCCTCAACGACCACTCTGTGGGCACCTTCTACGACTCCACCCGGTCAAAATCGGCGATCTTCAATCAGGACCTGGACGGGATCCCCGAAGGCGCCAGCTTCAACATTTCGATTCCGGCAGTCGCCACATCGACCTTCGTTCACCGAGCCTCTGTCTTCAACATTGTGGATAACTGGACGACCATCGACCACCCTCTGGCCAACGGCAACCCGGACGCGATCATTCACGCGATCCATAATTACGGCCCCTCTGGTGTCCTGGGGGTCTTGAATGACCACACGATCGGCGTTTGGTACAACGGAGCGAACTGGGCAATCTTCAATCAGGACCACGTCGACATGCCGGTGGGAGCTTCCTTCAACGTCTCGATCCCCGCGGTCGACGCAACGACCTTTGTCCACACCGCTTCCGCCGCGAACACCTCCGGCAACTCGACCGTCTTCCACCACCCCCACAGCGACGGCAATCCCGACGCGATCGTTTGGGTGACCCAGAACTGGAACCCCGGTGGCAGCGGCGGAGTTTACAACGACCATGAGATCGGCGTCTGGTACACCGGGAATCACTGGTCGGTCTTCAATCAGGACGACGCCCCCATGCCGGAGGGTGCATCCTTCAATGTCACCGTAACGGATCCGCCGTTTTTCAGTGACGGCTTCGAGTCCGGAGACACCTCGGCGTGGTCGGTGGCGGTCCCGTGATTTCCATCGGCGCCTGCCGGAGCGGTGTCGGGCAGACCCGGGCGGAGGCCCGCCTAGGGCCCCCGCGCCCACATCATCGTTCAGTTTCAGGGCCATTGTGGTACAGCCGATTCGCTGAACCGAGCCTCGCACAGTCAAGCGTGAGCGCTGACGCGCTCTCAAGAACGAGGAGCCCCGATTCCTTGTTGCCCCGGGGAGGTCGAACAATGCACCAGAAAGAACCTGTCATCCCGCTTGTCACCTTGATCGCGTGTCTGGCCCTGCTGCCGTGCGCCGCGTTTGCGGCGGGCCCACACCAGCACGACCTCCGTTGGGTCTCGTCGACGCCGCTGGACGATCTGCCCTCCGCCTACCTGGCTGAGAGTCCCGACCACGGCTTCGAGGCCTGGATCGCTCCGGATGGCGTGAGGGCCCGGGCCGTCGACGGGGCATGGCAGGTGGGGCTGACGCTCGTCGCTTTCGGTCGAGATGGGGCCATGAAGGAAGCAGCGCCGGCAGGAGTCGAGGCCCGGGGGAATCGTGCCGAGTTCCACCGCGGGTCGCTCACCGAGTGGTACGTCAACGACGAGCGGGGTCTGGAGCAGGGATTCACGCTCGAAGAGCGTCCGACCGGTGCGGGCGCCGGCGAGCTCGTCCTCGCGCTGGAGCTGACCGGGGACCTCATGCCCCTGGTGGCCGGGAACGGCCGGCGCCTTGACATGCTGCGGCCCGGTCATCCCTTGCCGGTGCTGCACTACAGCGGTCTCACGGTGGTGGACGCCGAGGGACTGGAACTCCCGGCCCGGCTGGAGCTCACCGCCGGGACCGAGAGCGGGGGCCGCCAGCTGCGGATCGTGGTGGCGGACGCAGATGCCGTCTATCCGGTAACCGTGGATCCGCTTCTCACCACCGCGATCTGGAGCTCCTCCGAATCGGACGACACCGGAGACGTCGCCTGGGGGGACTGGGACGGCGACGGTGATCTGGATCTTGCCGTCGGGAACCGTGACCAGGCCAACCGGGTGTACGAAAACGACGGCCTCGGGCAGCCGAGCTCGCTGACCCCGGTCTGGACCTCCGC
>JARFRM010000254.1 GCA_029287235.1 Thermoanaerobaculales bacterium
GCCATGCTCACCGGCCAGGTGTTCATCATCGGCGGACTTACCGACCTCAACTCGGACCCCACCGAGCCGTGGCAGACGTTCGGCAGTTTCTTCGCTGAAAAAGAGTTCTTCAAACACATCGAGATCGGGTGGACCCCGTCACAGGATCGGATCTATCTGGACAACCTCCACCTCACGCTATGGCACGCCGATGAGCGCGAGGATCCCGCGCAGCCCTCGGGTTGGGGCGCGAATGTCTCCTGGACGAAGTACATCGCTGGGAAATGGCTGCCGTTCGTTCGTGCCGGCTGGGCCGACGACGGCGGCAGCCTGATGCAGAAGTCGTTGAGCCTCGGCTTCGGCTACCAGAGGAATCCGGGCAAGAATCTCCTCGGTATCGGCCTCAACTGGGGCGAGCCCAACGAGGACACCTGGGGACCGGGTCTCCGGGACCAGTACACTGCCGAACTCTTCTACCGTTGGCAGCTCAGCAAGGCCATTGCGATCACTCCCGATCTCCAGTACCTCGTCAACCCGGCCCTCGACCCCGACACCGACTCGATCTGGGTCTTCGGTCTGCGATTGCGGGGGGTGTTGTAGCTGGATGCTGGTTGCTGGTTGCTGGTTGCTGGATAGGATCATCGCACCACGCTGCAGCCCACAGATCACACAGATGGACACAGATTTCATCGCACCATCGCAGCAACCGCAGATAGCGCAGATCCCATCTCAACCATCGCAGATTGCCCGCAGATCACGCAGATGGACGCAGATCGATCCATCGCACCCGTGTAGGAATTCACTGGGTCATCACAAGGCGTTTGTGAGCGGGATCAGCATCTTCTTGGGTGTGTTGCTTGAGGACTTG
This sequence comes from Thermoanaerobaculales bacterium, assembly GCA_029287235.1. Taxonomy (GTDB): domain Bacteria; phylum Acidobacteriota; class Thermoanaerobaculia; order Thermoanaerobaculales; family Sulfomarinibacteraceae; genus JAHECW01. The sequence continues at coordinate 848 of JARFRM010000254.1, forward strand.
TGATGACCGAGACGGTGGTTGGAATCTCTACCTCTCACGTTTGAAATGGGATTTCGTAGGGGAGGGGTTGATCCTGCCCGTCAGCTGCTCGTCTCTCGTCACTCGTTTCTCGTCCCACTTCCACCCGGATGCCAGGGGATTCTGCGATGACGAGTGACGAGCAACCAGCAACGAGTTCTCATCGTGATTCTGATCTGCTTCATCGCCGGATTGATGGCGCGGCGGGCCTTTGTCCGCACGATCGCGCCTCATTTCCGGGAATGAACCCCCCCCGCGTCACCTTGAATAGAACTGAGAAATTCGAGGAGGATCAATGATGCGAAACAGGTCTGTCTCTCCGCGCACCGCTTTGACCGTGCTCGCGCTGGTGCTTGCCACAACGCTGCCCGCCGCCGCCGAGGAAGATCACTTCCTGCCCAAGCCGCCCATGCCGGAGAAATTCGACTGGGTTCAGATGACCTCCCAGGAGTGGCTCAAGGGTGAGCTCATCTCCATGTACGACGACAGCATGGAGTTCGACAGCAAGGAGTTCAAACTCCAGACCCTCGACTTCAGCGATGTCAAGGAGGTCCGCTCGGTGGGCACCATGCAGGTGGCCTTCGAGGACGGCACCATCGCCATCGGGCAGATCTTCATCGACGCAACTTCGGTTCGGGTGATCGGGGACGAGGATCAGGAATTCCCCCGGGCCGATTTACTATCCATCACCGCGGGCGCCCCGAAAGAAATCAACTACTGGTCGATGAAGGCGAGCGTCGGGGCCAACCTCCGCGAAGGCAACACCGAGCAGATCGAGACCAGCGGACAGATCAACCTGATCCGGCGGACCCCGAAGAACCGCATCAACATCGATTATCTCGCCACCTTCAACGAGACCGACGGCAACACCGCGGCGGACAACCAACGTGCGTCGGCGGGCTGGAATCACTACTTCACCAAGCGATTCTTCTGGTCGCCGGCCTATGGCGAGTGGTTCCGCGACCCCTTCGTCAACATCGCCAGCCGGTGGACGATCGGGATGGGCGCCGGTTACGAGATCATCGACACCAAGAAGATCGACTGGGAGGTCACCGGCGGTCTCGCATTCCAGACGACGAGCTTTGACTCCGTCGAGGTGGGAGAGCCCGATTCCGCCGACACCCCGGCCCTCGTGTTGGGCACCCTCTACGACCACGAGCTGACCAAGTGGATGGACTTCCTCTTCGACTACCGTCTGATGATCGTCAACGAGGAGTCGGGAACCTACACGCACCACCTCGAGACCGGTTTCGAGTTCGAGCTGACGAGCATTCTCGACTTCGACATCTCCTTCATCTGGGACCGGATCCAGAATCCCCGACCCGACGCCCTGGGCATCGAGCCGGAGCAGGACGATTTTCGGTTGGTGTTCTTCCTCGGGCTCGATTTCTGACGTCAACCAGCGAAGACGGATTTCGCTGTTTCGATGATCCGCCGGCGAAACCACCGGTGAGCCGGATCATCGTGCTCCCGGCGATGCCAGATCAGAAACAGGTCTACCGGTTCCGTCTCGATCGGCAGAGGTGCAACATCGAGCTGACTCAGCAACCCCAACTTCATCACCTCGAGTTGGGTCGTGATTCGGTCGGTTCCGACGATCATCGAGGCGAGCGTTCCGAAGTTCGGCACCGTGATCCTGACACGGTCGAAACCAAGCTGGGCACACTCGAGTTCTTTGACGGGATTCCCAACGAGAAGGCCGCCGAGGCGCTCTTTGTCAATCTCGATCTCAACCGCGCTCTTCAGGCCTTTCTGAATGGAATGCCGGCCTCGAACTTCGAGGCCGGCCGCGCAGGCCACATTGCCCTCGGCCAGGTAAACGCCAATCAGGCCATCATCTTCGACGGGTTGATGGACAGCAACTCGCTATTTCTCACCGGCAACGCGGGCACGGTGTACTTCACGACCTTTCTCGATCTCGAGAGAGACGGTCCGACCGTCGTCGAGATCCCGGCCGGGACGGGGCCGGGAATCATGATCGACTCGTTTTCGCGAAACGTCGTCGACATGGGCCCTCCCGGTCCCCATCGCGGCCAAGGCGGCACGTTCCTGATCCTGCCTCCCGGGTATGAAGCGGCGGATTTCGATGGGCTCATTCCGCAGGGCGTCTACACGATTGCCCAGTCGCGCAGCTACGCGGTTTGGGCACTGGTGCGGGGATTCCTCAAAGACGGCAAACCGGACCATTCCAGCAGCCTGTTCAGAAGCGGCATCAAGATCTATCCGCTCAGCAGAGCCGCCAACCCGCCCGAGATGGAGTTCATCGAGGGAACCGGGAAGGACTTCAATACCGTTCATGCCGCAAACGTCCGATTCTTCGAGGAGCTCCACACCGTGGTCGACCGCGAACCCCTCGAGTTTCTCGACCCCGAGCTCCGGGGTCTCTTCGCCTCCATCGGGATCCAGAAAGGCTCGCCGTTTGCCCCGGATGAGAGGATGAAGGAGATCCTCGAACAAGCGGCGCGGTTGGGCAATGCCACCGCACGAGCCCTGTTCTGGTACGAGCGGGAACAGGACGAATTCCTCTACGAGGACAGCTATTGGAAACGTGGCATGATCGGTAACTCGCATGAGTGGATCAGCGATCAAGGCCTGGGCGGGCGCAACATCGATGCGCGAGCACAGTACTTCTACATGGCTACCTTCAACTCCCCGGCCATGGTTTGGAAGCTGATCGGCAAGGGATCCCAATATGCTTGGGGATATCTGGACGGCAACGGCGACTATCTCGACGGCGGCAAGAACTACACGCTGAACCTGCCAGGGGATGCGCCCGCCGAAAAGTTCATGTCGATCGTGGTCTACGATTCGCAGACCCGTTCCATGTTGCAGACCGATCAGCCTTATCCGAACAAGAACAACAAACGAGACAGGTTGATCACCAACGACGACGGGTCCATCGACCTCTATTTCGGACCCAGTGCTCCCGAGGGCAAGGAAGCCAACTGGATCCAGACTGTCCCGGGCAAGGGCTGGTTCTGCCTGCTGCGTCTCTACAGTCCGACGGAGCCATGGTTCGACAAGACCTGGCGCCCGGGCGATATCGAATTGGTCGAATAGATGCTCAACGACGATCAGATCTTCGCCTGGGCCGAGCTCGCCGAGGCCGACGTGGCCCGACTCAAGGGTCTCCTCCGCCGCGGCGGCGATCGCTACCGGATGCACGATCCCACGAGTTGGCCGAATCAAGCCAAGCTCGCCGCCGAAGGCAGGTGGGAAGGGCTCGAGGAGTATCAGGACGTGCTCCAGGGCGGGAGGGAATCCTGAGGGCCGATGCACCAAACTCTCATCGCGTGGAGCGCGACCGACTTCAATCGACCGTGGTACGATCAATCGGCTAAAAAACCAGTCTGGCATGACCTTTTTCGTGTTTTTCAACGTGTTTTGTCTCATGTAAAACGGAAACTCGAAACAACAACCAAGGAGGATTGCGATGAACCCAAAAAAACTCTGGATACTGGCGTTTGCGATGGTGATCTTTGCCGCCCCGGTCGTTGCGGGAGATGCCGTGCAGATGTGGAGATGCGAAATGGACGATGAGGCTGACGAGGAGATGATCGAAGCACACAGTGCCGAGTGGCTCGCAGCCGCCAAAAAGGTTGATGGTGGCGCCAACATCACAGCTCACGTTTTCTTCCCGATCGCCGTCAATGCCACGGGTGAGATGGACTTCATGTATGTCGTCACCTGGCCTTCGTTCACGGAGTTTGGCAAGTTCTGGGACGCATACTCCGATTCGGATGCAGCGGACATCGAAGAGGATGCGACCGGTTTGGTCGTCTGCCCGGACAGCGTCGTATGGGAGTCGGTCACGATCGAGTAGACAGTACGGGAATCGGTCCCGGCCCGTCGCGAGGCCGGGTCTGACTCGTCAACGCTGACTCAATCCACGTATCAATCCGATCCGCACCCGGACTCGGTAGGGGGGTTCTTCCCCGGGTGATTTTGCGTTCACCTAGCCATGGAGGGGATTTGATGTCGAAGTCGATGGTCTGGAGCTGTAACGAATGGGACCCGCTGGAGGAAGTGATCGTGGGGAATCCGCTCCGCGCACGTTTCCCGACGGCAGACCCGAGCACGCGACTGGCGGAGTTCCCCGACCGTTCCCTCGAGGACATCCCGCAGGGCCCCTTTCCGCAGCAGATCATCGACGAGACGGAAGAAGATCTGGGGGCCTTCGTCGCAGTCCTGAAAGAAGCGGGCGTCACGGTCAAACGTCCGGAGACATGGCCGCACGAAGCGACCTTCTCCACGATCCACTGGGAGTCTAAGGGGTTCTACAACTACTGCCCCCGCGACATCATGCTCGTGGTTGCCGACCAGATCATCGAAACACCGAATGTCATCCGCAGCCGCGCCCAGGAGGCGTTCGGCTACCGCTCCATCCTGGTTGACTACCTCAAGTCAGGCGCGAAATGGTACGGGGCTCCGAAACCCATGCTCCGGGACGAGCTCTTCGACGTCGACCTCAGCAGACCCACGCCGCGCAACGACGAGCCGGCCTTCGATGCAGCCAACGTCTTGCGTCTCGGCCGGGATCTGATCTATCTGGTCAGCGCCACCGGGAACGAACTCGGGGGCCAATGGTTGCAGACGCTCCTCGGTGAGGAGTTCCGTGTCCACTTCCTCAAGGATGTCTATTTCGGCAGCCATATCGACTCGACGTTTGCGGCGTTGCGTCCCGGATTGGCGCTCTGCAGTCCGGCCCGAGTCAACGACGAAACCATGCCCGAGATTCTGAAGCAGTGGGAGGTCATCTACAGCCCGCCGATGGAGGGTCAGGACACGCACGACGCCGACTATCTCTCCAGGAGCATCGGCAGCAAGTGGATCGATATGAACGTCTTCAGCATCAATCCGAATCTGGTCGTGGCCGATCGAGACCAGACGGCCCTGATCAAGCTGCTCGAGCGACACGGCATCGATGTCATCCGCCTCAAGCTTCGACACTCCAAGTTGTTGGGCGGTGGGTTCCATTGTGTAACGCTCGACGTTCGCCGTGTCGGACCCCTCGAGCGGTACTTCGACTGAGCCGCCGTGCGGTCACCATCCCCGATCTCCTAAGATCACGACATGACAGCCCAAGTCCTGGCCACCACCCTCCTGGTTCTCTTCGTCCTGATCTATGCGGCGTGGCGGCGGTATCTCTGGGTGGCCGAACACGCAGAGCGCGAGGCGAACGATACCTGTCCCTACAGCCTGACGGATGTCTTCGGCAATCAGCACCTCGCCAAAATCCCGCACCAGAAGGGAGTCCTCTGGCTGACGGAGGTGTTCAGCCGCTCCGCCAGCAAGTTCCCTGACCACATCGCCCTGCAGATACCCCACACCGGGGAGTCCCTGACCTTCGCAGAGCTCGACGCACGGGCGAACGCCGTCGCTGCCGCCGTGTCCCCCCTCCTCACCGGACCGGACCAGGTCGTGGCCGTCGCCATGGAACAGGACAACTGGCAGATCGTGGCGGCTCACCTCGGCATTCTCAAGGCCGGCGGCGCCGTGATGTTCCTCGACACCACCCTGCCCGATGCCCTGATCACTCACATGATCGAGGACGCCCAACCGGTGGTCGTTCTCACCCGTGGTCAGGACGGTTTTCGCGATCTGCCCACGATCGACCTGCTGACACTGCCTGAGGCCGGTTCCGGGATCAAGCCACCGCCGTGGCTCGACGACCCGACACAGCGCCTCGCAACCATCTTCTACACCAGCGGAACCACCGGGAAGCCCAAAGGTGTCGAGTGCCCCCACGCAGGCTACGTCAATCTCGCCCTGAGCTACGCCGACTACTTCGACCTCGCTCCCGGATTGGACGCGACGACGCTGACATCGTCACTCGGCTACGACGGGAGCATCTCGGAGATGTACAGCGCCTGGGTGTCGGGCTGCGCCGTTGTCATGCTGACCAAGGAGCAGATCCGATCAGGCCCGGATCTCGTCCCGATCCTCCGCGAGGCAGAGGTCACGGTGCTCTTCTGTCCTCCCGTGCTGCTGACCACCCTCACGCCCTCCCCCGAAATTGATCTCCCCTACCCGGTGTGCCGCTATGTGGTCCCTGCGGGCGAAGCCTTCCCCGCAGCGCTCGTGGAACCGTGGACGCGGGCGAGACGGCAGATCATCAACACCTACGGCCCGACCGAGGCGAGCACCGACACGAGCCGCCAGAGCCTACGACCCGGGGAGCCCGTCACGATCGGCTCGCCCTTTGCCAACGTCACCTATGTCATTCTCGAGATCGGCGGTCTCCGGCCTCTGCCCCACGGCGAGACCGGCGAGCTCTGCATCGGTGGAGTACACGTCGCGCGCGGTTACCGCAATCTGCCGGAGGAGACGGCGGCGAAGTTCATCGACCACCCGGAGTTCGGACGTCTGTACCGAACGGGCGACAGATGCAGGATCGACGGCCGGACCCAACGCGTCGAATTTCTCGGTCGGATCGACACACAGCTCAAGGTCCGCGGGCACCGGGTCGAAACCCAGGCGGTCGAAGACATCCTTCAAACGCAGTTCAGCGAGATCGACGCCGCGGTCCTGGACTACCAGGGCGATGAGCTGATTGCCTTTGTCGCCGCGCCGTCGCTTGATGAAGCGTCTCCAACCGAGGTCCATCCCGCTCCTGCGGAGTGGGCCGACCGGGTCGCTTCGATCCTGGCGAAACAGCTTCCGGGACCCTCGATCCCGTCGAGGATCTTCCTCGTGGATGGATTCGTGATGAAACCGGTGTCCGGGAAGATCGACCGGAAGCGCCTTCCCGACCTCTCACGTGTCCTGAATCGGAGCGAACCGGACGAGGAGGGAGCCTCGGAGTGGTTGCCGCTCCAGACGCGCCCGACAGATGCCGAACGCGCCAGCATGATCGACGCCTCCGAGGAGGTCGAACCTTGCGATGAGCGGGTGCTGGAGATCTGCAGGGAGGTCTTCGACGCCCCGTTGGGATGGGACGACGCCTTCGCCGATCACGGCGGGCACTCCATCGTCATCGCCAGTCTGGCGCAACGACTGCAGGCCGAAGGATGGGCGGTCCCTGTACGCGCGCTCCTGAGCGACTGCGACACCGCCCGAAGAATCGCTCAACGTCCACTCAAGACCGAGCGAGTGATCGACTCCTCCGCAACACCGGCTCGGCAGGATCCTGTCCTCTTCGAACGCGATGAGAAGGCGGCACGGGTGCTCTCGGTCGGGTATTTCACCACCCTACAGGTCTTCTTTCTGCTGCTGCTTTTTGCACCGACAACGCTGGGTTTCCTCGCGTTCGTCGCATTCGCGGAGATCGGTGAGTTCTTCATGACCGCCGCTCTCTGGGAGTTTGTCGCCGTCGGCTTGGTGATGCATCTGGTGGCACTGACCCTCCCCTTCGCCAGCCTGCTCTGGGTCATGGTGATCAAGTTCTTTATGGGTGGCCACCTCTACAAGAACAGAGTGACGCCCGGCGTCTACCCCAAGTGGAGTCGAATGCACCTGCGCGTCTGGTGCATCAGGCGGTTGGAGAGATCGGTGCTCCAGCCGCTCGGGACCCTGTTCCGCAGCGCACCGCTCATGGCCTATGTCTTACGGCGTCTCGGTGCGGACATCGGTGCGAATCTCCAGAGCGCGCACGACGTGGAGTTCAGCGGGCCGTTCGATCTGCTGACCGTCGGCGATGATGTCGCCATCCAGGGCGGCGCCGGTATCTCGGTTTCGAGGTGGGTGGGTAACGAGCTGCATCTCGGCCCGGTTCACCTGGGCACCGACTGTAAGATCGGGATGCGGGCCGCCGTCGCCGACAACGTCTCCGTAGGTCGCGGCAGCTGGATCACGCCACTCACTCCCGTCCTGCACAACGTCGGCGACTGGGAAATGTGGGACGGAGCTCCGGCCCGTTTCGCCGGCCGCTGCGCGAAGATGCAGCGCCCCGGAAACCACTGCCGCCCTGCGTTCTCCGCCTGGCTCACGGAGACGCTCAACATCCTGATGCAGGTCTTCCTGGATTTTGTCCTGATTGTCGGCCCCACCACCGCCATCACCTGGTTCGCCACCGCTCTCATCCCCTCTCGAGCGACCGAGCTCGCCGGCGACTACTTCAGGATCACTCCACTGGCGGAGATCGTCTGGCACCTGGGGCTCTACACGTTCACCACCACCTGGGTGACCATTGTCCTGCTCTCCCTTCTCGCCTGCGCTTTTCTCCGCGTGACGGCCGCCGCCCCGGGGCTGCACTCATCCCGTGGACTCAGGGGCGCCCTGCTGCTGTACCGAGTGATGAGGTTCAATCAGCTCCAGCGGCTGTGGACCTGGACCATCACCGGGCAGTACCTGCGTGCCCTTGCCGGTCTCCGTTTCACCCGCGTGGGGGGTTCGGAGTGCGATCTGATGTACAACCTCGTCCCCGAGATGGCCGGCGTGGACGCGCAGGTGTTCTGGTCCCACGGCGGCTTCACCAACATGCTCGATTACGGCTCCGAGCACATCGTTCTCCGTCAGCTCGAGATGCCGAAGAACTTCTTCGCCGGCAACAACTGCGTGGTCGAGTTCGGGCAGCTCCCGACGAACTTCCTCCTTGGTGTCGCCACGCCCGCCAATGACATCCGATTCCGGCGTCAGATGCGATCGCGGCTCGCACAACCCACCACGGTGGCCGGGAACCCGCCGGTGAGGTTTGCAAGCGCGGACTTCGAGAGCGAGACCGAATCCCAGACCCCCCCGGGATTCGGTCTCTTCTTCGGGCGGGTTCTCCTGAACGACATCTTCAGCATCGGCGTGCTTCCCACGGCCGAGGTGCTCGTCTTCGCGGTGTTCACAACCATCCTGCTGCGTCTCGAACAACACCCGGTCATCAGCGCCTTCGTCGCGCTGATCCTCGCGGAGATCGCCCTGCTGCTGTCGTGCATGGCGGTCAAGAAACTTCTCGTCGGCAACACGTGGGGTTCCGAGCACGCTACTCCCTTCTGGTCCTGGAGGCACTTCACCTATTTCTTCGCCCAGGATTGTTTCTTTGCCTGGTGCAAGAGAACGCTCGCGGTCACAGCGGGGACCGTGATGTCGAATGCCGTCCTGCGTGGGATGGGGTGTCGGATCGGAAAGGGAACCCTGTTCGCGGCGCCGCTGCAGGCCTATGACTGGAATGCGGTCAGCTTCGGTGACGACTGCGTCGTGGCCGGGCAGTTGCAGTATCACAGCATGGAGAACATGACCCTGAGGGTGAAACGAACCGAGATTCGGGACGGCAGCGTCGTCAACCTCGGCGCCACGGTCATGGGTGGAGCCGTCATCGAACCCGAGACGACGCTCATGCCCTTGAGCCTGGTCCTCAAGGAAATGCATCTGCCCACCGCCAGCTATGAGGGCAGTCCCGCAGAGGTGGTCACCGATGACCGGACATGACAGACTCCGGATCTCGGTGGGCCAGATCGGGCGGCCTGCGTTTCATTGCATGACCATCTCTGATAGTTTCCAGGAGTTCAAAGGTTCGCAAGATGGAGGAGTCACCAAGCGCGTGAGCTTCTCTTGAAGAAGGGGTGCGCCGATGAAGAAGGCTCTGGTATTGATCGTCAGCGGAATGGTCCTCATCACCGCGTCGCCGATTAACGCAGAAAAAGAAGGAAAAACCAATCAGATATTGATCAACTATGATCAACCAAAAAACCCGGAATACCAGCGCATATATTCACTCCTCAAAGATGAGCGTCAGACCCTCGAGAAGCTGCAGGAGTTCCTCAGCCCTTTCCGGCTTCGTTGGCCGGTGGAGATCAAGTTGACCGAATGCGACGGAGAGGCGGATGCCTGGTACGGCGACGGCACGATCACCATCTGCTACGAATTTGTCGACGAGCTGTGGAGGAATATGCCCTCGGAACCCACGGCCGGCATCGAACCGCTCGACACGGTGGTGGGTCCCTTTGTCGACACCGTTCTACACGAATTCGCTCACGCCCTCTTCGATTTCATCTATCCACCCATTCTCGGACGTGAAGAAGACGCGGCCGATCAGGTGGGCGCCCTGATCTATCTTCAGCTTGACAAGCACGACGCACGCCGGTTGATCATGGGCACCGTCTACGCCTACATCAGGGAGACCGAGGACACCGACCCCCCATCATTGGAGGAGCTCGCAGACGAGCACAGCACCGCAGAGCAGCGAAGGTTCAATCTGCTGTGCATGGCATACGGCTCCGATCCGAAGCTTTACAAAGATGTTGCGGATTGGGCCGGGCTGCCGGATTATAGAGCCGAAATCTGCGAAGAGGAATTCGAGAATATCGAGTATGCATATGACACGTTGATTGGACCTCATATCGACAAAAATCTGGCCAAAAAAGTTTACGCAAAAAGCTGGTTGCCTGAAGAAGAATCACCCATGTTGTATCAAGAACAGACCAATTGAATCGCGATTTTTTGATTCGCCAAATGCAACCCGAGTCCAGCGCCGGCAATCAGGCACACGATCTCTTTGCCGGCAATTCGCGTGATCTCACACCGGCGCCCGCGGGCCACGCTGCTCGCGTCTTATATGCTCCGGTTTCACCCGACCCCGAGGTGTCGAGACTCTGTAGATCCGTGCTGTCGGATACGGAACTGGAACGAGCGGGCCGCTTTGCAGCCGAGGAGGATCGGGCTCGCTTCGCGCAACGGCGGGCCTTTCGCCGATTCTGCGGCGCCAAAGCGCTCGGCGCTCCGCAGTCCTCGTCGGAGATCCGATTCGAGACGACCGCGAAAGGACGCCCCTTCCATTCAGATGCGCCGGATCTCCGGTTCAGCTTCTCTTCGTGCCGTCTCGGCATGATCGGGGCCTGGTCGTCGACCCACTGCGTGGGCGTCGACATCGAGGATCAGACAAGAATCGTGGAGGCCGTGGCGCTCGCCCGGCGGTTTTTCTCGGCCGCCGAGGCCGACGTCGTCGCGTCTCTCGACGGTTCAGATCGACTACAGACGTTCTTGCGATTGTGGACTCTCAAGGAGGCGGCGCTGAAGTCCATCGGGGAGGGGCTGCCCTACGGCCTGGACACCTTCGTGTTCGAATTGACGCCGGATCTTCGTGTCGTTGATGCCCCCACCGATCACGGTGGACCGGAGCGATTCGACGCCCATGTGATCGAAGGAACGGATGCTTGCGCCGCCCTCGTCATCCGAAGTCTTCTCTGACTTCGCAGGTGGTGACCGGCAGGGCCCCTGCAAAAACCACGGATCGGGTAGATTTCGTGGTCTGTGGCATTCTTGCGGGCGGGACGCCCACACCACAATCACGCTCGGGCCTTTGCGGCGCGGGCGTCCCGCCCGCACATCTCCAATCCCCACCGCATAACGGCAATAATGATTTGATCGGACGGGCGAGACGCCCGCCACCACAACGGAACACCACCCCGGCCTATTGTGGGCGCGGGCGTCCCGCCCGCATGGTGCCGCTTCGGATCATCAGATCCAAGAATGGGTTCTTGAAGAAGGCTCGGCATCTATTTCGTCGTATTTCGCGGCGCGACATCCCGGGACGACGAATCGCTCGGGAGACGCAGCGGCTGCCAACTCAGATATGTGAGGGAGCGCCACAACCACTCCGCGGGGCCGAATCGGAACCGCTGCAACCACCACTGACACCCGATCACCTGCCCTGCGAAAATCACCACCGCCAAGCCGGTGACTACGACCGGTCCCAGTCGATACGCAAGCCCGAATCCGTAGCCGTAAAAAATGGTGGTAAAAATCAACGTCTGGGTCAGGTAGACGGTCAGGGCGAGACGGCCGACCCCGGCCAGAGGCGCCAACGCGGCCCGTCCTCGAGATGTCTGCGCAGCGAGGATGATCATCGCCCCATAGCCGAGTGCTAAAGCCACGGTACCAAAGGCGAAGAGGAGATCACCGGCGAGCGTGACGACCGGACCCGCATGGTTCGGCCGGTACACGGCGTAGCCGCCGGCGGCGGCCAGCACCCGCTCGACCGCCATCGCTGCCAGTCCGAAACCCAGACCCCAGGATCGCACACGGGCGATGGACGCCGTGTGGCCGGGGATGTCGCGCAGCACACCGGACCGGCCGATGGAAAAGCCCAGGAGAAACATGGCGAAGGCCGCCACACCGGAGTCCGCCCAATAGACCTCCTCGAGAGGATTCTCGGGGATGACCTCCGAGTTGTACGCGGCGATTTCGGCCACAGACCCGGTGACGTAGACGCTGGTGCGCTGCTCCCGCTCGAGCAGCGTCCGGGCATCGTCAACGCTGTCGACGAATCTCATTCCGTCGGGTTGCCGGTCGGGGTCGGCGAAATGGGCCACGGGAAAGACCAGCAGCATCCCGACGGCCACGAGAAGCAGCAACCGTGTCGGCAGGCGGCGCACAACGAGCAGCGCGAGCCCGAGCTCCGCATAGAGCATCAGGATGTCGCCTTCGTAGAGCAGCGCGTGGACGGCGCCGATGGCGAAGAGGACAGCGAGCCGCCTGAGGAAAACGGGCAGAATGCGGAGATCGCGATCTTCGGCAGTCTGCAGCTTCAACGCGAAACCGACGCCGAACAGCATGCTGAACAGGGTCCACGACTTCGAATCGAAGAAGACGTGCATGATCCCGAACGCGAGCCGATCGGCCGGGGCATCCCAGGCCATGGAGTCGGCGCCGAACCCGTACATGTTGACCAGCAGCACCCCGAAGAGGGCAAAACCGCGCACCATATCAATCTCGACGATGCGCGATGCCGGAGCGATCGGCTCAGGTGTCCCGCAACTCAAGGCCGAACCTCTTCGAAATGGCGATCGCTCATGGCATCCGCGAGTCTGTATCTGCAGGTGTTCACCAGGCCTGCGGCCCCTCCTCAGCCGCCCCAGGGTACCGCCTCCTCGCCACAACGGTCAGTACAATGAGCCCGTGTGATCTCATCGCTCCCGGGTCACAACCGATGGTTCGGTCGGGTGGATACTCCCCATGGGAATGAAACCGACTCCGGCTGGAAGCCTACTCCACAACGACGATCGGTTTCTTGGAGTGCAGGCGCACGTGCCGGCACCGATCTCGACCGGTTGAGATAAGATCGCCCCGTGCACTCCAGACCGTGGACGCGCGAGTTCATCGAGGTATTGCTGATTTTTGTGATCTTCACGCTCTTCGTGCGTACCTTTGTCGTCGCGCACATCAACGTCCCGACACCGTCCATGGTGCCCGCGGTGCTCGTGGGCGACCACATCCTGGTCAACCGTTTTGTCTACGCCCCGCACCTCGACACCCCGTTCCACCGGCTTCTGCCCTACGGGGATCCGGCGCTCGGGGACGTTGTGACCTTCGCCCAACCCGACCGTCCGCGCCGCGACCTCATCAAACGGGTGGTCGCGTTGGCCGGCGACACCATCGCCATTGCCGCGAAGAACCTCGAGCGCAACGGATCGTCGGCGGCTGAACCCTGGGCACGGTTCACCGACTCGCGGATCTGGCCCGACGACTCGTCAACGCCGCCAAGCCGGCGGGTCCGCGATCACCTGGCGCCACTGGTCGTTCCACCCGGCAGCGTCTTCTGTCTCGGCGACAACCGCGACGAATCGCAGGACTCACGGGTCTTCGGGCCCGTCCACAGATCGACCATTCGAGGACGCGCGATGCTGGTTTACTGGTCTTTCGACAACCAGGGACGAGAAACCACACGTGGTTTCGCGCGGCTCTTCTACCTGCCTCTGGATTTCTTCGCCAATACCCGGTGGGACCGTCAGTTCATGCTGGTGCGGTAACGTCGCAGGATTCAGGATTCAGACAAGATCGTGCTGCATCCTGCATCCTGAATCCTGCATCTCGTTTCCTGCCGCCTACTCAACCTCGATCCTTGCAGGATCGGGACGCAGTGCGCGCGGGACCTTATCTTCCTCTTGCATTGACTCGAGCAGATTCATGGTGTTCTTCGGATTGAGCAACAGAAAATCCTCGTCGCCCTCGCGCGGGGTCGCACCCTCCATGATCAATGCGATCACCGCCTGTGGGGTCATGTACGGCTCGACGGCGAGAACCTTGGCTGCGAGGTTCACGACCGCAGGAGACGACATCGAGGTTCCAGACGCCGCCATGCGACCGCCACCCGGAACATAGCTGACGACCTCGAAACCGTTGGCGTAAAGGCGAACGTTTTCCCCCTGGCTGGTGAAACCGGTGGGATCCCCGGCCTGGTCGACCGCCCCGACCGTCAACAGATTTGGCAGATCAAAGCTCGAAGGGATCATCTGATCGAACTCGACGTCGTTGTCAGAGTTTCCCGCAGCCGTCACGAAGAGGATGTTCTTCGCATCGGCCATGGCATCGTGCAGCCCATCGGACAGGATGTCGAAGATCTCACGGGTCAGCTCGGCCCGCTCTTCCGGGGTCTCTCCGACCCCGTTGGCCTCGAGCATGGACTCGATCTCCTTGAGCGACCAGCCCCAACTCATGTTGACCACCCGAGCGCCGTACTTCCTGAAATAACGAACGGTCCGTTTGAACGAGGTGGCGGTCTGTTTGGCGGTTTCCAACGTCAGAGGCTTCGGTGGATTGTGGTAGTCGAAGCTCAGCCGGGCGACCATGATGCGGGCAAAGGGGTTGTCCTCGACGGCGATTCCCGCCACGTGAGTCCCGTGCATGTGGAGAGCGGCGAAGGCCAGCTCCTCGATGAAGTCGTTGACCTGGTCGGGCTCGATGGAGCCGAGGTGTTTCTTGAGCTCGGTGGCCTCGTCGCTGTCGATCGACGACGTCAGATCCATGAAGCCCTTGGTGTAGCCCATCGCCTCGTCAACCCGACCCGACATGTCGCCCATGGGGTGGAGCAGGAAGGGTGACGGATTGCCGTCCTTGTCATGCGCAATGCCGTTGATGTCATCGACGAAGCCGTTGCTGTCGCTGTCCTCGCCGTTCACCGTCTCACTCGGGTTGATCCAGAGCTGACCCTCGAAAACCGAGACGTCGGTTCCCGAGTCCCAGATGCCGATGGTGATGGGCCGCTGACCCTCATCCACCCCGAGGATGTACTCGCGGGTCAGCCAGATGTTGGATTTCTCGACCTTGTTGGCGTCGATGATTCGGGAGTACACATCGACGACCTCTCGATTGAGCAATATCCTGATCTCGAGGGCGTAACGCAGCCCGACCACCGCTGGGACGAGATCGGAGCTCACCTCACCGCTGGCGGTCACTGCCGGGTCGATCTGGCTCTGGGCTATCCCCAAGATGAAGTTCTCGGAGAAAATCTCGGCCCGGCCCTTCGCCTCCTTGACGGCGTCCTGAACGACGTCCCACGGCAGCTTGGCGGCGGCGTCCTCGAGGTGACCGGCGAAGGCGGCGGCGAATGCCTCGAAATCGGTATCCGGATCGGCATCGCCGCGGGCAGCGACCCACGCCTTGGTAAAGAGACCCGACATGAGCTTCCCGGCCTCCTTGCTTTCGAGCTCGCGGATCTGCTCGACGTGGTTCAGGGCCGAATCGTAGTCACCCTCCAACAGATCGAGCCTGGCCAACACGCTGTGATAGCCCTGCAGGGTGGCCGCATCGTCGATCTCGTACTCGGCGAGCACGCTCTCGATGTCGGCACGGACCTTGGCCGCAAACTCGTTGAACGCTTCATCCGAGGTGATGATGCCGACCACCGATCCGTCGACCGGGTAGCTGTACCGTGGAAGGTCGTCGAGATTCTCGATCTTGGTCTTGGCGTCAACCAGGGCCGCAGGGGCCGCCGCAAGAATGGCCAGTAATGAAATCACACCGATGAAACGCGCGCCGGTTCGGGTATGCATGGAAATCCTCCGTCTTTCGGTTCACACTCTTCGGTCATACGGTCAACGATCTCCGGTGGTTCTGCCGAGCGCGCTCGAACCACCACGAACGAGAATGGTATTCTACCCCCCGAGAAAGGGGTGTAATCAAGGCGATCATGGCGGGAGTAAGAATAGTTTACGACGAGAAGGCAATCCAGACCCTCGATGCCCTCGAGCACATCCGTCTGCGCACGGGGATGTACATCGGCCGCATCGGTGACGGCTCCAACCCCGCCGACGGGATTTACGTCATGCTCAAGGAGGTCGTCGACAACGCCGTCGACGAGTTCATCATGGGCCAGGGCAAGAGAATCGTCATCCAACGCGACGGTCCGGAGGTCACGGTCCGGGACTACGGCCGCGGGATTCCCCTCGGAAAGGTCGTCGATTGCGTGTCGAAGATCAACACCGGCGGCAAGTACAACGACGATGTCTTCCAGTTTTCGGTGGGACTCAACGGGGTCGGCAACAAGGCGGTCAATGCACTTTCCTCCGATTTCGAGGTGGCCAGCTTCCGCGACGGGAAGTTCAAGCGGGCGACCTTCGAGCGCGGCAAAAAGAAAAGCGAAAAGGGCGGCAAGGAAGCCAAGGAACGTTCCGGCACCCTCATCCGTTTCGTGCCGGACCCCGAGATCTTCGGCGATTTTGAGTGGCGCGAAGAGTACCTCGAGCACCGTCTGCGTTATTACGCCTTCCTCAACAGTGGACTGACCCTCGACTACAACGGGATGAAATACGTATCGAGGGACGGCCTCGCCGATCTCCTCGCCTACGAGCTCGGCGACGAGATGGCCCTTTATGAACCCATGCACTGCAAGCTCGACCGGCTCGAGTTCTCCTTCGCCCACACCCACGCCTACGGTGAGAACTATTTCAGCTTCGTCAACGGCCAGTACACCAACGACGGCGGGACTCACCAGAGCGCGTTCCGGGAGGGCATCCTCAAGGGCGTCAACGAGTTCGCCAAGAATGGCTTCGCCGGCGAGGACGTCCGCGACGGTCTCATCGGCGCGGTGGCGGTCAAGGTTCAGGACCCGGTCTTCGAGTCCCAGACCAAGAACAAGCTCGGCTCCACCGAGGTCCGCTCGTGGATCGTCAATGCGGTCAAAGAACAGGTCGTTCTGTGGCTGCACAAGAACAAGGAGGACGCCGACAAGCTCCTCGAGAAGGTCAAGAACAACCGGCGGGTACGCAAGGAGCTCTCGGCGATCAAGAAGGAAGCGCGCGAGCGGGCCAAAAAAGTCGCCATCCGCATCCCCAAGCTCATCGACTGCAAGGCCCACCTCTCCGACGCCAAAGGCAAGAGGCGCGAGGAGACCACGATCTTTCTGACCGAGGGCGACTCGGCCGGCGGCGCCATGATCCAGGCCCGTGATGTCCAGACCCAGGCCATCTACTCGCTGAAGGGCAAACCCCTCAACACCCACGGTCTCGGACGCGAGGCGGTCTACAAGAACGAAGAGCTCTACAACATCATGCGCGCCCTCGGCATCGAGGAGGACCTCGAGCGTCTGCGCTACAACCGGGTGGTCATCGCCACCGACGCCGATGTCGACGGGATGCACATCCGCAATCTGCTGCTGACGTATTTCCTGCGCTTTTTCGAGGAGTTGGTTTCGTCGGGCCATGTCTACATCCTCGACACACCCATCTTTCGCGTGCGGAACAAGAAGGAGACGATCTACTGCTACTCCGAGGCCGAGCGAGACGCGGCCGTCGAGAATCTCAAGAACAACGAGGTGACCCGCTTCAAGGGCCTCGGTGAGATCAGCCCGAAGGAGTTCAAGCAGTTCATCTCCTCAGACGATCACCTCCGCCGAGTCGTGCTGGGCTCCATGGGCGACGTCAAACAGGCCCTCGACTTCTTCATGGGCAAGAACACTCCTGCGCGCAAGGAGTACATCATCGAGCATTTGATTGCCGATATTGCTTGAACGATCCACTCTCTCCGTTTTTTGTGTTGATTTCAGTCGGCAAGGCCGACTGAAATCAACACAAAAAACGGAGTCAGGAGAGCCATGACGAGAGTAAAGCACTTAATGGGGCAGAACTTCATCGAGTACGCCTCATACGTGATCATGGATCGCGCGATCCCCGATCTGCGTGACGGCTTCAAACCGGTGCAGCGAAGGATCATGACGACCCTCGCCAAGATGGACGACGGCAAGTTCCACAAGGTCGCCAACGTCATCGGCGACACCATGAAGCTCCACCCGCACGGCGACGCCTCCATCGGCGACGCCCTCGTCGTCCTGGCCAACAAAGAGTATTTCATCGAGCGGCAGGGCAACTTCGGCAACATCATCACCGGGCACAGCGCCGCGGCGCCGCGATATATCGAGTGCCGGCTCACCGATCTCGCCAGAGAGACCCTCTTTCACAAGGCCATCACCGAGTACCGGCCGTCCTACGACGGTCGCAACGAGGAGCCCGTGGTCCTCCCGGCCAAGCTCCCGGTCCTGCTGCTCGCCGGCGCCGAGGGGATCGCTGTCGGGATGTCCACCAAGATCCTGCCGCACAACTTCTCAGAGCTCCTCGAAGCCCAGATCAAAATCCTCAGAAACGAGCCCATGGAGATCGTCCCCGACTTCGCCACCGGCGGGCTCATGGATGTCAGCGAGTACAACGACGGACTCGGCAAGGTCAGGGTCCGGGCTCGGATCGAGAGCAAGGACCCCAAGACCATCGTCATCCGCGAGATCCCGCCGACGACCACTACCGAGGGGCTCATCGCTTCCATGGAGTCGGCCTCGCAGAAGGGCAAGCTCAAAATCGGCTCCATCGACGACTTCACCACCGACCGGGTGGAGATCGAGGTCGGCCTGCCCCGCGGGGTCTACGCCGAAGAGGTGATTCCACAGCTCTACGCCCACACCGACTGTGAGGCATCGGTCAGCTGCAACATGGTGATGATCAAGGACGACCGCCCGGTGGAGATCGGCGTCTCCGAGATGCTCTGTTATCTCACCGACCGCCTGCGCGGGATCATCAGGGCGGAGCTCGAGCTCGAGCTGGGGCAGCTCGAAGACAAGAAGCACTGGCTCGATCTCGAACGGATCTTCATCGAGAACCGGATCTACAAGCGGATCGAGGACGCCACCACCGCCGAGCAGGTCGTCCACGAGGTTCGGGTCGGTCTCGAGCCCTTCCTGACCGAGCTCGACCGTGACCTGACCGATGACGACATCGACCGGCTGCTCAAGATCCCCATCCGCCGGATCTCTCAGTACGACATCGACAAGAACCGCACCGATATCGCGGCCACCATCAAGGCCATCAAGAAGGTCCGCGCCAAGCTGCGAAAGCTCACCGAGACCACCATCGAGTGGCTCGAGGAGATCCTCGCCAAGTTCGGCGAGCGCTGGCCGCGGCGCACCGAGATCACGAGCTTCGAGACCGTCAATGTCCGCGCGGTCGCGCGCCAGAACCTCAAGCTCGCCTACGAGACCGAGACCGGGTTCTTCGGCACCGCGGTCAAGGGCGATCGATTCCAGCTCACGGTCTCGGAGTACGACAGGATCCTGCTCATCTCGAGGGACGGCACCTACCGCGTGGTCAGCCCCGAGGAGAAGATCTTCGTACCCGGCAAGGTGATGTGGGCGGGGGTGCTCGATCCCGACGAGGGACGGAGGTTCACGGTCGTCTATCGCATGTCGGACAAGATGACCTATGGCAAGAAGATCCACATCAAGGCCTTCATCAAGGACCGCGAGTACCAGCTGGTCAAGGATCCCAAGGGCAGGGTCGATTTCCTCATCGAGGGCGATTCCGACGATCTCGTCCACATGGATTTCGTGCCGGCCAAGCGCCAGCGGGTGCACGAGGCCGAGTTCGATCTCGCCGAGCTCGAGTTCAAGGGCGTCGGCGCCCTCGGTCGAAGGCTCGCACCCAAACCGGTGGCCAAGCTCAAGAAGGTCAAGCGGGGTGACACACCGCTGCCGGAACCGGTGGAATCCGCGGAACCCGACGCTGATGATCAGCCGGGGCTGTTTGGGGATGAGGGTTAGCCGTTAGCCGTTAGCCGTTAGCCGTTAGCTGTCAGCCGTTAGCCCCATCGCAAGGTCGACGTTCCGGATCGGTGTCGCGATGATCGTCAGGGTTTCTGCGCCTGAATCCAATCGGGTGATTCGTTCTGCCGGCCGTCAGGGTGTTTAGGTTATCCTCACTGCAACTCGAAGAGGAGGCGCGAAATCTGCGGAATTGTCGGGATCGTCGGGGGTGAGATCGAACCGGGGCTGGTAGCCCGGATGGTGGCTACTCTGCACCACCGAGGGCCGGATGACACCGGTCTTTGGGAGGGGG
The DNA here is from genome assembly GCA_029287235.1 of Thermoanaerobaculales bacterium. GTDB lineage: Bacteria > Acidobacteriota > Thermoanaerobaculia > Thermoanaerobaculales > Sulfomarinibacteraceae > JAHECW01. The sequence continues at coordinate 20,887 of JARFRM010000254.1, forward strand.
AAGGAGCCCACCTCGGGCACTCACGGCTGACCATCGTCGATCTCTCTCAAACCGGTCGCCAACCCATGGAACTCGATGACCTCATCCTCGTCTACAACGGCGAGATCTACAACCACGAGAAGTTGCGGACCGGACTCGGCGGCGATTACTGCGGAACGTCGGACTCGGAGACCCTCCTCCACCTCTACCGCGAGCACGGCGACCGATGCGTCGAGCAGATAACCGGGATGTTCGCCTTCGCGATTTGGGACCGGCGACGCCGGCGGCTTTTCATTGCCCGCGACCGGCTCGGCATCAAGCCCGTTCACTACTGGGCTCACGACGGTCAACTGGCGTTCTCCTCCGAGCTCAAGGCGCTGCTCGAGCTCGGCACGCCCTCCATCGACCGCACGGCGATCCGCGATCTCTTCACTTACCGCCACATCCCCGCACCCAAGACCGTTTACTCGGGCATCCGGAAGCTACCTCCAGGTCACACCCTCGTCTGCCAGGACGGCCGGGTCGAAATCGGGTGCTACTGGCGGCCCGAGGTCTCATCCGAGATCAGCGACCCGCGCGAGGCCGAGGAGGGTCTCGATGCGGTGCTGAGGGTCGCGGTCCCCGAGCACCTGATGTCCGATGTGCCGGTGGGGGTCTTTCTCTCCGGTGGACTCGATTCCGCGACGGTTACCTCTCTTGTGCCGGCCGGAACCCGCACCTTTACTCTGGGTTTCGACGTCAAGCATCGCGACGAGGCGCCGGCCGCCAGGCGTATCGCCGAGCACTTCACGACCGACCACCATGAAGTGCGCGTGGGAGAAGCGGGGCTCGAGGATGTACTCGCCCTCCTACCGAAGCTCTTCGACGAACCCTTCGGCGACTCGGGGGCGTGGTCCAACTGGGCGGTGGCCGATCTTGCCGCGGGGCACGTCAAAGTGGCCCTGTGTGGCGAGGGCGCCGACGAGCTCTTCCTCGGCTATGACCGGCACGCGACGCAGCTCGGCCCGTCACTCAACCGGGTGTTGGGTACGGTCGGGAAGCTCGCGCCGAGGCTGAGCCTGACCGGGCGCTCGATTCAGCGCCGGAGCACGACCGGCTTCGAGCGTTTCGTCAACCTCATCTGCCCCTTCGCCCCGGCTCAACAGGAGGCGCTGCTCCACCCTGAGATCCTGGACGCAAGCGAAGACAACGCCGCGTGGTGTTTCACAGCTGAGTGGCGGGACGATCTCGACGTTCGCAAGGCCTTGCAGTGGACCGAGCTCAAGACGACACTCACCGATGGGCTGCTGACCCGGGTGGACCGCGCGAGCATGGCGCACAGCCTCGAGGTACGACCTCCGCTGCTCGATCATCGAGTGGTCGAGTTCGCCTTGAGGCTTGCTCCGGACCTCCTTCGATCGACCAAAGGCGGACCGGGCAAGCTCGTGCTGCGGCGGCTGATGGAACCACGTCTACCTGTCGGTCACCTCGACCGGCCCAAGGGCGGATTCAACCTGCCGATCCGGCGGTGGGTCAAGAGGCGACCAGATCTGCTGCGCGGCGCCCTCGATCGGCTGGCCGACGCGAAAATCATCCGCCGGCCGCGGATCACGTCGTTCTCCAGCGAGCAAATCTGGACCATGTTGGTACTGGATCGGTGGATGACGGACAAAGCTGTTAGCTTCTAGCCGTTAGCCGTTAGCTGTTAGCTATTAGCTTCATCGCAAAGGACGAAGAGCCAGAAGGACGGAGCTTGTGAGGATGGACTAGGAGGTCTGATTCAGGGTTTGGATCAGGCTGTTGAGCATTCTCTTGACTTCGTTGACTTTCGAGTCGAGATCTTCGTACGAGCTGTCTGAAAGGTAGCCGAGGTCTTTCGCGAGCAGGATCTGGTATTCGGCTTCGCTGGCTGATCCTGCCGCGATGATCAGGAATCTCGCGAAATCCTTGTCTGTTTCTCTTCCACACCCTTCGGCGATGTTCGACGTAATCGACACCACGGATTTGCGGAGATGCGCGGTCAATCCAAAGCGCTCATCCGCAGGAAAGCTCTGAGACGAGCGGTAGACACCGAGAACGAATCTGTGCGCTTTCTCCCAAACCTTCAACTCGCGAAAATCCTTCAATCAACCCTCCTCGAAGGCACAATCATCACTCCGGCCTCCCGGTCAACGGGCTGTGATGGAGCTAACGGCTAAAAGCTAATAGCTAAAGGCTTTAACACCTACGGCTGAACCTCCTCCAGCAGCCCCAAGAACTCGTCATACTCCATCGCCTGCCACGACTCCGCCGAGACGGCGCCCTCGGCACGGGAGATGACCGAGACCTTGTGCGCGGTCTCGACATCGGGCGCGTCGTAGACATCCATGAAGTCATAGGGCCCAAGGATCGCGTAGTGCGAGTGCCAGGTCACCTCCGGGCAGGCGGTCTTGACCTTCTTGAGCCAGGCGCGGCCCATGGCGCGGCGCACCTCCGCGTCGTGCAGGCTCTCCGGGGCGAGACGGGTCATCAAAACAAAGCGCGGCATGGCACACCTCCTTGCGGGTTGTCCTACCACGATAGCGCGATTCCCCACCTGATATCAAAACCGAGTCGATTCGTGATGACAAACACCGCACCTCGACCTATTTTCAGAACACAGACACAGGAAGCAGACAGACCGAAGATCACTTCCGGGCGATGCCGAGCCGGGAAGTGCGTCTTCGATTGCGACCCGAATAGGGGAGGACAGGATGCGCGAAAAGGCCCTGAAGGTGTTTCTTGTGATCATCATATTCTCAACGGGAGTCGCCATGGCTCAGACCGAGTGGACGGACCACCCGGACAGTCCGTTGATCGGTCCGGGAGAACCGGGGGAATGGGACGACGGCGGACACTGGCTGAGCCACGTTGTCTTCGACGGTTCGATCTATCACATGTGGTTCACCGGGATCGAGGCGGACGGTGACTGGTGGGACCTGGGTCATGCCACGTCGGCGGACGGGGTGGCGTGGACCATGGACCCCGAAAACCCGGTCCTGATCCACGGCGAGTTCGGAGAGTGGGATGACTGGGGCATCACGGACGTCGCTGTGGTCTACGACGGGACGCTCTTCCACATGTGGTACGGGGCGTTTCATCACGACCTCACCGCTCAGGGCGGTTACGCAACGTCTCCCGACGGAACGGTCTGGACCAAGTACGAGAACAACCCGGTGCTCACTCCCGGACCGCCCGGTTCCTCGTACGCCAACAGTCTGGGCCCGAGCTCCGTGATTTCCGACGGCGGCACGTACCGGATGTGGTGCCCCGGAATGGACGCTGGAGGGATTGTCCGGATCGGCTACGCGGAATCGTCCGACGGGATCGAGTGGGCCATGCACCCGGTTCCCGTCCTCGAGATCGGCAAGCTGCCCGGAGCCTTCGACAGCGCCCTAATCGGACACTCCAACGTTGTCTTTGACGGAAGCACCTATCACATGTGGTATATGGGTCGCGACGGTCAAGGACCCCGCAAGATCGGCTATGCATACTCGAGCGACGGGATTCAATGGGTGAAGCACCGCGGCAACCCGGTCCTCGAGTCGCCGACCGTTGGCGTCGACCTGCCGCATGTCATCATCGAAGGCACGACGTTCCGGATGTGGTACTCGTATGACGACACGTGGATTTCGTACGCCACCTCCGACTGCTGCCCCGGCGTCGCCGCCCTTGACAACTGGCAGTTCATCCCGGCGGCGGCGGTCGCCTCCGGCGCGCTGGGCGCCTTCTATCAGACCGACGTCGACATCGGCAACGCCGATGACCATGCCGTCGAGTACGAGTTCTCGTGGCTGCCTCGGGGCGAGACCAACTCCGAGCCAGTGACCTCGGACGTGTTCACGCTCGGCGCCGGCATGAGCGCCCGCTACGCCAACGCGCTCTCCGAGGTCTTCGATCTCGAGCCAAACTCCTTCGGCGCACTGCTCATCAAAGCGTCGAGCCCCGACCTGCTCGCCATGAGCCGGACCTACAACCTCGGTGACGACGGCTCCGGCGGCACCTACGGCCAGGCCATGCCAGCCGTCGGCCTCGAGGATTTCATTGGACAGGGTGAGACGCGGCGAATCCTCTTCGGCACCGAGAACGCCGACATGCGGACCAACGTCGGCTGCCAGAACGGCAGCCTCGACACCGTCGCGGTCTTCCTCGAGCTCTTCGACGCTCAGGGAACCTCTCTGGCACGGCCGTTCGTGACGTTGGGCGCACTGGGCAACGACCAGGTCAACCGGATCTTCGACGGCCACAACCCGGTCAACGGCTACATCGAGGTCTCCAGCCCCAGCCCAGGCGCCTCGTACACCTGCTACGGCTCGGTGCTCGACAACGTGACTTCCGATCCGACCACGATCCCGCCTCAGTAGGCCGGATCGGACCGAGACGGTCGAGGCCACGGCTGAAGCCCGTCCATCCTGGTCGGGCTCCAGCCGCTTTCCGGTGGCGGCAATCTCGGCGTCAGATTGCGGATTTCCTCGTGCGGCGTACAGAGTTTCCGGACGGGAACGGGCTATGTCAGCGTCTCGAGCAGGGTAACGGCCGGGGAGATTCTGATGCCCTCGGGCGTCTGGACGTCTTTTCTTCCGGTGGCCGAAACCTGCCACGCGGGGCAGTCACGGAATCGACGTTTGAGGTATCGCAGGCTGCGGTCGACCTTCGCGTCCGATCGCTTGCAGTCGACCATCAGGACCGGCGATCCCCGCTCGACCACCACGAAATCCACCTCTCGGCCCTCAGCATCGCGGAAATATCGAAGCTCCAGATCCAGGCCCTCGGTGTCCTGACGGAAGTGCACCCACTTGAGGAGGTGGGATGCGACCAGATTCTCGAATCGGGCCGCGATGTCGGGGACGAGGCTCCAGTCAAAGTGATAGTGCTTGCGGGCCTTTTTGAGCGCCCGTATTCCGGGCGCCCCGAACGGAGGCAGCCGGAAGATCGCGTACAGCCGCTCGAGGATTCGCAGCCAGTTGTCAACCGTCTTGTGGCTGAGCCGGAGGTCCTCCCTGAGGGCGTTCACCGAGAGCGGCGAACCGACCAGCCCGGGCAGCCGAAGCACGAGAAGCTCGAGATTTCCGAGATCCTGCACCCTTTCCAGCTCGACGAGCTCCTCGCGGATCAGCAGATTCCGGTAGGCCCGGGACCACCGGCGCGATTCAACCTCCGACCCACCGTAGAACGGCTCGGGAAAGCCCCCGAGGGTGAGCAGCTGTTCGAGGTCTTCGCTCGACCGAATGTCCAGCTCGGCGACCGAGAGCGGGTGGAGTCGGAGCATGTGGTAACGCCCCTGGAGCGAGTCGCCCGAAAAACGGTAGAAGTCGAGACGGGCACTCCCCGTCACCAGAATCTCCTGACCCCGGGGACGACCGTCATAGATCCCCTTGAGGTAGTTTCTCCACGACCGGTACTTGTGAATCTCGTCGAAGATCCAGAGGGGGCCGATCGGAAGCTCCCGCTTGAGAATCCGTTCGCGATGCTCGGCCACATCCCAGTTGAGGTAGCCCTCATCCGCACGGGGCAGGCTGCGGGCCATGGTGGTCTTGCCGACCTGCCGGGGGCCCGCGACGAACACCATCTTGCGCCTCAGATCCTGCTCCACCTGGGGTCTGAGATACCGCTCTTGGATCATGCCAACAGAATACAGTAAATTTTGACAATGGTCAAAATTTATGTCGGACATTTTCGCCCCGGGGTGATTTCGTCAGAGCCACGAAACGACCCTGCTTCCTGCAAAACCACTGGGGTCGACCGCAAATGAGCAGTCCCTCGGTGGCTCTGGCCGACGGGGCGCTCGAGATCGACCCCTTCTCCGGCTGGGAGACCGTGCCGGAGTGATGAGGTGCAGGTGGGTTGAACGGATCAGATTCAACATGCCCACTCTGTATAATCAAAGCGTCATGAATCCATCATTCGTACGACCGGAAGTCGAGCGCAGCCTTGCACTTCACCGAGAGGTCGCCGAGAGGTTGCGCCGTGACCCGGAGCTTCTGGAGGCGGCGCGGGAGCGGGTCGAGCGATGGCTGGCCGAAGGCTCGGTGCACGAGAAGTGGGCCGAATCCTGGAGGTCGGTCATCGACGCCGGCCTCGAGGCCGTCATCGAGGTCCTGACGGACACCGACCCCGCGGCTCATGATCTGCGGCAGGTCTCGCCCTTTGCCGGCGTTCTCGATCCCCGGACCCGTTGGACGATCCTGCGCGCCTGCTCGCCGCGGGCTCACACGTCATGAACCGCGCCGAGCTCGAGCACATCATCGGTGCGGCGGCCACCATCGCGTCGGATGACGAGATCATCGTCGTCGGAAGCCAGTCCGTTCTCGGCCAGTTCCCCGACGCGCCGGCCGATCTCCGGGTCTCCGTCGAAGCCGACGTCTGGCCGCGCAACCATCCCGAGCGATGGGAGCTGATTGACGGCTCGATCGGCGAGCTGTCCCCGTTCCACGAGACATTCGGTTACTTCGCACAGGGCGTCGGACCCGAAACGGCGGTGCTTCCGGACGGCTGGGAGGAACGGCTCATCCGGGTCGAGTCGCGGGCGACCCGTGGCGCGGTGGGACTTTGCCTGGAGGTCCATGACCTCGTGATCTCGAAGTATGTCGCCGAACGAGAGAAGGACATCCGCTTCGTCAGTGCCGTGATCGGCCACGGGCTCGTCGATCGGGCCGTGCTTCTCGATCGGCTCGGTTCGACGCCGGTGCCGGATGAACGACGGCAGCGCATTCAGGCGTTCATCTTGAGAGACTTCTTCGACTGACCGTCGAGACCCGGAGATCAGTACAGGACCTCTTCCTCGCCGTACTCGGCGATGAGCTTGTCGGCGCGTTTGAGGATCCGGTTCCTCCGCGCCCAGAGGTCGCCGCGCTGGACCTTGAGCAGCCAGCGATTGAGACGCTCGTTCATCTCTTTCTTGTCGAGCGTTTCGAGGGCTCGGAGGAAACGGCGCGACACGTGGGCCGAGTTGAGCTCGGGCAGGAGCTCGGGGTCGGGGTAGTAGGCCATGGACGAGTCGACCTTGTAAACCTGGAAGTTGGTGTCGATGACCAGGTTTCGGATGTTGGAGTAGTCGAGATCGGCGATGAGCTGCTGGAAGAGCCGCACCTCCCGCATCTGCGCCTTGAACTGCACCGGGTCGGGTGGATCGAGCCCGTCTTCCCGGCGCCTGTCCTCGGTCATCGATCTCTCGACCCAGAGGCACAGCGAGCCCTTCCTCGAACCGATCTTCCGCTCGACGCACGGCGGCACGAGCCCGAGCCCGAGCATTGTGTCGAGCTCGAACGCGGCGATCTCGTGCTTGTACGAGTCCTTGGCCCGCTCGACCTCGCGACCGTCCCCGTAGCGAAACTCCGGATACAGGGTGTCCTCGTCCTTGAAGACCGCGCGGAGCGTCCGTGCGCCGTCACTGAGGGTGACCCGCAGAGGACCGGTGATCGCAACCTCGTCAAAGCTCTCCGGTTCGCCGACGACCTTGGCGGTGCTGAGAAATTCCACGGCCTCGGCTCCGATCAACGGCAGACCGACCACCGAGCTCGAAGGGTCGGCGCCTTCCACAGGGAGGCCCGCCGACGCCACCACCAGACAGAGCGTTGCCCAGACCGTGATTTTCATGGTGACCTTCCTTGACACAAGGGTAGCAGCCTCAACGGTCGAACCGGTGAAGAGCTCGATCCGGCCGCGGCCGAGGAAGACGAACTCCACCGGCCTCCCGGCCACGGGCTCGACGCCACCAGGGTCCCGCTTTCCAGAATCACGCTCGCCGGTCCTGCCCCGAGCCGGAAACCGGTCACCTCCGCGGCTCGTTCGTGATCGAGCCGCAAACGACGGATCTCTTTGGCAGACGCGGAGGCTTCGGGCGGCGCGGCCACTACCTCCGGCACCGCGAGGACGCCGAGGACGATCATCGTCATCGCCAGCGGTCGATATTTCACTCAGCAGCAGTCTCTCATGACCCGTCTGGAGCCCTGGCCTCGTTGCCTCTTCGGGTCGGTTCCAGGTGCTCGTCGGGTCAGTCGAGGACTGGGATCAGAGCTCGGCAGGTGGGTTGCCGAGGATCTCCTCCGGATCGACCACGTCGATGGGCCGGTCCATGAGATAGGCGGCCAGGTTCCGGGACACGCCGGCGGCGCTGATGAGGATCGCGCGCCGGGCGCCGGACTCGTCGAGACACGAGCTGAGCTCGCGCCCGACCCCGACCTCGATGGGGTCCGCCCCCGCCTCGCACCGAACCAGCACCACCTCATCGTCGTCGTCGAAGGTGAAGTCGTACCCCTCGGCCCTGCGGTCGACCACCGGCGTGAGCCCGAGGTCGCGTTTCTGCAGAGCCTCCTGCACCTGGCTGCGGAAGGTCGACGGGGAGAGGCCCGACCACCACCTGCAATCGCGGGGAGGCCCGGGCGAACGCCTCGTCAGGCGTTTGAACTCGGCCACCGCCTCACGGTAGGCGAGACACCCCTTGATGGCGGGGAACCGCCGGCACACCCACCTCGTCTCCAGCGTCTCCGAGGCACAGACGCAGCACATCAGCAGCGGAACGAGGACCACCGAGATCGCCGCGACGACGATGAGGCCGAAGGTCACCGCGGCCGGGATGGAATGGGAGAGCTCGAAGATCAGCAGGGTGATGAGACTGAAGACCGCAAAGTAAAGGATGACGAAGATCAGGGGCCGATATCGGGTGACGAAGAGCTCGGGGCTCTGGTCGACCTCCTCGGCGGTCACCCCGAATTCCTCGGGCCGCGGCGCATCGATGGTGCCTGGAAGTCCCATGCAGTTCCCCACTCACAATGTAGTCCCTGCGCCTTCCGATTGCCAGTGATCACTGGAACAGCGGGGACAAACGTTCAATGCTGGTTGCTGGATGGCGGAGGAACGATCCTCTACAACCGAGTGCCGTTCGAGATCGCCATCTTACGCGCGATGAGGAGCGCCATCTCCAACGACTGCTCATAGTTGAGTCGCGGATCGACCCGGGACTCGTAGGCTCGTCGGAGATCGGCCTCGACAAGCCCACGGGCGCCGCCGACACACTCGGTGACGTTGTCGCCCGAGAGCTCGAAGTGGATTCCCCCGAGGTAGGAGCCCATCTCCTTGTGGATCTCGAAGCTCTGCTCGACCTCACCGAGGATGTTGTCGAAACGGCGGGTCTTGATCCCGTCGGCGGTTTTCTCGGTGTTCCCGTGCATGGGGTCGCAGCACCACACCACCCGATGGCCGGTCTCCCTAGCCGCGTCGATGAGCGGCGGAAGCCCGTCGGCGACCTTGTCGTTCCCGAAGCGGTGGATCAGGGTGAGCCTGCCGGGCTCGCCGTCCGGGTCGAGAGCGTCGATGAGCTCGGTGAGCCACTCGGGGGTCATGGCGGGCCCGACCTTGACCCCGATGGGGTTGCGGATCCCGCGGTAGTACTCGACGTGGGCGCCGTCGATCTCGCAGGTTCGCATCCCGAGCCAGGGAAGGTGGGTGCCGAGGTTGTACCACCCCTCGCGCCGCGGGACCTGCCGGGTCACGGCCTCCTCGTAGGGCAGGTGCAGACCCTCGTGGCTGGTGAAGAAATCGACCCTGCTGATCTCCACGGCATTCTGGTCGGCGAGGATCTCCATGAATCGGATCGAGTCCGAGATGGACTCCACCATGGCCTGGTACTCCTTCGCCCGGGGTGAGTGCTCGACGAAATCGAGATCCCAGTACTCGGGGTGGCGGAGATCGGCGAACCCACCCTCGACCAGGGAGCGGATGAAATTGAGCGTCAACGACGAGATCTCATAGCCGCGGATCAGGCGGTCGGGGTCGGGAATGCGGTCGGCCTCGGTAAAGTCCGGACCGTTGATGAGATCGCCTCTGTACGAAGGCAGACTGACTCCATCGCGGGTTTCCATGTCCGATGACCTGGGCTTGGCGTACTGGCCCGCGAATCGTCCGACCCGGATGATCTTCCTTCTCAGACCATAGGTCATCACCAGACTCATCTGGAGCAGCACCTTGAGCTTGTTGGTGATGACCTCGGCCGAGCACTGGTCGAAGCGCTCCGCGCAGGCGCCGCCCTGGAGCAGGAATCGACGCCCGTCGGCAGCCTCGGCCAGCTGAGACTTGAGACGCTCGATCTCCCACGAGGTCACCAGCGGCGGCAGGGCCGCGAGCTCACCGATGGCGTGGTCCAGACGGTCCGGATCAGGATAGGTCGGCTGTTGCCTGGCCGGGTGTTGACGCCACGAAGATGGGGACCATTCACTCATAGCCGCGCATCATACCTCAATGATCCCCAGATGCCGGTGATTTCACAGTCGTTGTTCTTCGATCAGCTCCATCCCGGTGATCTTCCAATCTCCGTCGACGGGCTCGACCGTGAGATCGGCGACATACTGATTCACCCGCTGGTGGATGTGGCCCCAGTGACCGACCGCGGCCGCGACACTCCACGTGCATCGGGCGATGAAGGCTTCCCGGCTGCGTTCAACGGCCACCTCGCTCATCTCGATCGACTGGACCTTGGCCCGGGCGCCCCCCTGGCTGGCCAGCTCGAGACCACGCCGGGTTTCCAAATAGGTTTCGGTGAGCAGCTCTCCGGTGACGCTGTGGGCGAGCGTGTCGTAGATCAACTCCTCATCACGGTAGTCGAAGGCCCGGTAGACATTGTGGAGGAGGGCGGTTGTGATCTCCGCCGCGCGCGCCTCATCGACGGCGACCGACCTCGTGGCCAGCCAACCACCGGCGGCTGTTACGACAACCACCGCAGCGAAGAACGCGATCGATGCCCGGGAGGCATCTCCACGTTTCGCCGACGCCGCAGCCCGGAGCAGCATGAACACCGCCGCGACCAGGACGATCCAGGACAGCCACACGCCCGCCCGGAGGACCAAGGACGGCGGCGGGCGAACCTCCACCATGGTCGGGAGGGTCGGGTTCTTGAGGAAGTTCTGCCACCACGGCACATTGTCGTCCCGCTGGAGAAAGAACCTGAGCGGTCCGGCCTCGTCGGTGGCGGCGGCGGGGATCCTCTCGACCCTTTCGGGAAAGAGCTCCCAGGTCACGGCCGCTTCCTCGGGGTAGCCGGTCATGGGCTCGAGGAAGATGACTCCGAGGGTCGCCGAGCTCGCGTCGAGCTCCCGAGGCGGGGTGATGACAGTCGAGGTCCGCAGCGTCCGGTTGAGGAAATTGACGCGATCCGGCTGGGGGACCACCGCCTCGCCATCGACCGTCAGATTGAGGTTCTCGGCGAGAAAATCGGCAGCCCGTTGCTTGACGTCCTCCTGAATCTCCACGGGTATAGTGCTGCGACCTTCCACTCCGACATCGCTCCACGTCTGGATATCCACGGGCCGGGTGACGATCTCGACCCGGATCTCATACGGCTCGACGTAGAGAAACACGTTGAGCGGCGAATCATACTGACGCCACAGGTTGCGGTCGCGATACTTCGAGAACCACGGATCGGCCCAATCGAGATCGAGCGTCTCCTCGCTTCCAAGGCAGCGGAAGTCCATGACCGGCAGCCCACGGTGATAGGTGATGAAACCGATGGTGGCCGTCGGGAAGTCGCCGCCGGCCGTCGGGGGTCGGAAGGTCAGCACCTCGGGGCGGCCCACGAGCCGGTAGGAGAGGACCACGAAGACCACCGGTTCACCTTCGTCGTCGTCGGCCGTCACGGGTTCGCCGGTGATCTCGTCGCGCGGGACCCGGCGGCGTGTCTCGAAGGACACGACCGATCCGGACAACGGTGCTCCGTCGGCCAGAATCACGAACTCCTGGGAGAAGAAGCGGGCAAGCCGGGGCTCGAGGGGCTCGGGTTCGAGACCGATCCGCGCCCGAATCTGATCGGGAAGAAGGCCGGCGAACGCGGGGAGATCCCGCACTCCCGCCTCGAGCTCGACCCGAATTTCCTCGTCCTCGATAAAGATCTCCATCACCGTCGTCGCGTTCATGGCCCTGGTGACTACGATGGCGTCGGCGCGGGCGAATCCCGCCGAGAAGAGAACGACCATGAGCGGCGGAACCCCGACGAATCCGAGGACTCGACGTCGACAAAAAACGAGAACATGGAGAGATGGTAAAGGATCGGGGCGTCCGCCTCGCCTTCGCGCAACGAACCCACGATTCTCAGCGACCGGCTGTCACCGATCAGCGATCCGGCCTCGATTCGCCGGCCGCCGTCAGTCCTTGTCGCGGTCCACCAGATCCTTGGCTTTGTCCACGACTCCCTCAACCGCATCGCCGGTGGCTTCCGCCACATCCTTCGCCTTGTCCATCACGCCGTCGACGACGTCATCGGCCTTGTCCATGACGTTGTCGACCGCATCGTCAGCCTTGTCGACCGCATCGCCCACAACGTCCTCGATGGCGCCGGCGAAGCGGCGCGCCCCGGTGCCGAGGATGATCATGGACCAGCCTGTCATGAGAATGTGGATCCCGACGAGGATGCCGATGGCCCAGGCGCCAGAGACCGGCCACTGACGCCAGATCATGACACCGAGGAGCACGGCGATGATGCCGTTGAAGAGCACCCAGCCCCATCCCTGATCGGGTTTGATCTTGAAGGCCGCGATGATCTCGCAGATACCGTCCACCAGGAAGTAGGCCGCGAGGAAGAGGGTCAGCGACATGAGACCCACCATGGGTCGGAAGATGGTCATCAAGCCGGCCAGGACCGCAAGGGCGCCGATGAGAGTCCCCCAGATCCCGGTGCCCCACTGACCGGATTTCAGGGCGTGGACGATCCGGGCGATGCCCATGAAGAGCAGCAGAAACCCAACCATGACCGCAACGGTGATGCCGGTGATCAGCGGTGCGCCCACCGCCAGAATTCCGAAGATGACGGTCACGATGCCGAGAAAAATCAAGAAACCGGAGTTCTTCTTCGCCTCATCGAGCCACGTTCCGTCCGCCATTGCACCCCTCCTTGATTCACAAGTCAGAATTCACCCACTCACTCTCAATTCAATCGGTGATCTCAGAGAAATCTAAAGAGCTGCAACCACGCCGTCAAGCCGCATCGCGTCAGCCGGGGAAGAGCATCGCCTTTCCGAACTGAGCGCGCCTCTATCGCCAACCGGGCACGGGCAGCGGCCGGAACTGGTATCTCAGCACGAAGATGTTGGCGTGCCCGTTGTCCTTCACCACGGAGTGGATGTAGTTGAACTTCACCGCCGAAGTACCGCTGAGGTACCAATTGACTCCGAAACTGTAGTCAACCATCTTTCCACCCGCGATTCCGCCGTCGTTGAGGTCGACATTGGAGACGCGGCCCGTCAACTCGAGCCCGCCGCCGGGCCTCTTTCTGAACAGCCCTCTGCTCTCTTCTTTCGGGATCACCCGGCTGAACACACCCAGCTGGGTGTCGTAGGACTTTTGTTCACCCGTGATGAACCACCCCACCTGGACATAGCTTCCCCAGAAGTTCGCACTGCCTGAATCTGTGCCGCTGACGTTGGACTGAATGTACTCCGCCTGGAAGGACCAAGGACCGCGAACCCCCACGAGCTCGATGCCGTAGAGCTTGATCCTCGATGCCGGAAAATCCCCCGTGTCGACCAGAAAATCGACAAACCGCGCCTCCGGCCGCGATCGGTACCGGGTGTCTCCATTGGGGTCTCGAGTACTGAATGAACCGCCGACATGGAGCAGTTTACGCCCGCCATCCCGGTAGACCGGCAACCAGGTGACCCGCGACGAAACCGAGAGGACGGAGTTGGAAGCATTGGCCTCGTTGGTCTGACCCCAACTGAAAAAGCCCACCGCCCACGAGAGTCTCTTGTTCTTGATGGTGTCATAGACCATGTAGCCGATGTTGCTTCCTGGGGTGAACGTCCACACCGGTAGGGACCGTTCCAGGAATCCGGTGTAGTAGCTGCTCATCACCCGCTCGAAGCTGAAGGGCTCCTGGAACGAGCCCAGCCGGAACTGACCGACGCGGTAGCCGAAGACGTTGAGGCCGTGCTCCCGGCCTTCGACAAAGACGTCGCCGAAACCGGCATCCGCCCCGAAGTTGAACGACAGGCTGTATCGCAGATGGTGATCAACGGTCCCCTGAGCAAAGACCTGTAACCGCCGGAGCTTGAGGCTGTTGTCGAGCTCTCCATGGAACTGGGTCATTTTTTCGTCGGCTCGCGCCAGAGTTCCATCGACCTGAATCCTGGCGTGGGCGCGGATCGTCAGACGGCTGTCGAAGAAGTCCCAGACAAGAAGCCCGCGCACACCGTCTTTGAAGGTATCCCACTTCTCCCCGGGGGTCAGCTTGGCGGTCTCAGGGTAGGCGTTGAGATCGAACTGCTCCTTGGGCTCGGCGGGAGTCTCCTCTTCGCTTTGTCTCGTCAGAGCCGGAGACGACTCGTCGGTAACGTCAGTTTCGTCGACGGACTCGGGCTCCGGCGCCGCGTTCGCCGACGCCTCGGCCTCCGATTCGGATTCGTCAATGGGCTCTGTTTCGGGCACCGCGGCCGGTGAAACCTCGGCCGGAGACTCGGATTCGTCGGCCTGCTCAGGTTCGGATGATGGAGTTTCTTCTACCTCGTCTCCGACCTCCGGGTTCGGTGCAGGATCCAGCATGACCGTCGGGTCGGGAGTCGGAGTGGCGGTTGGCTCCGTTGTCGGCGGCTCCAATTCCCAGGCGCCCGCCAACGGGCAGACGAGAATCAGGATCGCCCCAAAAACCGCCAACGAAAGGCGCACCGATTGGCCCCCCCTCATTGCGGAGAACACCTGAGAGCTCAGAACATCACCTCGAAATTGACCCCGTAGACCCAGACCTCGTGCCCCTCCACGAGATCGAGATTCACGGTGGGGGCGATGCCGTAGCGCGCACCCACGTGGAATATGTAGGCCACCCCGAATCGCATGACGAAGTAGGTCTGATCCTCATCGACCTCGGCGGCAGCGGCCTTGAGGAGGTGGTGGTCGACCTCGCCCCGCCCTTTGTGATACTCGACCCCGGGCGCAGCCATCAGAACCAAGCCTTCGCCAAAGGGAAACCAGAAGACCGCGGGCGCGATCACCAGATTTCGCTGAGCCCCACCCGCATAGTCGATCAATCCACCAACGCTCCAATGCGGATGGATCGTGCGGGCATACTCGAGGCCCCAAGTCGGTTCGGTTCCATGACCATGCTCGTTTGTCGCACCGAGAAAGAGAGCGAGGGCATTTTTGAAGTGGTGGTCTCCGTTTCCGTGAGAGTCGGCAGCCTCCGAATGCCCGCCGTGGGCGTCGGGTTCTTCCGCGACGACCGGCGACAAGGTCCAGACCAACATGGCCAGAACAAGGAAAACGACCGCAGACCAGGTTCGATGGTGATTCAATTCTCCTCCACGATAAACGCGCTTCGCAGCATTATGGCTTCATCCGCGTGAAAAATGAACCACCGAATGGCGTGGACGGGCTGTCGGTCCTCGCCGGTCGCGCGGGCCGCCGGTTACACTAGGGTGGTCACCGAGCGTTTCCACGGAGCCGACACATGACAACCACAGGGAATGCACCCTCGAAGCCCACGTCCTCGACCATCGCGACCATCGCCCTCGTTCTCGGCCTCGGCGCCGTTCTTCTCGTCGCCCAGTCCTCGCACGGATTCGGCCCGGTGGGTTCGCTCCTCACCGTCGGGCTCTGGATCTCGGTGTGGACCCTGGCGACCCTGGGCGCCGGGCGGGTCGTGGTCAACTCGGCCCGCTCCGACGACGCCGCGGGGATCGAGGATCTGCTCATGGCCTGTGTGATCGGTTCCGGCGTGTTGTCGGCCTTGGCGGTCCTTCTGTCGTTTGCCGGGTGGTTTCGATCGGCGCCGCTTCTGGGAATCCTCGTTGCAGCCGCCGTGTGGGGAGGCATCGGTCTCATCCGCAGGCCCGTCGCGCTTCCCGGATTGACGAAGCCGGGCCTCGGTCTGGCGGCCCTGTGGTTCATCGCTCTCGTCGTGGCTGCAACGGTCACGACCTTTTACGACCAGTGGCACCAGCACATCGGCTTTCCCTGGCTGTGGTTCCAGGAGGGATCGATCCACGTCAATCCGCGGAACTACTACTCTTACATGCCGGTGAACTCGAGCCTGATGTACGCTTACGGAATCGGGACCCTGGGGGCGTGGTCGGCACAGGCGATCCACTGGTGGTCCGGGGTTGTCACGGTGCTCATCTGTGCCGCCATGGGCCGGCGCGTCGCCTCCGACGGCGGGGCGTGGTGGGCCGCGGTGATCGTGGCCACCACCCCGAACGTGGTCCACCTGGCCGCCTCGGGCGGGTCGGACCTGGTGGTGACTCTCTTCGCTGCGGGCGCCTGGCTCGCGCTGCTCCGCAGCGCCGAAGGTTCGGGCTCGTCGCTCCGGTGGTGGCTTCTGGCAGGCGCCTGCGCCGGACTGGCAGCCGGGACCAAGTACACCGCGCTCGGCACCGTCGTGCTGCCCCTGGGCGCCGGCGCGATCGTGCTCCACCGGCCCTGGCGCCGACCATCGCTGAGACCGTTCGTGAAGGGTGCGGGATTGGCGACCGTGGGAGGAATTCTGACCTTCGGCCCATGGGTTCTCCGAAACCTCCTGGCGACCGGGGCGCCCCTCTATCCATTCATGACCGGACCATTTCGCAGTCTGATGAACGCCGACGCCGCCAGGATCCACGAATTGTCTGACGAGTTGGCGGGGTTCGACCTGAGCTGGTCGCACATCGTCGACGGCATCGGTCTGGGCTCGTTGACGAGCCCCATCGGCGGGTTCGCGCCCGCAGGCCTGTTGTGGCTCGCCGCGGCAGGCGCGGCCCTCATTGCCTTGCCCCGGCTGACACGGCCGACCGCCCCCGCTCTGGCGGTCGGTGCACTGGTGGGGATTGCCCTCTGGCTCATCGGTCTCCAGGTGGTCCGCTATCTCCTTCCGGCGCTGTTGCCCCTGGCCGCCGTCCTCGGAGGCGGGATCGCTCTGGCACTGAAAGAGGCAAGCCCACAGATTCGGCGGGCCGTCACGGTCCTGATCACGGCCGCCGTGGTTTGGAATCTCTCCACCATGCTCAATCCCGTGGGTTTCCAGCGTCTCGGATGCTCCCTCGGCGTCAACCCGGTGGAACCCCTTCTCTCGCGATGGGTCAGCTCGTCGCTCGCATTCGATGCCGTCAAACAGCTGCCCGAGGACGCTCGGCTTCTCCTGGTTGCGGAGAGCCGGGCGTTCGGTTTCGAGCGTGCGGTGGAGTTGGAAAACCCCTATCCCTTCGGCGATACACGTCTCGAAGCCCTCGCCCGCGCCTCCGAAACCCCTGACGAAATGGCCGCCCAACTTGCAGCGGAGGAGATCACCCACGTTCTCACCAACCGCTGGGAAGCACGGCGAATGGCGGGGATGATCCGTCGCGACCGGTACTTCAACTGCGGTGACGACAGGGTCCTCAACCGTCTCGATCGGTTCGCAAGGCACTGCCTCGAACCCGAATGGCTGGGGAACGGGGTTTCGATCTACCGGCTCGATCCGAGCTGCGAATCAACAGGCGCCGGAGACCTCGCGACCTGGTGACGGCCGGCTCAGTCTTCTCCGGCGAACATCCCGACAAAGGACGAGACGATGCTGACGCCCAGTGCTCCCAGGACCGCCCACCAATATCCGTCGACATAAAAACCAGGCACCATCTTCGACGCGAGCAGGAAGGTGAGGCCGTTCACGAGAAGATAGAACAGCCCCAGGGTCAGGATTGTGATCGGCAGGGTGAGGATGGTCAGGACCGGGCGGATCAGGGCGTTGACCAGGCCGAGCACGATGGCGGCGATGGCCAGCGCCTGGGTGGAGTCGACGTGGACTCCGGGAAGAACATACGCGGTCACCCAGAGTGCCAGGGCGATGACCAGCCAGTGAATCAGAAATCGTTTCATGTGATCTTCTCCTTCGAATCGTCGCTTCATGATACCCCGGAGCGGGGATGGTGTATGGTCGCACCATCTCCCCGTCCTCCAGCGGGATCGGTTGAAAGGTGCAGGACCCATGAGGAAATCGACTCTGCTCGGCTGTCTGATCATGTTCACAGTGGCGACGGTGGCCTCGGCCCAGGCGCCCCGGGTCGAAATCACTCCGTTCGTGGGATACCAGTTCGGTGGTGAATTGGCGGAGATCGGCGACGAGACCACCAATTACAAACTGGACCAGGGCACGACCTGGGGCCTGATGCTCGACGTCGGGGTCACCGATCTCTACCAGGTCGAGCTCTACTATTCGTCACAGGGAACAGATCTCAACCGAGGCACCGAGCCGTCGTTGGGGGTCAACATCGATCACATCCAGATCGGCGCGATCCACCAGTACGGCCCGCGAAATCCCATCAACCCCTACATCGGAATCACCCTCGGGGCGAGTCGATTCGAGATCGACGGCGACAGTGACACCAGGTTTTCAGGAGGTATCTCCGGCGGAATCAAGATGATCGTCTCCGACCATCTGGGATTCCGTTTCGACGGACGGATCTTCGGCATCTCGACGGGATCCGAGCCGATCACCTGCTCCGACGAAGTCTGCATCGGCTACCCCGACACCTCGATCATCTGGCAGTACACCGTCAATGCCGGTGTGATCATCCACTTCGGGGGGTAGGTAGAGGGCTGAATGCAGGATAGGACCAACCGCAGGTAGCGCAGTCTTTCCTTTTCGTGAGAGGTGGATTTTACCTGAAACCTGCGACCTGTCTCGGTCGCCCTGACGTCCTGCGATACAATCTCCATGTCGACAAGCTGCGAGACTGAATGATGGCGTGCTCGGAGGGAGAGCGATGATCAAGTTCATTCAATGTGTCCGAAAGAAGCCTGAGGTCTCGATCCAAGACTTCCGCCGATCCTGGAAGACCTACCAGTCCAAGGCGACCGACCTGGCCAAAGCCATGAACGTCACGGGACTCACCTTCTGCACCACGCTCAACGTCGAGGAGAACCTTCAGGTGATGCTCACACGGGGCACGTCCGAGCCCTTCGACGGGGTGGCCGAGTTCCGGATCTCCAACGCACCTCGGACAATCGAGGCCCTCAGCCGCGAGCCGGGGAAAAGCCTCATGGGGGATCTCCAGAAGCTCCAGACCGACTTCCTCGACATGGAAAACTCGTCGTTCTTCTTTGTCGCCGAAGAACAGGTCATCCGCCGATGACAAGGTTCGTCATCGCAACGGTTTGCGCCGCCCTCGCCTGGTCTCAGTCGCTCGACGCGCGAGACTTACCCCTCGCCGAGCTCTTCGAGACGGTTGACCCGGCGGTGGTTGAGATCGCCACCATCCAGGAGGTCATCGCCGATGAGGGGCCGACAAAGCGAACCCGGGCCGGCGGGCTCGGTTCGGGCTTCCTGATCTCCGAAGACGGGCTGATCATGACCGCTTCGCACGTTGTCCAGCTCGCCGAGGATGTGGCGGTCCGCTGGGTGACCGGCGAGGTCAGCAAGGCGAAAATCGTCTCCACCAACCCCAACGCCGATGTGGCGATCATCCGCGCGGAGAAGGTGCCCGAGTCCATCAAACCCCTGGTTCTCGCCGACTCGGACCAGGTTCGCATCGGCGACGAGGTCTTCATCATCGGTGCGCCCAGAACCTATGCCCACAGCCTGACCGTCGGCCATGTCAGTGCGCGTCGCGTACCGAAGGACCTCTTCGGCGGCATCGAACCGGTGGAGCTTCTCCAAACCGACGCGGCCATCAACGAGGGCAACTCGGGTGGCCCCATGTTCAACATGAACGGCGAGGTCATCGGCGTGGTCAGCCACATCCTCTCCCAGTCCGGTGGCTCCGAAGGGTTGGGATTTGTCGTCACATCGAATCTGGCGCGAACCGAAATGCTTGAAAAGAGACCCTTCTGGAGCGGGATCGACGGTTTTCAGCTCACCGAGGGGTGGGCGAAGATCTTCAACCTTCCCCAGGGTGCGGGAATCCTCGTCGAGCAGGTGGCGGCCGGATCGGCGTCGGCCAGAATCGGTCTCCAACCAGGGTCTTTCCGCGCCGAGATCGAGGGCCAGAATCTCACCGTCGGTGGCGACATCATCCTTGCAATTCAGGGAATCCCGGTGGGAGCGGAGAACTTCGGATCAAAGGTCGAGCAGGCGACGACCGAGCTTGCTGAGGAGGATTTCCTCGAGCTCAAGGTGCTGCGGAGCGGTCGGATCATTTCGCTGAGCAAGCCGATCGGGGAGCTGCGGTAGTCAGCGGCCACCCGGCGGCGGATGCGAGAGAGCCAGGCACGCAACTTTGTTCGCGGAGAACAAAGTTGGAGCCAGGCACTCCTCCCGCGTTCTCTCGAAGTCTCGCAGATGCGGCATCGAAAGGACGTGCCGTCCTTGATCATTGTTCGGCACCCGTCGGATCCGGTCGCCACTCGGAACTTCCTGCCGAACAATGTCAAGGGGGGCACTCACGGGCATCCGCGATCACAGAATCTCTTCGGCAGCACGCTCGTGGAGGCGTTTCGCCTAACCGCCGACGGCGGCGTACTTCAGCACCAGATCCCGCCACGGACCCGTTGCCCTCAGTCTCGAGAGATTCCCGAAGTGGCCTACGAGAGAGCGGTTGATAAAGATCACGTCTTCGGGAAAGAGCATGTCGGTCTTCTCTTCCCAGTCCTCGAACCCGAGGCGGACGACCTCCCGGTACATCTCCTCGTTGCCTTCGCCAAAGGTGTAGGGCGGGTGCTCGCGAAAGACCTCGCCGATGAGCTCGATGTAAGGTTCGATCAGCTCGACCGGGATCGAACTGCCGTCAATCCTGCTCAGCCCGATCTCGGCAAAGATCTCGGGCAGATCGGCGACCCGGTCTTCGATCACAGCCTTGAATGCACGGCCATAGGCGAGGGCCAACTTCGCCGGGACCTCTTTGACGCAACCGAAGTCGTAGACCACGACCCTCCCGTCGTCCAGGAAGGCGAAATTCGCCATGTTGGGATCCGCGTGGACCAGCCGGTGCTCGAGGATTCCCCTCATCTGGAACTCCGACAGAACCACTCCCCAACGGTCCCTGAGCTCGGAAGGATAACTGTCTGAGCACGCCTGGGCGGGCGGAATCCCCTCGACGAACTCCATGGTCAGCACGTTCCGCGCGGTGGCCTCGTCCACAACCCGGGGAATCACGATCTCCGGAACCTCGGCGTGCAGCGCCGTCATCCGGCGGATGTTCTCGGCCTCGTGAAGATAGTCGATCTCCGCGAGAAGCCCCTTCTGGAGCTCGCCCCAAAGGGGTTCGAAGTCTGCATCCGTAAAGAGGGCGAAAAGTCTTCTCATCAGGGTCTTGAGATTCTTCAGATCGGCCTTGACGATCTCGTCGATGAGCGGGTATTGGACCTTGACCGCGACCTCGCGTCCATCTCGCAACCGACCGCGGTGGACCTGGCCGATGGAAGCCGCGGCGAAGGCCTCGAAGTCAAAGACATCGAAGAGCTCATCGAAGTTTTCGAGGGCCCCTCTCACCTCGAACTCCATGACTTCGGCGGGAACCCGCGGCGCCTCCTTCTGCAACGAACGCAGTACCTCGGCCACTTCGGGCGGCAGCAGCCCTTCGTGCAGACTGAGCATCTGGCCGACCTTCATGGCCGCACCCTTGAGCTCGCCCAGGGTCTCGACGATCCTGAGCGCGTTCTTGACCAGGTTCTCGGTCTGGCGGATCTTCTTGGTCGGGCCCGAGCGCACGAGATCGAGGGCCTGGTTGCCGGCCACCGACGCCCCCACCTTTCCGGCCAGCCCGCCGAGCTTGAGGAACCGGCGGACCGCCGAGGTGATCATCTCGTCACTGCCCACTCTGACCCGCCCCCACAGCTTCGAGATCAGAGAAGATTGCGCTCTCCCGCCGCCCGCTCGAGCTCCTCACGGAATTCGGGGTGGGCGATGTCGATCAGGCTACGCGCCCGATCGCGCAGACTGCGACCCCACATGTTGGCGATGCCGTACTCGGTGACGACGTAGTGCACATCGGCGCGGGTGGTGACCACCCCTGATCCCGGCAACAGCATGTTGGTCAATCGCGAGACCTTGCCACCCTGAGCCGTCGATGGCAGGGCGATGATGGGAACGCCCCCCTTGGACCTGGCTGCGCCGCGAACGAAGTCGAGCTGGCCCCCGAAGCCCGAGTAGACCCGGGTCCCGATGGAGTCGGCGCATACCTGACCCGTCAGATCCACCGAGATGGCCGAGTTGATCGCCACCATTTTGTCGTTCTTGGCGACGATGAACGGGTCGTTGACATAGTCGTTGGGGTGGAACTCCATGAAGGGGTTATTGTCGACGAAATCGAAGGCGCGACGAGTTCCGATGACGAACGAGGTCACGATCTTGCCCCGGTGAAGGGTCTTCTTCTCGTTGGTCACGACCCCGGCTTCGAAGAGATCCACCAAACCGTCGGAGAACATCTCGGTGTGGACTCCGAGGTGTTGCTTGTCCTCGAGGAAATCCAGGACCGCGTCGGGAATCTCACCGATGCCCATCTGAAGCGTCGCCCCATCCGGGATGAGTGACGCGATGTTGCCGCCGATCTTCCGTGCCACTTCAGAAATTTCCGGCGCCATGGGGTGTTCGAGGATGGGTGCGTCCACCTCCACGACGTGGGTCAACTTGGAGATGTGGACGAATGAGTCACCGAGAGCGCGCGGCATCTGTTGATTGACAAGGGCGATCACCGATCGCGCGTTTTCCACCGCCGCTTTGGTGGCGTCGACCCCGACACCGAATGAGCAGAAGCCGTGCTCGTCGGGCGGCGACAGATGGACCAGCGCGACATCGACCGGCATCAAACCGTCGGTGATGAGCGACGGCACCTCGTGCAGGTGGATGGGGACGAAGTCGGCGCGACCCTCGTTGACCGCCTGCCGGACATTGGCCCCGGTGAACAGGGCACGGTGTCGGAAATGGGGCTCCATCCCGGGCTCGACATAGGGCGCCTCCAGAAAGGTGAGGATGTGCACCACCTCAACGTCCTCGAGCTCCGGGGCGCGATCGACCATGGCGTCGATGAGCTGGAACGGGGTGTTGCACCCGGGGTGGATCCACACCCGATCACCGCTTCTGATGTCCTTGACCGCATCGGCGGCGGTGGTCGTACGACTGCGGTAGATGTCGACCCATTTCATGATCGACCCCTCACCCTGCCGTGACATCGAGATAGGGCACCCCGAGCTCTTCAGCCAGGCGTTTGCGAACGCTGTGACCGTTGTAGGTGTACGTCCCACGGCGAATCGCGTTGTTCGACCTGATCGCGCTGTCGAAGCCCTGGTCGGCAATCTCCTCGATGTAGGGGAGGATCGAGTTGGTCAGGGCGCGGGTCGAGGCGCGTGATGCCGACGATGGAAGATTCGGCACACAGAAGTGGATGATGTCGTCGACGACGTAGGTCGGAGAAGAGAAGTCGGTGGGTCTCGAGGTCTCGCAGCACCCACCCTGGTCGATGGAGAGATCCATGATGAGCGAGCGCGGCTTCATCCTCTTGAGCATGTCTCGAGTCACAAGTACCGGCGTCCTCTCGCCGTGGACCGCCACCGCGCAGAGGAAGAGATCGGCAAACCCGAGGGCCTTCTCGATGTGGGCCTTGGTGGCAATCATGGTCGGAACGTCGTAACCCACGTGATCCTGAAGACGCCTCATGGCATTGACATCCCGATCGAGGATCACGACGTGGGCGCCGATCCCCTGAGCATAGCGAGCGGCTGCACGACCCAAGGTGCCCGCACCCAGGATCACCATGGATGCCGGAGGGATCCCGGGAGAGCCGCATATCAGCAGTCCCTTGCCACCGAACTCGTTGAGCAGCAGACCCGAGCCCATGATCACCGCAAGACGTCCGGCGATCTCGGACATGGCCTCCAGCACCGGGGCGTGGCCGTCGTCTTCCTCGATGATCTCGTACCCGACAGTGGCCACGTTGCGCTCGAGAAGGGAGGTGAAGGCGTCCGCCGGCGCCAGCGCCAGGTGCCAGCTCGAGACCACGATCTGGTCCCGTTGAAAACGCACGTAATCCACCGGTTTTGGTGGTGACACCCGGACGACCAGCTCCGAACGAAGAAGCACGTCATCCTCGGAGTAGACCACCGTGGCCCCGACCCGTTCGTACGCCTCGTTGTCGAAACCGGCCTCGACACCGGCTCCGTCTTCGAGCCAGATCCGGTGACCGCGTTCGCAGAGCACCCGCACCGCACCTGGGGTGAGACCGATGCGGTGCTCGAACGGCCGCCTGTCCTTGACCAGTCCGATATCCATGACCGCCTCCTTCGCGTCGCCAAGACACCCGGCGATTCCACCACAGTTGATCGCGGGGAGCAACACGAGTCGATGCTCCGCGTCAGCGATGAATGCAGACCCCCGCGTAGCCGACGACGGCGGAGAAGTCGCCGCTGACGTCACCCGAGGTGGCGTAGGCCACCAGGTGAGCATCCACCGCACCGAGGAGATTGGCGGCCGCCAAAGCGACCGTCGCCGGGACCACTCCGCACATCGTGATGCCTTCCCGGTGCACGGTCGCGTAGAGGCCCCCCGGGTCCCGCTCGAGCGCCGCATCGATGGCCAGGTGGTCCAGGGTGCGGGCAACGTCATCCGGCTGATAGTGCGACATGTCCGATGACGCCACGATCCCAACGGGCTCCTCGATCTCGACGATGAGCTCGGCGAGTACCCGGCCGAGCTCCAAACACTCTTCCAGGCTGAGATGCTTCAAGACGACCGGGAGGATCTCCAGATCCGGACGGCGCCGCATCAGGAAAGGAAGTTGGACCTCGATGGAGTGCTCGCGCCAGTGGGCCCGAGGATCGAGCTCCGCCTTCGGGTACGCGTCCACGAGCGTTTGCGCGAACTCCGAATCCACCGGCTGCTCACCGAGGGGTGTGATCCACCCTTCTTGAGGAGCTACCGCCACCTGTGATCCGGCGCCGGTGTGGTTGGGCCCGAGGATGATGACCCTCCGGGGAACCGTGAGATGAGCGAAGAGCCGGCCTGCGACCCCCCCCGAATAGACATAACCGGCATGAGGAGAGATGCAGGCGAGGAGATCGTGGTGCGCGGTTTCTTCCGGTACCAGGGTGTAGAGCTGGCGCTCCAGCTCCCGGCGCGAGCCGGGGTAGAAGCTCCCGGCAACAGCGGTCTGACGGAGGGTTTCGTCCATGGCGCCTCCCACAAAGAACCGAGGTCTCGAACCAGAACTTAGTTCTCGTACCCGTGTCCGGTCAAGCCTTCGGGTCACCGGTCAACAGCTCGATGAGTTCGGCGTCGGCCGGTGGGGTCGGGTACAAGCGCAGATCCTCCCGCGCGACCCATGCGATCTTCTGCCCATCGAGGGGCCTCGGCTCTGATCGACCGACGGCGACATCGTAGAAGAGCAGAATGATCCGCATGGCCGGTTCCTCGTGCACCGCGAAGGTGAGTGGGGATCCGATTCTCGCCGACAGACCGAGCTCCTCTTCGAGCTCACGTACGAGGCCGGCAGCCGGAGATTCCCCATCCCTCACCTTGCCGCCGGGAAACTCCCACAGTCCGCCCATATGGCGCCCTTCCGGTCGACGGGTCAGCAGGATCTTACCCGCATCATCGCGAATGACGGCGGCGACGACGATCACGGGCGCCTGACGTGAGTCGGTGGATGGCATGGATCGAAGCTAGACGTGCCCCGGCTTCGGGTCAACCGCGGGCAATCCTCGAACTTGCTTCGGGTCTCCTGCGGAGGTAACCTGGGGTGTCCGCACCAAAACCAAATCAGGGAGCAGCCGAATGCGCCACGTCACAGGTTTCGCATGTCTGTTGATACTCGTGGTCGCGACATCGCTGATGGCCGATGCAACGGCCGTCATCGACCCCGCGTCGATCACCGGAGTCCGAATCACGGCCGAGGTCGATCCCGTCGATCCGGCATGGGTCCGATGCGCCATCGACTGGATTCAACCCAACGATGCCGCCAGGGTGCGCGTACACGGTCCGGTCGAGGTCGCCTCGACAACCTTGCCGGAGTCGGCATCCGAAAACGAGGAGGGCTGGGCGTCGCAGCCGTTCAGAGTCGACGCGGGGGAACGCACCGAGTTGCTCCTGGCCCTCACGCCGAGCGTTGACGGACGGCCCGCCCTGCTCGTCGCGGAACGTGAGGACGGATCCGTGGTCTACCAGGCCGGTGTTTCGTTGGATTTCAACGGCGCCACCACCGAAGCCTCGCCGCAGGTCGATTTCAGGGTTCGCAACGAGGTTCTCGACAACGGCAACGGTGGCGTGCTCATTGAACATCTGGGGCCGAAGACCGCGACCAAGGCACTGGTCTTTGTCGAGGACGCCAACAACCGCAACATTCTGGATGGTCCCACCGACTGCAGCCCGACAAGCCAAATCTGGCCCCTGACCACCTTCCTCAACGTCACCTCGGCTCCGCCCGGCGCACTGACGACCGCCGTCACCGTTCATCTCACCGTCAACCATCCGGTGATGGCTGACCTGCAGATCAGCTTCTCCAAGGAGTTTTACACGACAGCGCGCTTTCTGTGGAACAACGGACCGGGGGTCAACCTCGACCAGGATTTCACGAGAGATGTCTTCAACCACACTCTTCCCGGTTTAGGTGAGCCCGTCAACGGCACCTGGGTCCTCGCCCTTCGTGACTGCAACGCGGGGAGCACCGGATTTCTCGACTACTGGTCCGTACTGATCGAGTACAGCGCGGCTTCAACCATCGATCTCGTAGCCGATACGCTCTCGGTCAACCCGACTTCCGTCTTGTCCGGAGATTCGGTCGAGGTCGACTGGGCCGGTCATGTGGCCGGCACCGGGACCGTCCCCTCGGCCTT
Organism: Thermoanaerobaculales bacterium; assembly: GCA_029287235.1. Taxonomy (GTDB): domain Bacteria; phylum Acidobacteriota; class Thermoanaerobaculia; order Thermoanaerobaculales; family Sulfomarinibacteraceae; genus JAHECW01. The sequence continues at coordinate 47,548 of JARFRM010000254.1, forward strand.
CGATGTTGGTTTCTACCTCTCCAACGACACGATGATCACGACCTCCGACGTGCTTCTGCACCAGTTCTCGCAACCGGCGGGGCTCAACGGGGGTGACCTGTTGGGCAGCTCGTCGCCGGGGATTTCGATGACCATCCCAAGCGGCACCATCGACGGCACCTATTACCTCGGCGTGATCGTCGACTCCACCGACGCGGTCGTCGAGGTCCACGAAAACAACAACGTCGCCGTACACCACCCCTTGACGATCACCGGTGGAGGGGGCGGGGGTGGTCAACCCGATCTGACCGCCATGCCGTGCACGGTTGTCCCCATCAATGCGCAGGCCGGAGGCCAGGTGCACGTGATCTGGCGGGCCTTCAACACCGGCGACGCCGACGTTGCTTCGCTGGGCTGGGGAATCTACCTGTCGAACGACGGGGTCATCGACCCCGGAACCGACACGAGGGTCAGACAATTCAACGAGACGAACTGGGAAGCCGGCCACGACTCCGGGATCAGGCAGACCGCTGTGACCCTTGACGGTAGCCTTCCCGACGGACTTTATTACCTGGGCCTGTATCTCGACCACGGTTACCTGGTGGCGGAGTCGAACGAGTCCGACAACAGTTGCAGAGCTCAACTCCAGATCGGGTCCACCGTCGCTCCAACTTCCGTGACCCGGTGGCTCGTACCGGCTGCGGCCTCCGCTCCCGGTTTCGGGACGTCGAACTGGAAATCCCAGATTTCCCTGGTCAACCCACTCAACGTCGGCCGGACCGCGAGCCTGTACTTCGTCGCCAACGGCTCGCCGTGGCCGGGAGTCCTGTTGAGCGGCCCCCTCACGATCCCACCCACCGACCGCGCCTACTTCGACGATGTGCTCGCGGCCCTGAATCCAGCCTCCGGTCTCCTCTACGTGGTCCTCGATGCCGCCGGTCCGGTCGTGACCTCACGCACCTACAACCTCGAGCCCGGCGGCGCAACCTTCGGCCAGGGAATCCCGGCGATTCCGTTCGAAGGAATCACGGCTCCGGACACCGTTGTGCTGCCCATGGTCCACACCGAACCCGGAGTGTTCCACACCAACTTCGGTATGGTTCATGCGGCCGGGGGGAACCTCCACCTTCAGGTCCAGGTCTACAATGCGGCCGGGTCACTCATCGGCACGAAAAACTACAGCCACAACAGCGGGTGGCGGCAGATCAACGATATCTTCAGCGACATGGGGTTGGGCAGCCAGATCATCTACGGCGGCTGGTTCCGGGTCACCCGCATCTCCGGCACGGGTTTCTGGACCTGCTACGCCTCGGTGGTGGACGATCTGACAAACGACCCGACCTACGTCGCACCGGAGGCGGTGACAACCCCTTGAAAGTGCGCTGACTGACGAGGAACGCGACAAATGGGATCTCGGCCCTGCCCGCGGCGGCCGGCGACGAATCGCCGGCCGGCCGTGCGTATGGGTTTTCGCGACGCGGTACCCTGACGCCGACGCGTCGTCAGCTCAGTGGATAGGTCACCGGACTTCGGATCCGACCGTCGGGGGTTCGAATCCCTCCCGACTCGTCTAGATCACCACACAGAAGTGAACAATAAGCGGTTCATCGTGCGTCTCGTGGACGAGCATGAGATCAGTGGATCACGGGCGGCCG
>JARFRM010000105.1 GCA_029287235.1 Thermoanaerobaculales bacterium
CGATCCCGTCAGCACCGCGACCAGTCAGCCCTGTTTGCAACGGTGAAGCGTACCCTCGAAGACGTCAACCGCCGCATTCAAGCGATTCAACCGCTCCAGATGACCATCGGCGATGAGTTTCAAGCGGTCTACGGTTCCGTCGCGACCGCGTTGGACGCGAGTCTCATGCTCCGGTTGAAGCTCGCCGAGGACTGCGATGTCCGGTTCGGCGTCGGTTGGGGCGAAATCAGCGTCTACGACAGAGATGTCGCGCCGATGGCGCAAAGCGGGACGTCGTGGTGGAACGCGCGCGAAGCGCTCGACGAGGCCGCCAAGGACGCAACGCGCAGCGGATGGCCCAGAGGTCTGCGAACGCGCGTCAGAGGGTTGCCACCCGAAGAAAGCGCGTCAATCAATGCATTCCTGCTCTGCCGCGACCAGCTCCTGTCGGCCATGGACGCCCGGGCAAGCGAGGTCACGCTAGGTCTGATGCTCGGTCAACGCCAGCTCGATACCGCAAAGAAGCTTGGGATCTCGCAGCCGGCGGTGTCAAAGAGGCTGAGGGAAAGCGGTGCGTTTGCCATCATCCGTGCACATCGGCTCTTGAACGAAGGCCAGTCGTGATCATCGTCGGGCTCGCCTTGCTCGCTATTGGCGTCGCCGACTTGTGCGCAGGCGGGCTTGGGGGCGAGATTGCGAACGCCCGAAAGGCCGTGCTGGCCATCGCCACTGCACTGATCACCGCAACCATCGGGCTTTGTACTCTGACCACGGCTGAACCAATGACTGCGGTGATTGTCCTCTTCATGGTGACGACCACGTCCCTTGCATGGTCGCTCCTTCGCCTGCCGAGGTTCCGCGCGAAGTGCCCGTGGCTCGCCGTCGTCGCACTTGTTGCTCCACTGGGACTCCTCGCTGCCTCCTCGGGTGTATTGAACGCAACCGCTGCGGCGTCCGCAATGAGCTGGCTTGCAGACCTTCCCTTTCCCTCGATCGCTCGGCTCGGTCTCGATCGCCTCAGCCTCACAGTGGGTGCTGCGGTCGCCCTGTTGGCCACCGCGAACGGAGTGGTTCGAGCAGTATTGGCCACCGCCGGGACGCTGGAACAGTCAGAAAATCGCCTCCGAGGCGGACGACTGATCGGCCCTCTCGAAAGGCTCATGATCTTCGGGCTCGCTCTCGCAGGCGACCCCACCGCAGCGGCGTTGGTCATATCGGCCAAGAGCATTCTGAGATTCCCCGAGATCTCACGAGCCGCTGGAGGGGCACCAATAGCCCCGCCCGAGTCACCTTCCCCCCAACCGAAACTCTCGGAGCAACCTTTAGCTGTCGATGCGGTTACCGAGTATTTCCTCCTCGGCTCGCTTACGAGTTGGATGCTTGCCCTGGCCCCGGTTCTCCTTCTCCACCGATAAAGGGTGTCACACAAACGCTTCCGCCCTGCTCCACAAACATCCCAACTCGGCATCGAAGCGGCCCACATCCACTGGCACAGCCACGGCGGCCCCGACACAGAGGAAAACGGCCTCACCCTCTGCGCCAATCACCACAAGGCATTCGATCGAGGTGCAATCAGCCTTGATGACGACCATCGGTTCCTTGTTTCCCAACATCTCCGAGATACCCAGGGCGCCCGGGACTGGCTCATTTGTTTTTCCGGGCGATCACTTCGCGGGCCTCAGTCTGGTTGCCCACCACCATCATCCAGCCACCTCGATTGGCATCGCGAACAGGTGGTTCGCGAACCTGCGCGTGAAGCAGGAACATCCTGAGGCCGGGAGGATGCCACCAATCCGCCCCCCAGGCCTCTACGAGGAACTCGTCACCCGCCGCCTCGAAGCGGCGCTCGAGGAGATCCGCGGCGAAGGGTGGTGGGACGAGATTGGCAACCTCGATCCCGGTGAGACCCCCGGCGTCCTCGCCCGCTTCGTGCACGACCTCGAGGAGGAGGATGTCGTGCAAGCCCTGAAGTATGCGGCGTTGGTTGCGAATTGATGATCGGTGGGATATCTTACTGGTAAGACGTTGGAGGCTCATCATGCCCTTGAACGCCACAACCAGAATGTCATCCAAAGGCCAAGTCGTGATCCCCGAAGCCATTCGCAAGGCTCTCGGGCTCGAGGCCGGTTCCGAGTTTGTCGTCGTCGCCGAGGGAGACGTTGTCATCCTCAAGACGATCCAACCGCCACCGATGTCCGAGTTTGACGACATCGTGGGTGAAGCACGGCGCCTAGCACGACAAGCGGGGATGAAACCTGCCGATGTCACCGCGGCGATCGAGGCAATTCGCTCTGACTGATGAGGGTCGTCGTCGACACCAACGTCGTCATCTCCGGTATCTTCTTTGGTGGCGTTCCTGGACGGGTGCTCGAAGCCTGGCGAGACGGGCTGATCGAGCTGGTTGTTTCGTCAGAGGTGCTCGACGAGTACAGGCGAGTCGGCGAGCGGCTCGAAGTGCAGTTTCCCGGGGTCTCGTTGACGCCATTCCTCGCCCTTGTTGTTGCCAACTCCAAGATCGTTGAACCAGATCCAGTTCCTTCTCCGGTGTCGAGGGATCCCAATGACGATCCGTTCATCGCGTGCGCCGTGACCGGCGGCTGTGACGCCATCGTCAGTGGGGACCGCCATCTGCTTGAGGTGAGCGGCTACGGGGGTATCGATGTGCTCACCCCACGTCAGCTCCTGGACAGGATTTCGGGGGACTCGTGAGAGACCGCCATCACCCTCCGGAGCCCTGAATGACCCCCCACCGCCCCCCAGGCCTCTACGAAGAGCTCGTCACCCGCCGGCTTGAAGCGGCGCTCGACGAGATCCGGGGCGAGGGGTGGCGGGACGAGATCGAGAGCCTCGACCCCGCCGAGGCTCCCGGCGTCCTCGCCCGCTTCGTCCACCACCTCGTCGAACCGCTGCTTGGCAGCCTCGCCGGCAAGAACCGCACCACCCGCCAACTCGAAATCGTTAACAGCCTGATCACGCACCTCAAGTCCGCGGTCGACAACTCACCGGTCATCGACGACGAAGAGGTCTACATTCTCAGATTTAGACTTGACTCCCGATAGAGGCACCCATCGCACCCCAGCATTCTCATGGCCCGCTTGACCGTGATCATCAGATGCTCCGGCAAGAGCTCGAACAGCCTTACCGTGGCGACAGTCGTTTGCCGGTGGCCGAGCACCAGCCCCCTGTCGTCTTTCGCCCTCGCTGACAGGTCCCTGGCGCTCTCGATCGCCTCCCGGCACGACTCCGCCGACAGCCGTCGCGCGATTGCGTATGGCATAAAAAAGACGTAAAATTACCGAAGAATCAATGATCGCCATGACACTCTCACGGCCGGGAAACACCCGCTTCCATTCTGTCTCGACGGACCTGCGCTCAGTGAGCGCCGTGCACTCCGACGTTCTCGGCGAGGTGGATGACCTCGCCGATCTTCCCTCGACGCATCAGGTCCAGGGGCGTTCCACCGTCCAACGACCCGTTTGGAGTCACCAGGAATGCGAGCTTCATCCACGGGTCCACCTCTTCGGCAAAGGCGGCCAACACCTCGCCGAGCCCGGAAACGACCCCATCCTCCCCAAACTGGCATGCGGGGTACTCGAACCCTCGCTTACCGGTGGAAAGGGCGAGCAACTGTCCGTTCGTTCGACGCTTTCCAACCGCCTGACGGCTCATCCTCAGCAACTCTGCCACTTCACTCGGCTGCAACGTTCCTCCGGCCTTCTCGAGGACATCGAGTTTCATCTGGAGGCCACGAATCCGAGCGGCTGCAAGAGGATCGCTCTTTACGATCATCTTCAAACCGGAGTCCGACTCCATCGCGCTGAGCAACACCCCAAGGTCGGACGACGCGGCCACAGCCTCCTCGATCGCACCGGTTTCCAACCTCGCTGCCAAAGACATGAGCCCACGTACGCCCCGCTCGACGAATACGCGACGGACCGCTTCAAACCGCCCGGTCGCACCGGAACCGTCAAGCTCGATTTCCAACGTTGCGGCGGCAGTGTCGGTGCCCATGTCTTCGGTCCTCATTCCTGGTTTACTAATTTTACTCCTATATTAAGTGTAAACTTCGGAAACTATCCTGTCAAGATCAACCGACTGCCGGTGCCGGGCAGGGCAAGCCGATGAGTCAGCGCCCGCGGCCCCATCCCGAGCCACCAGCCGACTTCGATTCTCTCGATCTTCCGATTTCGCGACGAGCGCGTCGGTGGTTCAGGACATACCGGTGCCGCCGAGAACCCGTGTTCTTCGGCACGTCCCGATCCTCGAGGTTTGACGATCCGAAAGGCAAGTTCGGTGTCCTCTATCTGGCGACCGAGCTCGAAGGTGCATTTGTCGAGGGCTGTCTCGTCGACTCGGGGTTGGGTATGACAGGCCCGCTGTTGGGAGAACGATTCCTCAGGTCCTGCTGTCTCGCCGAGATCAGGTTTTCCAAACCAATCAACGTCGTTGATCTGACTGGCTCGGGCCTCGCCGCCATCGGCGCCGACGCGAGGCTCTCATCCGGCGACTATCAGACTGCCCAGCGTTGGTCCCGAGCCATATGGAGCCACCCCCGCCGTCCCGACGGGATCATGTATCGTTCTCGCCACAATCCGCAACTTCTCTGCGCCGCGGTCTTCGATCGGACCCCCGAAACCACCGTTACGAATCGCGGCCCCTTCCTCGGCCCCGGGCTGATTGCACAAACAGCTGCCTTCCTGGATACCTACGGCGTCGGTCTGGGTTGAGCGGTCACAGTCCCCGCAACCCCCCACCGACTTCTCCCAACAAACTCCTGGACCATCACCGGACGGTCAGTAGAAGAACCGGCAACCGCTTGCACCCCGCCCCCACACCCCGGCAATGACCCAGGCGGATGCTGAACTCTCCGGTCCCAGCGTTCCGAACCATCTCCGTCCAAACCGACGTGTCCTTAGCTCCACAACGCGCAGGATGCGAAGAGAGACACTCATCCTCATCCTCGAGCCACTCATCCCCATCGGAGGAAGGACGCCAACGCGACAATCGGTCTTTACCAATTGATGCCGGGCCAGATTGGTCACCTCAAGGATCACTGACCGTCACGGTTATGTGGTCCGAGATCGTCGCTGCGTAACCGTCGCTTACCTCGGCGAAGATCGTGCAGGTTTCCGGAAACCCCGCAGTGAATATCAGATGGCAATCCACAGCGCCGGCTCCAACCCCGGTTACGGTCACCGAGAAACTGCAGGTATCTCCGACGGATTGGCACTCGAGACGTCCTGGCGTGCCTGGAAGTGAGTTCGGAAGGTCGACGTCGCTCGCTTCACCGTTCACGGAGTCGTACGCCTGGTTGGAGTCGATGGTGATGTCGACCGGCTCGACATCCCAGACCGGGTCCTCGTTGATCTCGTCGATGGCGACCAAGGTGGTCTCGAGCGCGAGGCCCTTCTCGACCTCGACACGACAGTCGGGAGGGTTGTCCTCGCCGAAGGCGTCGCGGTGAAAGGACGTACAGTCCGCCAGGACGCCGTCACAGCTGTGCCCGAAACCTGTGACGCAACCGCTCGGTCCGATGGCCTCGATGGTGCAGTCGATGGGCGAAAATTCATCCACGGCATCCGGGCAGGTCATGACGAGATCGTCCGTAGTGCTCGAGCTCCAGAACAGGAGGTCGCCCGACTCGAACCCGTTCGACATGATTCCGTCGCGCAGATCAAAGGCAACGCCGCGGGCGATGCTGAGCCCGGTCACGATGGTCTCGACATCGGTTCCGTCTAGATCCGCGCGCCGGACCGTCGAGCTCTCCGTCCAGTAGAGCTTGCCCTCGCCGGGTTCAACCGCCATCCATCCCGGATTGAACAGACCACCGATCAGAACCGCCGCGTTTGAACCATCGAGATCGGCCCAACCGATGTTGTCGTCGGTTTGGTCGGCCCAGTACACTTTCGACGCAACGAGATCGAGCGCGACGCCCGCCGCCTTGACGTCGATGACGAGGGTCTCGATGCCGGTTCCGTCGAGATTGGCACGCTGCAACTCCGACAGTCCCAGGTCCCCGAAATACATCTTCCCGGCCGAGACGTCGAGGGCGATATCCTGAGGTGCAGTCAGGCCCGAGATCAGGGTTTCCGGATTCGAGCCGTCGAGATCGCTTCGACCGATGAAGCCCCACGCAGAGATCCAGTAAAGTTTGCCCGCCGCCGGATCCACTGCCACGGACGTAACGCCACCGAGGCTGTCGATGATGACCTCCGGCGCCTCGAGGCCGAGCGGGGTGCGAGAGATGGTCTGAGTGTCGTAACCGGGCCAGTAGAGGTAGCGGTTGACGTCGTCGACCGCCGGCTTTTGGGCGGATCCTGCCGCGGTGACGAACACCTGCCACGACGACCCGTCGGGGGTGCTGCGGCACAGCCGCTCATTTCCGTCCTCCGACCAGTACAGCTCGGCCGCATACCCCCGCGCGATCCAAACCACCAAGGACGCGATCGCAACGACAAAAGCACGCGACTTCATGAGTGCCTCCGACCCGAGGAATCAACGCCGGCGCCGTGTCAACGCCGCTTTGCTTCTTAAGAAATTAAGCTCGTTTCAGTATACGACAGCGACACTCGCCGTGAATGCGTGAGTCGACAACAAGGGCTACCGCGTTCAGCTGCCGGCTCCTCCCAACACCGCCTGGGTCGTCACCGGACGATGGCATGGGGTGCCCGCACCCGCATGCGCAGCTCAGCCAGACCTCGGTGATCTCCCAGGCAGATGTTGGTTCCGATCCCAATAGACTCACGAGACAAGACTCATCACCGACAGCCGTCCATCGCTGCCATTGTGGTGCCATATTGGTTCCAAGCTTTAGAAGGTTCTAAAGCCTGGAACCGCTAAGCACCGCCACACCGCTAAAGAAAGTTTCTCCTGTCACCGTTAAAGAATCAGGGCTGAGTCGCCGCCCAGGCCGAGGTTCCCAACGCCTCGAAGCCGTCGTCGAAGAGGACATCGCTGCACCCCCCGAACAAGGCAAAACCGACGTTGTCATCGGCGACCGCGATCATACCGTCGTCAAGGAAGACCTCCACAGCCCTTCCCGGAGTGTCATAAGAGCCGATCTCTGTCGGCGCGCTCGGCGTGCTGACATCGAGCACCAGCAGACCATAGGTGTAGTTCGCCACGTACGCCCGATCACCGGCAACCACGATTCCTCTCGCATTCATTGAACCCGGGTCAAAGAAACCGACCTCGCCCGGCGCGGTGGGCACCGAAATATCGATGACCCGGACACCACTATTACGGTTCGCGACAAAGGCGAAGCCTCCGGCCAGGCCCACCTCGTAGGCATCGCCGGGTGTGTCCACATGGGCTACCTCGGAAGGCGACCCCGGCACGCTGATATCGATCACCCGCAAGCCTTGATCCCAATCGGCCACATAGGCGTAGTCGCCGTCAACCGCCACTCCGGTGGCGGTGCCGGGGGTGGCTACGGAACCGATCTCGGACGGAGTCGCCGGGGTGCTGATGTCGACTACCCGCAGCCCGGAATCGCCGTCGGCCACTAATGCGAGATCCCCGACAACCGCTACGCCGCGGGCCTGGCCGGGACTGTCGTAGGTACCGGCGTGGACCGGCGCAGTGGGGATGCTCAAGTCGAAGACCTCGAGTCCTGCGTTGAGCACCGGAAGATAGGCGTACCAGCCGGAGAGGACAACCTGCACAACAGACCCGAGGGCCTGGGTTGTCGAGAGTTCTAGAGGCGCCGACGGCGTCGTAACGTCGAAGACCATCAGGGCGCCCGGGTAGACTCCCGCAAAGGCCAATCCGGCGACCGTTGCCACCGAGGAGGAGTAACCCGCGGTCGGGTATTCGCCCACAACCGCCGGCGAACCCGAAACGCTGCCATCGACGACAACCATTCCACCGGTGTCATCGGCCACCCACAGGAGGCCTCCCTCGGCGACGACGTCGAGACAGTCCGACCCGGTGTTGACAGAGCCCACCTGCACCGGCGCCGACGGGATGCTCACATCGATCTGCTTGAAATGCCCGTAGCTGTCGGCGACAAAAGCGAGGTTGCCCTCAACCGCGACTCCCTGGGCGCGGAACGTGCCGAGGTCTCCCAGCTCCGTGGGCGCGGCGGGATTCGTCACATCGATCACTCGCAGCCCCGAGGTCCCGTCGGCCACGTAGGCGGTGTTGCCCGAAACCGTTACGTTATAAGCGTGTCCCGGGGTGCCGACGAATCCCAACTGGGTGGGCGAAGCCGGGGTGGCGACCGAGATTACGACCAGACCGGTAGTACCGTCCGAAACGTAGGCGATATCCGCAGCTATCGCAACGCCCCTGGCAGATCCCCCGGTTCCAAGAGAACCGACCTCGGTCGGCGACGCGGGATTGGCGATGGAGATCACCCGCAGCCCCGCTGACCCATCGGCCACGTAGGCGTGAATCCCATCCAGCACGACGTCATCGGCGTAACCGGGCGTGTCGATGCCGCCCACCTCCACCGGAGCGGTGGGAGTGGCCACCGAGAACACCCGCAAACCCTCAAAACCGAGGGCGACCAACACGTGATCACCAGCCGCGGCAATCGCCTCAGCCGGGATGGGAATGGACACTTCGCCGAGCAACTGCGGCGAGGCGGGCGTGGTGACGTCCAGCACCAGCAAGACGGTGCCGCTGGTCATGTAGGCTCTATCACCGTCCACCGCCACCGCCGAGGCGGGGCCGTACGGCCACCGGCCGAGCAGTTCGGGACAACCCTGAGCTGCCGCCGGAAGTGAGGACAGCACAAAGAAGACGCCGATGATCAGCGCCAGAACGATTCGGCCGCGAAGACGACAGGTCATCACTTCCCCCTGAGGTTGGTTGTTTCTCTCGCAGTATAAGCACACCCAGGGGAAAACGGTATCAGCCTCCTGTAGAAACCTGGATTCTTGGATTTTTGTAATGGTGCCAGGCCAAAGAAGCTTAGAACGTTTCAACTTTCCAAGGTTCTAAAGCCTGGCACCGCTA
>JARFRM010000175.1 GCA_029287235.1 Thermoanaerobaculales bacterium
GGCGTTTGATCTTCATGACCGCCTCCTACTGGACCGCATTGTAGACATACAACGCGAAGTCCTGGTTTGGCGCTTCACCGTCAAAACCCGGGACGGCGTTGGCTTGGACCGTTCTGGCCGTGACTCTTACCGAAAATGGCCCGTTGAGCACCCCGGCTGGGACTCGGATCACCTCGACGGTATTGTGTGTGTCTGTCGGCAAGGCCGGTAGGATCTTGTGGGCGATGTCTTCCGAGTACCAGGATCCCTGCTCAAAGTGGTTTCCACAATAAGAACGCCAGTTCGCAGGTATGAAACTAGGTCTGTACAGAGTCAGATCAAGGTCGTTGACTTTGAGCGAGGCCGCTCCCGCGTTCGACGGAGCGTCGGTGAAGACCAAGATCGCAATGATGTCTTTGGCTGGATCATCCACCTGCAGCTGCATCCACCAGTACTGGCCGCTGGCGGTGAAACGGCGGCCCTGGCCGCCGGGCGCCGAGTCGTGGTCCTGGTCGAAGGTCGCGACTGTTACATCTTCTTGGAAGAGTTGGTCGAGGTTGACCCTCCCCCAGCCCTGGGCCATGGAGGGCGAGTGCCCGAGAGAGGTTGTGGGAGGCCAGTGATCCGTGCCACCCGTAAGGCTGTCGGCGTGGGCCACCAGCATGGCCTTGATCATGGCCGGCGACGGCAGCTCCAGTTCCCCGCCGATTGTGTAGAAGTACCACGCTTCGGCCAGCACGGCTGCGCCAGTGACCACCGGGGCGGCGGCGCTGGAGCCGCGGAAACAACGGTAGATGTCGGTGTCCGATGAGTGCTGTGATCGTGCCGCCGCCACCAGGGTGCCGGGCGCCACGAGATCAGGTTTGAAGCGCGGAAGATCCTGGGCCGAGCCGGCCTCGTTGATGTACCCACGTCTCGAGTGCCATGTGCCGGTAATACCGCCGGCGACATCGCGGATCAGATGCTCTTCAAAAGTACAGTCGACATGAGCTGTTACTCCTCCTTCGGCCCATCCCCTCGATGCGCCGACTGAGATAACGTTCTTGGCGTTGCCCGGTGATGTCGTCCATTGTGTCTGACCCTCGGGGTTTCCATCCCAGTTTCCAGCGGAGAATACCAGGGTCGTCTCGTTGAGCGGGCCCCCGAAATGGGCGTCACGGACCAGCCTGTCGGCCATCCGGGAAAACAGCGAATACTCGGTTGCGAACTCTCCGGCGTAGCCCCCTGGGGTGTAATCATCTATTAACTCAACCACGTTCCAGCTGTTGTTGAAGATCCTCGCACCGTTTCCGTTGTCGTTGATCTTCTTCACGAGGTCTCTGAAGTGGAGCTGTGTCATTCCGCTGGTTGAGGAAGGATTGTCGGCGAGGTAGGGGAACTTGCCGATGATCAATTGGGCCGACGGAGCGATTCCGGTTCCAAGGTAGTAGTCGTCCAGGTAGGTTGCGGGAGGATCTGTATCGCCCGAAGCAATGCTCAGCGGGTCGCCCACGATGATCGAAGCAACGGCCGTTCCATGTCCCGCGTAGGCAACACCAATCACATCCGAGAAGTCGTAGTAGTCGATCCAAGGAAAGGCTGGTTCGCAGTGGTTTTCGCCGAGGTCGCCGGAGCAGAAGACCGTCTCGCGGATCACCGGATCGTCGCAATCGTCGGCACTCTCGATACTCGCAATGCCCTCCCCGGGCGGGGGGCACGCTGCCGGGTTGTTGGAGCTGTGGTTAAGGTCGGGGTGTCGTTCGCTATCGGGGTGCCATTGAGTGCAGATCCCAGTATGCTCGTCATAGTGATTCACAAGGCACTTGGTCTCGTCGAGACCAGAGTCGATGACTCCCACCTTGGTCCAGTACACCATGCAACCGGGGTACGGGTCCCACTCAGTCGGGGTGCAGAAGCCGTTGTCGCGCAGCCAGCTGTGGTGACCGTCAGGGTAGAATCGTATCGGGCGGTCTCCGGCGTTCAGAGGTGATTCGCCGTCGTGTTGGCCTGCAGCGACAGTCGCTTCCCGCTCGCCACTGAACACGGGAATCAGGGCCGGCTCGATCCAGAGCACCTCTGGGCGGCGGGCAATAGTCCGGAGATGGGCTTGTGTAACGGCAGCCCGGGTGTATGCGAACCTGGAGTCGCCTTGTACGTCCGGTCGGACCGATGTGAGGGACTCGATGAAGGTCGCAACCGGAGTGAGATCCTGCCCGGCGTCGAACTCTATGGCGACATCGAGCGGTTCGTCTCGATCCAGCAGGGACGATCTGATCTTGTAGGCCGGCTGGAAGAGGCTCACATGCTGCACGCCGTCGAGGCGGGCCAGGACGGACACGGCATCGGCGTCGGCGCGAACGAGGTAGCTGTTCTGCGGGAAATAGGAAATGATCTCTGAAGCGCTTGCCAACGAGGAACACCATCGGCGCGTCATCGGAGCTTTGAACTGGACGAGGTAGAGCCCGATGTCTTCGTCGTACTCCCCAAGCGTCAGGTCCTGCGGGAGGCCGACCGGACCGCCAAACGAGGAGAACGAGTACCCGTTGATCCGGATCAGTTCGAAGTCGCGGCGCACCTCGAACATCATGCCGTGATCTGTGGCCTCTTGAGTGACTCTGTCGAGGTCTTCCTCGGAGACCTCACCGGCGAGGTACGACGGATAGTCGGCGATTGTCGAGAAACCCAGAAGGGTCAATACGGTGGGATCGGGATCCTCATAGCCCAGAAACGCGTCCTCGTCGGAAAAGACAGGTTTCTTCTCAAGAGTGATCTTGGCGGCGTCCACGGTGGCCGTCGTCAAGGCGAGGGCCAGAAGAGTCAACACGGGCACGAACAACAATCGTTGGTGCATCGCTGAAATCCTCCCCGTTAGCAGAGCCTTTTCTCAGGTTTCCTTAGGAACGATGGTAAATCGAGGGGGGGGGGGGGGGATGTCAAGAGGTCTCGCCGTTAAACTTGGCCCTGCCTTGTTGCGAGGCCCCCAGATCACAGAGCACGTCTGATCATCCCAATGGGTGAACAGGCAGGCGAACAGCGACTGCAGCCAGCGTCAGGCGACAGCGGCAACCTTTGCGTTTCCTCCCGCACCCGCTCCCGAAAGGAAATGGATCGGGAGCGGGTACGGGAGGTGAAGGGTGCGGACTCCGGATCTGGCTCCGCTAGGATGGAACTGTCAACTCTCGATGGTCTGCATGCTATCGTTCCCCAGATGAGCGGCGGAATCTCGATCTCGTTTTCTGATGTGGCCAAACGCTACGACCTGAGGGTTGTTTTCCGAGCGGTGTCCGGCGAGGCTCAGCCCGGCGAAGTTCTCGTCATCACCGGACCCAACGGGTCTGGGAAATCGACCCTGCTGTCGATTCTCTGCGGTCTGCTGCGCCCGACCAGGGGCGAGGTTCTGTACCGGTCGGCCGATGGCGGTAATCTCACCCGCGACGCATGGGGTCGCCACCTCGGGGTGGTCGCGCCGTCGATGGCCGTCTACGAGGAGCTCACCGCCTTGGAGAATCTGCGGTTCTACGCCCGGGTTCGAGGATTGGCGTCGGCCGATGCCGACCACCGAAAACTTCTCGAACGGGTCGGTCTCGATCCCGAGCGCAAGACCCCGGTTCGGGGCTATTCGACAGGGATGGCGCAGCGCCTCAAGATCGCCCAGGCGCTGCTGCACGACCCGGCCGTGCTCTTTCTCGACGAGCCGAGCTCGAACCTCGACCCGACCGGTCAGGACTGGCTCGAGGAATGTGTCCGAAGTCTCCTCGAAGAAGCACGAACCATCGTTCTGGCGACCAACGATCGCCGGGAAATGACATGGGGGAGTCGGAATGTCTCGCTGGCTGGCTGAGGCTCTGGCGGTGGCCGCGAAGGATCTCCGCGCCGAGTTCCGGACGCGGGTGGCGCTCAACTCCCTCGTGCTCTTTGCGTTGACCACCCTCGCGGCGGTGTCCTACACCATCGGTCCCTACCGATTGTCGACGGAAGACCGCCCGTTTCTCCTCTCGGTTCTTCTGTGGATCGTGATCTTCTTTGCTGCGCTGGCCGGTCTCGATCGCAGTTTCGTCAAGGAGGAGGAGAGCCACACGGCGCCCTTGCTCCGGTTGGCGGCTGCGCCCACCGTGGTCTGGGCCGGAAAACTGCTCTACAACCTGGTCCTGATCATGGTCCTGATGGCCTTGTTGGTGCCCCTGTTCTGTGTGCTCATGGGGTTCGAAATCGCCATGCCGTGGCGTTTCGCGGCGGTGCTTGCCGCCGGAGGTTTCGGTCTGGCCGTGACGACCACCATCATTGCGGCCATCATCGCCCAGGCGCTGACCCGGGGCGCGCTTTTTTCGGTGTTGTCGCTGCCGCTCCTGCTGCCGCTACTGATCTTCCTGATCCAGGGAACCACGGCGGTGGCGACGGGTGATCTCGACACTTACAGAGAAAGCCTCCGAGCCATTCTGTCCATGACCGGAGCGATGACGATTTTCTCGGCATTTCTCTTTCCGGTCGTCTGGCGGGATTGAAGCGAATGCGGATTGCAATGGAAAGTGGATGAGCTGTGTTGTGGGATCTAGTATCCTAGTCGCCCGAATAGCGACGGGGTCGCATCAGGAGGTTTGACTGGTGAATCGGGTTGGCATGACCCTCAAGTGGTTTCTCTTCGTCTGGATGGCCGGTGTCATCTGGGCCGCCTTCCTGTGGATCCCGTCCGCCCAGGGTTTCAAGGGCGAGTCGTCGCGGATTGTCTTCTTCCACGTCCCCACCGCCTGGGTCGCCACCCTGGCCTTCCTGGTCTCGTGCATCGCCTCGGGTCTCTACCTGTGGCGCCGTGAACCCAAATACGATTTCGCCGCCGCCGTGAGCGCCGGCCTCGGTCTTCTCTACGCCGTGCTGGCGACGGTGACCGGGGCGGTCTTCGCGAAGATCATGTGGGGCGCGTATTGGAACTGGGACCCGCGCCAGACCTCCATCACCATCCTCCTGCTCATCTACGCTGCGTATCTTGCACTCCGTTCGGCGGTGGATGATCCGGAGAAGCGCGCAACCCTCGCGGCCGTCTATTCGATTCTCGCCTTCGTCACGGTGCCGTTTCTGATGTTCATCGTGCCGAGGATTTACTTTTCGCTGCATCCCGATGTCATGACCAACGCAGATCCCGACAACAGCCTCGACTCGGCGCACCTCAGGGTGTTGCTGGCCTCGCTGGCGGGGTTTACGGGTTTGTCTGTATGGTTATATAGTATTGGAACTCGGATCGAGGAGATCCGACACCGACGCCGGCAGGAGGTCCTCTGAATGTCTGATTTGACCGGAATCATGGCCGTCACGATGATCATTTGGATTGGCCTCTTCGCCTATGTCTACCGGCTCGACCGCAAGGTGAGCCGAATGGAGGACTGAATGTCTGACCCGAAGAAACAGCGTCGCCTGTGGTATTCCGTGGGTGGCGTGATGATCGTGGCCTTTCTGGCCTATGGTGCAACTTCCTTCAAGTCGAACCTGACTCCGTACGTCTCCTTTGAAGAGGCCCAGAAATCGGCCCGCAAAGTGCAGGTTGCCGGCGGACTGGTTCCCGACTCCACCACCTACATCGAAGACAAGGAATTGCTTCAATTCGGGATCGTGGAAGAAGACGGCGACACCATGACCGTGCTCTACGAAGGGGTCAAACCCGGGAACTTCGAAGAGGCGACCCAGATCGTCGCCATCGGGACCTACTCCGACGGTGCGTTCCACGCGAACCAGCTGTTGGTCAAATGCCCGTCGAAGTACCAGGGCCTTGAAGAGGCGCCCAGAAGCTACGGATCAGAAACCTAGCCACGTGCCCCCCGGCACCCGATAAGAGCTCCTGCTGAGAGGAGAGACTATGTACGTACCCGGCACCGTATTGCTGTGGATGGCGTTTTTGCTTGGCCTCGGTTCGACCATCACCTACGCCCTGTCCATCCGCGACCCTGAAAAGTGGCGGCCCATGGCCCGTCAGTCCTACGGCCTGATGACCGCGGCGGTCGTCATCGCCTCAGGCATCCTCATGTATCTGCTCGTCACCCACGACTACCGGTTGCACTATGTCTGGGCCTACTCGGACAATCTCCTGCCGACCCACTATCTGATCTCGACCTTCTGGGGTGGTCAGGAGGGGAGTTTCCTGCTGTGGATCTTCTGGGGGGTCTTGCTTGGCCTGCCGTTGATGAAGTATGCCAGGGCGTACGAGTCACGGGCGATGATCTTCTACAACCTCACCCTTCTCTCGCTCATCATGCTGCTCCTCAAGCAGGATCCCTTCCGATTCCACGAAGGTCTCACCGCCGCCATGGTGCCCTTGGACGGTCAGGGCCTCAATCCACTCCTGCAGAACCCCTGGATGGTGATCCACCCGCCGGTGATGTTCATCGGCTACGCCTCCCTTGCGGTCCCCTTCGCCTTCGCCATGGCGGCGCTGTGGATGCAGAAGTACGACGAGTGGACCAAGGTTTCCATGCCCTGGGTGCTGCTGTCGATGGTGACCCTCGGGACCGCCATCATGCTCGGTGGCTACTGGGCCTACGAGACCCTCGGTTGGGGCGGCTACTGGGGCTGGGACCCGGTGGAGAACGCATCCCTTGTCCCGTGGCTGGCGACCGCGGCGCTGACGCACGGCATGCTGCTGCAACGCGGTCGGAAGCGATTCCGGCGGCTCAATCTGGTGCTGGCCGTGGCCGCGTTCCTGCTGGTGGTCTACGCCACCTTCCTGACCCGGTCGGGTGTGCTCGGCGACTTCTCGGTCCACTCCTTCGTCGATCTCGGAATCACCGGCTGGCTGGTTTTCAACATGGGCTTCTTCCTCGTCGTTTCGATTGCCCTGCTGGCCATGCGTTGGCGCGAGATCCCCAGCGAGGTCGGTGAAGAGCCTTTCATTTCGCGAACCATCTTCTTCGTCGTCGGCATCCTGCTCTTCATCCTCATCGGTTTGGTGGTGCTTCTCGGAACATCGGCGCCCCTGATCTCGCGCCTTTGGGGCGAGCCCGCCCAGGTCGGGCCCGAGTTCTACAACGCCATGGGCTTCTGGATCGCGGTGGCCTTCGCCGCCTTTCTCGGCGGCACGCCCTTCCTCGCGTGGAGCCGCGCCCGAAAAGGCGCCGGCAAAGTCCTCGGTGGGACCCTCGCGGTGACCGGTGCGGTCCTCGTCCTTGCCGCCGTGCTCGGCCTTTCGAATTGGAAGGCCTACTTCTACGTCGGCGCCGTGGTGTTCAACATCGTCGCCAACGGCTGGGCGGTCCTCGATTACGCCCGGGCGAAGCGTTGGCGACTCACCGGCGGACCGGTGGCCCACGTCGGGATGGGGCTGATGATGCTCGCATTCCTGACCACGGGCTGGCTCGACGAGCAGGGCAAGATTCGACTTCACCAGGATCAGCCGGCGGAGATCCTCGGCTACACCATGACCTTCAGGGGCCATGAAAAACCGACGCCGACCTCTCGTGACGCCATGGTGGTCGAAATCACCGACGAGAGGGGTAAGAACTTCGTCCTCAGGCCGAAGATGTGGGTCAACCAGAAGTCCAATCAGCTGATCGCGAACCCCGACATCAAGGTCTTCCTCACCAAGGACCTCTACCTGGCCCCGGTGGAGTTCGAGCCCGGCAAGGAGCCGGCGCCGAGCGCGCAGTTCATGCTCGGCAAGGATCAGCCGCAGAAATTCAACGATTGGACGCTGACCTTCCTCGGATTCGATCTCTCCAAGCAGAACTCCATAGCCGGTGCACTCACCGTCGGGGTGGCGGTCCAGCTCGAGCGACCCGGCAACGAAACGGTGGTCCTCGAGCCGACCATGATCTCCACCGACCAGGGTGTCGAGCCGATTGCGGTCGATATCCCCGGGGTCCCCGGCGCGCGCATGCGATCTACCGGGATGAACGTCGATTCGGGATTGGTGCGGGTTGAACTGCTCGGTCTGGGGGGCGGCATCGGCCGCACGGCCACCATGAACAAGGGTGAGACTCTTGCCTACGAAGACCTCCGGATCACCTTCTCGGATTTCGACATGTCCGAGTTCGACCCCGAGGCCGGCAAGATCAACTTCGGTGTGGTCTTTGATGTCGAGTTGGATGGACAGCACATGGAGGTCGTGCCGACGTATCAGGGCGGGCGTGGCGGCGAGCCCGTCATCACCCCGGCCATGGTCCCCGGCAGCGGCGGGATCACCTTGAGCCCGGGACGCATCGACGCCGAGAACGGGACCGTCCAGGTTCAGGTCTACGACCCGAGCCTGCCGGCCACCGGTCCCGAGCCGGCGAGCCTGGTGGTGGATGCCTCGACCAAGCCCCTCATTGGGCTGGTCTGGCTCGGCACCCTGCTCGTCATGGCCGGGATCATCGTCGCCATCGCGTTGCGAGGCAAGGACGTGGCGTCGATCCCAATGGAGAGCTGAGGCGGATTGGCGGCAGGAGCCTGCAAACGCTTGAATAGAGCTCTTAGCTATTAGCCTTTAGCGATTAGCTCCATCGCAGATCAAAGGCCGCGGCAAACGCCGCGGCCTTTTACTCTCGCCGTCCGAGCGCCGCACGCATCTGAGCGGTTTGCACCATTCGGAGGTTGGACGCTGCCACCTTCCGAGCCTCCACGTCGCCAGACCGGTGGGGCCCCTTTGTTCGGAACGGTTCTCCTTGCAAATGTTCAATCAAGGACATACATTATGAGAAAACCTCCGGGGGGAAACAATGAACACACTGAGGTCTCGGACCGCGTTGTCAAAAATAGCCCGCATTTGTTGCTCCGCAGCATTCGGCCTGGTCGTCGTGTCGGTTGTCGCCCCACCGGGCCCCTGCTCGGCACAGGCGGTGCTGCTGACGGTGGGGCCGCACGGGACCTACCCGACGATCCAGGGCGCCCTCGCCGGGGTGAACAGCAGCGGCATCAACGATGTCCGCATCGAGACCGGGACCTATGTCGAGAACGTGGCCGTCAGCGGCGCCACCGTGTTCATCAACGGCGGTGAGCTGCACTTCTCCGGCGGCTGGGATCCGAGCTTCACCATCCAGACCGCGGACCCGGACATCACGGTGATCGACGGCAACGCCGCGGGCAGGTGTGTGGGCATCTCACTGAGCACCACGGTCAACACCATCATCACCCTGTCGAATCTGACCCTGACCGGCGGTGAGGACACCACAGGTGGCGGCCTGAGGTTCAGCACCCCCGGGCGAGTGCAGCTCGAGGTGAGCGACAGCGTCATCACCAACAACACTTCGACCGTCACCATCGGCAGCCCCCACGGCGGCGGCGTCTATGCCGATGTTTCCGGTCAGGGCAGCTCCCTGACGATCCGCGACACGTCGATCGACCACAACCTCGCGTGGTTCAACGGCAGCGGCGGGGCCGTGTTCGGCGGCGGCGCATACCTCAAGGTCGAAGACCTCGCTCCCATCGTCATCGAGCGGGTCGACTTCACCAGCAACCAGATTCAGGCAGACAGCGAGATCCGCGGAGCGGGGCTCTATCTCCGGGTCAACGACGGCGCGGTCGGGCGGGTCTCCGACAGCCGGTTCGTCAACAACCAGGCGGTCTCCTCGGCCACTCCGAATGTTAGCGGCACGGGTCTCGAGGTGTCGGCGTTCGGCGGCGCCTGGGTCCGTCTGCGGCGCAACACCCTGTACATCAACAACAGCCAGACAGGGACCGGCGAGCAGCTCGACCTGCGCGCCTATGGCACCGCAGATCTTCGAGCCGGTGACACAGTCGTCGCCGGCGGCGACGAAGGGGTGTTCGCCATTGCTCAGGACACCGCCACGCTCGATCTGACCAATCTGACCGTGGTCGACAACGCGGGCGAGGGGCTCAGATTTAGAGTTGCAGACCCGACACCGACCGCGAGCCTGTACAACTCGATCATCTACGGCAACTCCACTGATCTGCTCTTTACCGGGCTCGGCACCGTCACCGAAAGCCACAACCTGGTCGGCGTCGATCCGGTCTTCGTCAACCCGGCCGGTTTCAACTTCCGGCTCTCGGCGGGATCCACGGCCGAGAACGCCGGCACCAACAGCCCGCCCGCGGAGGTCGGCGACGGCGACTGCGACGGCGGCGCCCGGGTGATCGACGGCACGGTCGACATCGGCGCCTACGAGGGCATTGACGTGCTCTTCTCCGACGGGTTCGCACTCCGAACTCGCCGTTGGGGCGATGTGGTGGGCGATTGAGCGCTTGAGGTCCGCGCCTGACGCCGGCCACCGAGCGGCGTATCTCACCGAGTTTCTCAACGACGCCGGATGTATCGTCGGTCACGGCGGCCCCGATCCCGCAAGTGGGACGATGGGCATCGACAAATCGAACGGGACCACATCCGTGATGTGAAGGGAGACCACCGGTGAAGCACGATAGCCGATCTCACAAACGCGTGGTGGACGAATCCGGATTCGAACGCATCAGCCCCCGCTGGAGCTGGATTCTCCGTACCTGGTTCACGATCAACTCGATGGTTGCCGGTCTGCTCGCCCTCATCTGGCTGATACTCCGCAGCGGCCAAAAACCGAGCCGGCTCGCCTATCCCTGCCAGCAGGCGGCCCTCTCCGCGGCCTCGCTGGCCTTCGCGGCGCCGCTGATCTCGGCGCTGGTTGCCGCTCGCCGGGGTCTCGTCCAGGGAATGCGAACCCCGGCCGCAGTGACGGCGTCC
>JARFRM010000287.1 GCA_029287235.1 Thermoanaerobaculales bacterium
ACCGTCCTCGCCCAGGCGATCTATCGCGAGGGCATCAAGAACGTCACCGCCGGCGCGAATCCAATGGAGCTCAAGCTCGGTATCGACCAGGCCACCAAGAAGGCCGTCGAGACCATCAATTCGATGTCCAAGCCCGTCGAGGGTGACGCCATCGCCCACGTCGGCACCATCTCCGCCAACTCCGACGCCGAGATCGGCGGCATCATCCGTGAAGCCATGGAGAAGGTCGGCAAGGACGGCGTGATCACGGTTGAAGAGGCCAAGGGTCTCGACACCACCCTCGAGGTGGTCGAAGGCATGCAGTTCGACCGCGGCTACCTCTCCCCCTACTTCGTGACCGACGCCGAGCGCATGGAAGTGGTCCTCGAGAGCGCCATGATCCTGATCTTCGAAAAGAAGATCTCGAACATGAAGGACCTCCTGCCGATCCTCGAGAAGGTCGCCCAACAGGGCAAGCCCCTCCTCATCATCGCCGAGGACGTCGAGGGCGAGGCCCTCGCCACCCTGGTGGTCAACAAGCTCCGAGGCACCCTCAACATCTGCGCCGTCAAGGCCCCCGGCTTCGGTGACCGCCGCAAGGCCATGCTCGAGGACATCGCGGTTCTTTCCGGCGGCAAGATGATCTCTGAGGACCTCGGCATCAAGCTCGAGAACATCACGTGGGAAGATCTCGGCAGCGCCAAGAAAATCGTCATCAACAAGGACGACACCACCATCGTCGTCGATGACGACGACTCGTCCAAGCATGAGGCCGTGCTCGGTCGGGTTCAGCAGATCAAGCGCCAGATCGAGGACACAACCTCGGACTACGATCGCGAGAAGCTCCAGGAGCGCCTCGCCAAGCTGGTCGGCGGAGTCGCCCAGATCAAGGTCGGCGCGGCTACCGAGACCGAGATGAAAGAGAAGAAGGCCCGCGTCGAAGACGCTCTCCACGCCACCAAGGCGGCCGTGGAAGAGGGCATCGTCCCCGGCGGCGGTGTCGCTCTGCTTCGCGCCATGGACACCGTCGAGACCTTTGTCAACGAGTCCGAAGGCGCCATCCAGACCGGTGCCAAGATTCTGCTCCGCGCCCTCGAAGAGCCGACCCGGCAGATCATTCTCAACACCGGTCTTGAGGAGGCCGCGGTGATCGTCCGCGAGATCCGCGCCAAAGGTTGCAAGAAGGGCTACAACGCCGCCACCGGAAAGATGGCCGACATGATCTCGGACGGCGTTATCGACCCGGCCAAGGTCACCAAGAACGCCCTTCTCAACGCCTCGTCCATCGCGGGCCTGCTCCTCACCACCGAGGCGCTCGTCTGCGAGATCCCGGAAGAGAAGAAGGACATGCCGATGCCCGGTGGCGACATGGGCGGCATGGGCGGCATGGGCGGAATGTACTAGAGATACGCCCTTCCGACCTCAACACCGAAGCCCGGGCGAAAGCCCGGGCTTCTTCTTGGCCGTGAGTCGTGAGTCGTGAATCGTGAATCGTGAATCGTGAGTCGCGGACAATCCATCAATCAACATTCATCATTCATCATTCCTCGTTCATAATGCACCCGTGAAACCGAAGCACGTCCGCTCCGTCATCTTCGCTCTGATCATCTTCGCCATCGGTGTCATCGCAGGGCAGCTCACCATGAGCGCTCATGTCAAGGCCGAGGCCGAGGCCAAGCAGCTGACCCGCATCGAAGGAACGATCGTCCCGAATGAGAGTCTTCGCCGGCTCGAGCAACTCCAGGAGTTGGGCTATGTCGATGGGACCTTTGATCCGCGGGCCGAGCTCCGGGGTGTCGAGTTTCACGACCGTCAACGGGCGTTCCCGGGAGTCAATCTCTACAGCTCACGCCTGCGGACATCGGCGCGACTCATCGACAACGACGGACGCGAACTTCACACATGGAGCTATCCCGGGGACGACGGCTGGGAGCACATCGAACTCTTCCCCAACGGCGATCTCCTGGTGGTTCTCAATCAACAGTCGATTCTCAAACTCGACAAGGACTCGCGGCTGCTCTGGCGCTATGAGGCCGACACACATCACGATCTCACGGTCCATCCGTCCGGCGACATCTATGCGATGACCGATGCGAGTGCGCTTCGGCCGGAGATCCACCCGGACGTGCCCGTCATCGAGGACTTCATCGAGATCCTCAGCAGCGAAGGCGAGCTCAAGGACCGTTTCTCGATCCTCGACGCCATGCGTTCGTCGTTCTACGCCAACCTGCTCGTGAGCCCGCGCCACCTCCCGTCTGACCGGCAAGAGGGAGACCGTCTGCGGATCGACATGCTGCACACCAATCACATCCAGGTCTTCGACGGATCCCTCGGCCATCGATCTCCGCTCTTTGCAGACGGCAACGTGTTGATCTCCATGCGAACGATCAACACGATCGCGATCCTCGATCCCCGAACCCGGGAGGTTCTCTGGGCCTGGGGACCGACCAACCTTCACAGGCAACACCACCCCACTCTCCTCGAAAACGGCAACATCCTCATCTTCGACAACGGCCATCGACGCTCCCAGATCGTCGAGCTCGACCCGCTGACCTTCGACATTGTCTGGCGCTACTCCCCGAAGACGGGGTTTCTTTCGAAGTTTCGCGGCAGCGTCCAGCGCCTGCCCAACGGCAACACCCTCATCACCGAGTCGGATCGCGGCTATGTCTTCGAGGTTTCGCCGGATCACGACATGGTCTGGCGCTACGCCAACCCGGATGTGCAGAAGAACAAGATGCGGGTCGCGATCTGGCGCATGACGCGATTCTCCCGCGACGAGCTCGACTTCCTCGACTGATCGAACGATCCAACCTCACCGCATCAAGTCGGGCCGAATACCGTAGAATCCTTCCAGTGAGATTCCTGAACGCCTCATCCGCGGGTCTGGTTCTGGCGGCGGTCATGATCGCCATCACCGCTGCCCTGGTCTTTGCCACCGCAAACGACTGGATCGAACTCTACATCCCCGGCGCCGCCCATGTCGCCGGTTCGAACAACACGACTTGGCGCACCGACCTCGAGCTGCGATCGGTCTCGTCCGTGCCGGCCCAGGTCCGGATTGATCTTCTGCGGAGGAACCGCAACAACACGACTCACCCATCGGTGATCGTCGACATCGCCGCCGGTACCGCGCATCGGTACGAGGATGTGCTGGACCTCCTCTTCGGTGTCGAGGGAAGCGCGACCCTCCGTCTGACCACCCTCTCCGGCGAGGTCCGAGCCACCAGTCGAACCTACAACGCGACCCCGGACGGGACCTACGGTCAGTTCATCGGCGCGACGACTCCCGGGGACGTTTTCGATTGGGGAACCGACGCGACCCTCATCCAGCTCTCATCGTCACCGACCTCCAGCACCGGCTTTCGCACCAACATCGGTCTGGTCAATCTCGAACCCATCGTGGCCACGATCCACGTCGATCTCTACCAAGACGACGCGACATTCCTCGGGCGAGTCAGCACCACCCTCGAGCCCTTCGAGTTCGACCAGATCGACAACATCTTCGCTCGGGTGACCAGCGACGAGATCGCAGACGCTTTTGCCATTGTCCGCACGGAACGGATCGACTCGACCTACCTGGCCTACGCTTCGGTCATCGACAATGTCACGGGCGACCCCATCTTCATCCCCGGACTTCCCGACGAGATCTGGAACTCGCAGGCCACGCCCACCCACACCCCCACTGCCGAGACCACTCCTACCGTCGAGGTCACTCCCACCGTCACCCCGACGCCGACCATCACCATCGACCCGGTGGTGGTCACCACCACCGATGACGAAACCTACAATCTCGCACCCGCGTCGATTCGGTTCATCGTCGGCAACGGGATCCAGACCTCGTTGGTGTTGTGCAGCTTTGACGGAACTCTGAGCCAGGTCTCGAGCTCCAACTTCAGTTTTATCCGGGGGCCGACCGAGGTCGTCGAATGGGGAAACTGCTGCAGCGGCTCAAACACCGGCGCCCGCCTCGAGTACGAGACCTTCATTGGTCTCGGAGGACCGGCGGTGGCACGGAATTCATGCACCGCCGGGACGCCGGTCTTCGCCATCTCGGGCACCGAAATCGATACCGGTCTGACTGTGGAAGTCGACGGTGCCGTCCTGGATCTCGCCGTGTGGCCGTAAATGTCGATTCCGACAACGGCAGAGGTCCTGTATTGATCGAGTCCGATCACTCGCAGGGAGGCGCTCAATGCCGCCAGCGCCATCGGTGATGACCGCATTCAACGCCGGGCGGGAGGGGCCGTCGCCCCAGATTCCTTCACCAACGGTTCGTCGGAGCAACGGGTACGGTGGTTTCGCCGGGGCTTCGAGACCGGCGACGGCGGGGTCTGCGACACTTTCAACGCTCGCAATCTGTGACCCGGGAAAGGGTTCCGGGCCCGAAGACGGGGCTCGATCCCGATCGTCACACACCGGAAATCGGCCGCCGGCTCAGGAGATGAACCGCGGCAGAACCGCATCGATCCCAACCACCGAGTCTTGCGGCGGAAGAGCCGACGTCATACCCTCCCAGGGTGGCCGCGAAATCGGCCGGGAGGATCCACGGTGAAAAATCGTCTCTCGATAACGGGGCTGTTGCTCTTCGTTCTGTCAATCGTCGTCGCCGATCCGGTTTCTGCGACAACGTCCGCCCAAGATGGTTGCGCCACGACCGTGGTGCGGGCGTGGTTCACCGACCGATCGCAGGTCGAGGCCTTCGCCCGCCACGCGGAGCCGTGGGAAGTCGACCACAAGAAGGGCTGGATGGTGGTCGGGGTCGACTCGACGACCTATCAGCTTCTGATCGACCTGGGGTTCGAAATCGAGATCGACGAGGCGCGGACCGCCGAAATCTGCAGGCCACGAGAAAGAACTCCCGGTCAGACCGAGGGCATCCCGGGCTTCGGGTGCTACCGCACGGTCGAGGAGACCTTCCAGACCGCAGAGGATTTGGTCACACACAACCCCGATCTGGCTTCGTGGATCGATGTCGGCGATTCCTGGGAGAAGCTCACTCCCGGCGGCAACGACGGCTACGACATGAAGGTGTTGCGGCTCACCAACGCCAATGTGACCGGCACTCCACCGACCGGCTCTACGGGAAAACCGCGTCTCTTCGTGACCTCCGCCATCCACGCCCGCGAGTACACCACCGCCGAGCTCATGACGCGCTTCGCCGAATACCTCGTCGCCAACCACGGCATCGACGCGGACGCGACCTGGCTCCTCGACGAGCACGAGATCCACCTGCTTCTGATCACCAATCCGGACGGCAGAAAGCACGCTGAGACAGGCATCCTGTGGCGCAAGAACACCAACGAGAACTACTGTTCGCCCACCTCGAACGACCGGGGGGCCGATCTCAACCGGAACTTCGAGTTCCAGTGGAACTGTTGCGGCGGATCGAGCAGCTACGAGTGCGACGAAACCTACCACGGCCCGTCAATGGCGTCGGAACCCGAGGTGCAGACGGTCCAAAGCTACGCCAGGTCGATCTTCCCCGATCAACGCGACCCCGACCTCGGCGCCGCCGCCCCGGACGACGCCACCGGGATCTACATCGACGTGCACTCCCACGGCGGGGACGTTCTCTGGCCGTGGGGATTCACCTACTCGGCCAACGCCAACGCGACCGCGCTTCAGACTTTCGGCCGCAAGCTCGCTTTCTTCAACGGATACGACCCACGTCAGGCCGTCGGGCTCTATCCCGCCGACGGTACGACCATCGACTTCGCCTATGGTGATCTCGGAGTGGCCGCCTATCTCTTCGAGCTGGGCACCTGGTTCTTCCAGGATTGCGCGGTCTTCGAGTCGACCATCTTCCCGGACAACCTTCAGACCATGATCTGGGCCGCGAAGGTCGCCCGTACGCCGTATCTCACGCCCGCCGGGCCGGAGATCATCGGAATCAACACCTCGACCACGATCGTGGCTCCGGGCGACGAGGTCGCCCTCGAGGCAACCGCCGACGACACCCGATTCAACAACTCCAACGGCGCTGAACCCAGCCAGAACGTGACGGCTGCGGAGTTCTACATCGACACTCCGCCCTGGCAAACCGGCGCGGCCGCGATGGTCATGTCCGCCTTCGACGGCGCCTTCGACTCGTCGGTTGAGCACGTGGAGGGGACCATTCACACCACGGGTCTGGCCGAAGGTCGGCACACCGTCTTTCTTCGCAGCCGTGACGCCGACGGCAACTGGGGTCCGGTGAGCGGCGTCTTCGTCTGGGTTCTCGACCCGGCCAACGCCGCCCACATCAATGGAGTGGTGACATCGGCAAACGGCGGAGCACCCCTCGGGGCAACGATCTCAGCGGGCGTCTTCACCGGCCTGACCAATCCGGCCTCGGGCGAATATGACCTCACGCTGCCGGAAGGCATCTACGACGTCACGGCGACCGCCGACGGTTTCGGAAGCCAGACCATGGTCGGTGTGGCCGCAACCTCCGGAGCAACCACCACCGTCAATTTCGAACTTCGTCCCTACGAGACACTCTTCACCGACGACGTGGAATCCGGGGTCAACGGCTGGACCTCCGATGGTCAATGGGTGATCACCGACGAGGCTTCGGCGAGCCCGAGTCACTCCTGGACCGACAGCCCGGGTGCCCAGTACGGAAACTACTGGGATCAGTCGCTGACCTCTCCCTCGTTCAATCTCGAAGACTCGGGCGGCGTGACCCTCGAGTTCTCTCACATCTACGAGTTGGAGGACGGCTACGACTACGGCCACGTCGAGTACTCCCGCGACGGCGGCGCGACCTGGACAACCGCGACATCATTCGACGGCAGCCAGATTCCGAGTTGGGAGCGGATCGAACTCCCACTGCCGGGCTTGGATCACGCAGCAGACGCCCGAATCCGATTCCGGATCGAGACCGACGGCAGCATCACCGAGGACGGCTGGCACATCGACGACATCGTCGTTCGAGGCTTCGACGACCCGCCTCCCGGACTGCTCTTCAGAGATGGCTTCGAGACCGCTGACACGGCGGGTTGGGACTTCGTGGCGCCGTAGCGGCAGCATCGATGGCAGCGCAGGCCTCATCCCATACAATAAGGGCGTGCGGATCATCACGACCCATCTTTCGGCCGACTTCGACGCATTCGCTGCCGCGGTGTGCGCGGTTCGGCTCTACCCCGATCACCGTGTCCTTTTCCCCGGCTCACACGAAGCTGCGGTTCGCCGGTTCCTCTCGGACTCCGGTCTGCCGTTCCCCGAGCTCAAGCTCCGTCGCGCGCGCCGCGAAACCATCGAGCACGCGGTGGTGGTGGACACCTCGACCCCGGCCCGCCTCGGCGAAGTGTGGGATCTGATCCGGCGCGACCGATGCCCCGTCGATCTCATCGATCACCACGCTGAAGAGCGCACCGACGCCATCGGAGCGGAGACGACCGTCTTCCGTCCGGTCGGCGCCACCTGCACCATCATCGCGGACCTCTTCGCCGAAAGGGGCATCCAACCCACCGAAGAAGAAGCGTCACTGCTGATGATGGGCATCTACGAGGACACCGGCGGACTGTCCTACCGTGAGACCACCGCCCACGATCTCAGGGTGGTGGCGCGGCTCGTCGAATTTGGGGGCTCCCTGGCCTGGGTCCGGCGCTGGGTCCTCAAGGGGCTCCAGCCCGAACAGCTCCACCTGCTCAACCGGATCGTCGAGGCCGCGGAGGAGATCCCCATCAACGATATCCCCGTCTCCCTCGCCATGGTCGAGGTCGACCAGTACCACGAGGAGGCGGCCTATGTTGTCCACCGCTGGGCCGAGATCTTCGAACTCCCGGTGGGGATCGTCATGCTCGTCCAACCGCCCAACGTCAATCTGATCCTCAGGGCCCGAGTCCAGGGCCTCCACCTGGGACAGGTGGCGCAGCGATTCGGTGGCGGGGGCCACGCCACCGCGGCCTCTGCTCGCGTCGCCGACCGGATGCCGGTCGAGCTCCGCGAGGAGTTGCTTTCCTCCCTTGCGGAAGAGCTCCCCCCTCCAGCCACCGCCATCAACGTGGCCAATCGGCGCATCTTCTCGGTGGATGCCGGAGACAGCGAGAACTCCTGCAAGGAACGGATCAGG
>JARFRM010000330.1 GCA_029287235.1 Thermoanaerobaculales bacterium
TCTTCTCCGCCTTTTCGTCGCCGACCTTTTCGGTCTCAGCGGTCTCCGTAGCGTCGGACTTCCCCGTCTGCGAGGCGGCGGGCTCTTCTGCCGGCAAGGCCGGCGCGGCGACACAGAAGACCAGAGAGACACACAGCAACAGGGAATTCAGCCAACGCGGCCGGCTCATTCTGCTTACCTCGAACTCGGATCGTTGCCGTCCTTGCGTTGGTTGAGTGCTCATGGTCGACCTCCGTGTCACCGCACCGGCGGCTGGTTCAGTCCTTGTGCCGCGCTTCCTTGAGAGCCTTCTTCCACTCTTTGGTGAACTCTTTGGCTCGCTCCTCGGTCATGATCTCCATCGGCACCTTGACGATGCTCGAATCGAACTTGACGTCGAGGTTGTAGTTGCCGATCTCGATTCCACCGGGAAGCTCGAAGAATACCCTTCCCAGACAGGCCAGCCGCCCGGACAGTTCGACCTGGTCTTCGGCAAGCTGGGGACGCTGCGCCCCCGGCTCGGCGAAGAGATCCATCGAGCACGGCCGGTCCGCCCCACGGGGGAAGTAGTTGATCGAGTCGCCCACCATGGCCGCACGCTTGACCAGCGGGATCAACGAGCCGTGGACCTTCTCGTAGTCCTCCTGGCTGGGCAACGACAGCGCCTTGTTGTCGGGAGTCACCAGTTTGATGTCGTCTCGAGTCAGGGTGTGGGTCGCGTCGGGGTCGGTCAACGAGATACCGACATCGAGCAGCATCCACTCCTCGCCCACCGACTCGTTGGCGATCCGGTAACCGACAACCACCCAGCCCTCGTCGTTCGCGGCGACCCGGACAAACGTCCCCTCGATCGCGACCTGTTCGCCCACTTGCTCCGGTGTCTTGTCCCCGGCCGCAACGGTCAACCCGGCCCCGACCGTCAACACCAACGCTCCCACTACGAGCACGATCTGACGTCTCATGTGTTCACCTCCGTACAGTTCCGCATTCCCGCCCTTCAGCCGATCAACTCTTAATCGGCCGCAGGGTTGGCGTGCATGGCCGTTTGGAGTTTCTCGATGTCTTCGCGCGAAAGCTCCGGTCGGTCGATGGTCAGCGTCAGCTTCTCGAGCGTGCCGGCGAACCGGAACGGGGTCTGATAGTCCTCGTCGGACACCGGTGAGCCGGTGTCGGCGCCCACATCGAAGCTCTCACACCACTGCATCAGCATCGGGATGGTGTTCTCGATCGTTTTAGTCGCGACGACCTCTCCGTCCACTGTGAGGGTGCCGGTTCCACCGCGACCCAGACCACTGGGGCTGCCGTACTTCAGCGTCTCGGCGCCCAGGCCATCGTAGGCGAAGTCGAACTCGACAGTGTGCCGGCCGGGAGTCAGTGCTTCCCCGCCTTCCCACCGGACGCGCTGCATCCCGAAAAGGTTGTACAGATACACCGGCTTGCCATCCAGCAGATAGAAGCCGTAGCCGGCAAAACGTCCGCCGTGGGTCACCAGCATGCCTTCGGCGCCGCCTTCAGGGATTTCGACCTCGGCCGTGATGGTGTACGACGACGCGAGCACATTCGGCGCATTGCCGTTCGGCGTGCCCGTGACCTCCCCTGAGTAGTTGAACACCGTCCGACCCGCCGTGAGGTTGGGCCGGGGCAGGAGCGAGCGGGTAAAGGTCGTGGAATCCATCGGCAGCACTTGGTTCCGTTCCGCTTCCTTCCAGAACAGTGCCTCCAACTCCTTGACCTTGTCGGGGTACTGGGCGGAGACATCGTTGTACTGCGTCCAGTCCTTGCTGAGGTCGTAGAGCTCCCACGGCCAGTTTTCGGGATGCTTGTCGGCCGTGCCGCTGTTGTCCCACGGCACGCGCATCACCCTGGTACTGAGGATCCAACCGTCATGGTAGATCGCGTGGTCGCCGCCCATCTCGAAATACTGGGTCGTGTGCGTCGAAGGGGCGTCGGCGCCGGCTTCGTCGAAGGTGTAGGCCATGCTGACGCCTTCCATGGGCGTCTGTTCGATCCCGTCGATCTCATCGGGAAGAGGGATCCCGACAACGTCGAGGATGGTCGGTGCGATGTCGACCACGTGGTGGAACTGATTGCGGATGCCACCCTTGTCCTTGATCACGGCCGGCCACGAAATGGCCGTCCCCTGCTTGGTGCCGCCGAAGTGCGAGGCCACCATCTTGGTCCACGAGAACGGCGTCCCGAAGGCCCAGGTCCAGCCCACCGACATGTGCGGGTAGGTCTGGTCCGAGCCCCACACGTCGTAGTACTGCATCTGCGCCTCTACCGGCAGGTGGACGCCCTGAACCGACGCGACCTCGTTCGGCGTGCCGGTGGGCCCGCCTTCCGAGCTGGTGCCGTTGTCACCGGTGATGTAGATGATCAGGGTGTTGTCGAGCCGGCCCAGATCCTCGACCGTCTGGATGACGCGGCCGATCTCGTGGTCGGTGTATGCCACGTAGGCGGCAAAGACATTCGCCTGTTTGATGAAGAGCTTCTTCTCGGTTTCGGTCAGCTCATCCCAATGCTTGATCAGATCATCGGGCCACGGCGTCAGCTGAGCTTCCTCGGGGATGACACCGAGCCTCTTCTGGTTGGCAAATATGGTCTCGCGGAGCTTGTGCCACCCCTCGTCGAAGAGGTGCATGTCACTG
>JARFRM010000336.1 GCA_029287235.1 Thermoanaerobaculales bacterium
GCCGGAAGCACCTTGAGCGCGACCTCGCGGCCGAGCTTCTCATCCTCGGCGCGCCAGACCTCGCCCATGCCACCGGCGCCGAGGGCCGCGGTGATGCGGTAGTGCGCGAGGGTCCTGCCGATCACCTTCGCTCCTTGTCGAGCGCCGCATCCCAGTTGAGGACGATCTTCAAAGGGTCGCGACTCTGCATTGCCTGACCTCGAATCACCAGGAGATCCTCGCCGTCCGCGGTCACGTCAAAGGGCCGTCGGAATGAGGTTGCGAGATTCCAGGAGTGCAGCGCGCGAACCCGCCCCACGTCGAAAGCCTCCCCGTCGCCACCGACTTCGGCCACCAAGAGATCACCGACGGCGGTGCCGAAGTAGAGCTCGTTTCCGTCTCGACTCCACCGCGGAAAGGTGCCACCCGTCGTCGAAACCTGCCACCGTCGAGCGGGTTCCGGAAAGGTCGTGACATAGACCTCGTCGCGTCCCGACTCATTCGACGTGAATGCCATCCACCTGCCGTCCGGCGACACCGCCGCGAAGCCCTCGATATAGGGTGACGCCACCAGTTCGAATTTTTCACCGTCGTCCACCCGGATGGCCCAGAGATCGGTATTGTTGTCGTTTCCGAACCTCTCGTAAACCACGAACTTCCCGTCCGGCGACCAGTCCTGTGGAAAGACCCGAAGTCCTTCCTCCTCGAGGAGCGGTTGGGCATCCTCCGACCCGCCGACCCCCTTTGTCCAGATCCCGTCCCGACCGGCGCGGGCGGATGCGAACGCGATCCGACGTCCATCGGGCGACCAGGCCGGGTACCAATCGTTGGTGGGATCGAATGTGAACCTCGTTCTCAGCTCTCGTTCGAGGTCGTAGATCCAGATATCCGCGGTTCCGACGGTGGAGTCGAGCTCGGTGACGGCCGCCGACCTTCCATCGGGCGAGACCACGATGTCGAAGAGCAACGCGCCCTCTCCGGCCTTCGCGAGCACACCACCTTCCTGATCGACCCAGACGATCTCGCTCTTGGTCTCTGACCGGCCCGTGTTGTAGACCAGCAGGCCGTCGTCGGAGACCGAGAACGCCCCGAACCGGGCGCCGCCGACGTACAGCACGTCCTCGGCAACCGGGATGGCGTCACCGATGAGGGCCGGACGATCCTCGTCAAAGGGCTGGGCCATGAGGGTGCCCTCTCGGATGAAGAGAATGAAACCTCCGGCAACCGCCGTGTTGGACGCGGCGGCGAGCAGGTCCGGATCCTGACCCTCGGCATCGATCGAGCCCACCACGATCCGATCCCCTTCCGGTCCCCCGGCGGATCGGGCGAGATAAAGGAACCGACCACCCGAGAGCCATGTCGGTAGCCGGTGGCTCGTCGCGCCGGGGGAGATCTCGGTCACCTGGATCGGCTCTCCCCCCGCGGCCGGAACGAGGTAGATCGCGGAATCGTGCGCCGGGGCGAAGAGAATCTCCCCACGGTCGCTCCACGAGCCCCCCTTGCCGTTCCGCGCCATGCAGATCGTCACCGGCGGCCCGCCCGAGGTGTCGATTTTTCTGAGCTTTCCGTCGGCCGAAAAGAACCCGATCCTGCGGCTGTCCGGCGCCCAGAACGGGTAGGCCGCACCTTCGGTCCCCGGCAATTGGCGGGCGCCCGAGTCACCCACACGGCGCAGCCACAAAATGCGTTTCCCCTCCGGATCGATCGTCCCGAAGACGATCTTGGAACCGTCCGGAGAGATCTGCGCCGCACCGGGGGCAATGGCCTGGAGTGAAAAGATCGTCCCTTCGGGCGGGGAGATTTCCGCCTGAAGAACCCTCGGTTCGACCGGATCGGATCTCGTCGCGATCCACCCCGCGGCAAACGAAACGCCAACCAGAATCACGGCTGTCAATATCGCCGCCCACCGCGGGAACCGCATACCGGAGGCCGCCGAGCCGGATCCCGACGCCACGTCGCCACCGAGGTTTGAACCGCTTCCCGTCGGATGCCTCTCGATCTCCTCGAGTGTGATCCGGGCTTCGCCGATGGCCTGGAGACGCCGTCTCGGATCCCGTTCGAGGCAGCGGCTCACCAGCACCCGCAGCTGCGGCGGGATGTCGGTGGGCAGCTCCTCGAGATCGAGCTCGTCCTTGAGCACCGAGGCAAGCACGTGTGAAACCGTCTCCCCATCGAAGAGCTTGTGGCCCGTCAGCATCTCCCAGAAAACCACACCGAATGACCAAGTATCAGCCCGGCGATCGGCCGCGGTGCCGGCCGCCTGCTCAGGGCTCATGTAAGCGGCGGTTCCGAGGATGAGCCCGGCCGCAGTGGCGTGTTGGGTCATGGTCGGCGACAGCGAGAGGCTCGACTCGGTGCTCTCGGTCTCCCACGCCTTGGCGAGCCCGAAATCGAGGACCTTGACCGTACCGTCGGACCGCAGTTTGATGTTGGCCGGTTTGAGATCGCGGTGGACGATGCCCTGATCATGAGCCGCCTCGAGCGCCTCAGCGATCTGCCGAGCGATCGGGATGGCCTCGTCGATGGGGAGGGGACCGCGAGCGATTCTCTCGGAGAGATCCTCTCCTTCGACGAGTTCCATCACCAAGAACGTCGTAGGGGCGGGGTCTAACCCCGCCTGGTCGTCATCACGGGAGGGGATCAACCCCTCCCCTACGTTGCTATCAATCGATCCCGCGTCCGAGTCCGCGTCCGTGCCCGTGCCCGATGAGACGGTCTCGCGGGAGGGTGTAAAACCCTCCCCTACGGTTCTCTCAACGGTCTCCAGCCCGTACAGATGGGCAATATTCGGGTGATTCAGGCTGGCGAGGATCTTGGCCTCGCGCTCGAAGCGCGCCATCCGTTCCGCATCCCCGGCGAACTCAAACGGAAGTACCTTGAGCGCCACCTCGCGGCCGAGCTTCTCATCCTCGGCGCGCCACACCTCGCCCATGCCACCGGCACCAAGCGGCGACAGGATGCGATACCCGCCGATCGTCTTACCAACTTCCATTGTCAGGAGTCCCCTTTTTCAACAGAGAATGTATCTCTGTCTAAACTGCAACACAACCGGGGGAATGCCTATTCTCGGTATCTCTTGAGATTCACGACCGAGGAGGGGAGGGGTCGTAAGCCGCCGGGGCACGAGAAGCTCGAAGCGGTGTCGTGATGCTCGCCCGAATGATCTTGGTCCGATATTTAGAAGATTCTAGGCCCGTACCACCGGTATGAATAGCGAAACCGCGTAGTAATGGCCTCAATCGACCCTCCGAAATCCATCCACCATCTACCCTTCACACTCCTACGGGGGCGTGAACTCGTAGGCTCCCACGTCGGGTTGGGCGTCCCGGGGTGTGCCCTCGACGTCATGGGTCGTGGCGCCGTCGGGGTTGCCGGTGTCGATGGCCGGTGACCCGAGCGCAAGGCTGAGATCGAGACCGAGCCAGTTGGAGAAGTAGAGGTTCTCTTCGCCGGATTGGATCTCGATGTTGTTCTCGCCGCCCGAGAGGTTGCGGGTCGTGATGTTGTTGCGGATGGTGTTTCCGGTGCCCTGGATGCTGATCCACGAGTAGTCGGGCCACCCCGAGGATCCCGGCGGGAGACCCGCGAAGTCCGAGCCGCCCACCGCGGTGTTGTTGACGATCACCGAGTTGTTGGTGTCGTACCAGGTGATGCCGTGCCAGTGGTCGCCCTTGCAGACGTTGTTGGTGATCCGCAGCCGGGTTTTGGGCCCGTCCTCGAAGCCGCTGAGACACTGGGTGGCGCCAAGCGAGTCGGCCGGTTGCCCGGGCCCGTAGCGATTCATGAAGATGTTTCCGGTGATCTCCACATCGGACGAGGTGTCCGGGTTGGCGCCCATGTGGCTCTGGAAGAAATCGTCGTGGTGGCCGTCGCCGAGCTTGACGGAATCGTAGATCCGGTTGCCGACAAAACGGTTGAAGTGGCCACCGGTGGCGATACCGTCCCGCGAAAAGTACTCGACGGTGTTGCCGATGAGGTCCATGTTGTCGCCGCCGACGACGAAGCCCATGGCGACGTTGACGAGCTCGTTGCAGCGAACGACAACCGGGCCGTCGGACGAGTAGAGCCGCATCCCGTCGGAGACGTGGTCGATCCAATTCTGGATGGTCGGCAGGGCACCCGAAGTGAAGTGGTTGTTGACGAACTCGACGTGGCCCACCGGACCCTGGGTGCCGTGGTCCTCGATCCGCAGCATGGTGCCTGCGCCGTTGTTGAAAAAACTCAGGCCATCCAAACGCCAGAAGGAGCTGCCCCTGAAATGGACGAACGAAAACACCGGCTGATGCATCGTCTGCGCCCGGATGGTGACCCACGACGAGTTGTAGCGGCCGGTGATCTCGAGGATCTCGTCGTGGCCGGCGGCGCCGACGAGGACGATGGCGTCGCCTCCCTTGATCGGGGCGCCGGGGTTGTGCGGCGTGCCGTGCTGATCGGTGCAGTCCACCTTGGTGTCGACCACGAATTGGATCGACGCCCACGGGTTGCCCTGGCTGCCGTCGCCGGTGATGTCGCTCCCGTTGATGGGATCGACGAAGAACTCCGTGCCGGGGAAGAGAATCTCGCATGGGCACGGGCCGACCGCCGTGGTGCCGCCGACGAAGTCTGACCAGGCCCAGAGATCGCCGGAACCGAACCCGTCATCGAAGACCAGCTCGGCGCCGCCGGCGGTCAGCGCTGCTCCGCACAGCAGTGTAGCGACGATCCCGGCTTGGACAACCCGTTTTGATGGTGTCATCGGATGCCTCCAGTAACAATCTAGCTCCGACTCCCGGCGAAACAGGTGCGGAAGATCACAGCTGGGGAACGGGCGGCGAAAGGCGCCCGTCTCATTCCTTGGGGTTACGATCACCGAAGCAGGGGCATCCGGAATCTTTGGATAAAGTCGGGTGTACCATGGTCCCAAGAGGCATTCATAATCGAGACAGGTCTGCTTTTGTGACTTCGTGAAGGCGGGTCAACGGCCCCTGGAAGGAGGAAGAGCTTTGAGAATCCCAACGAGGTTGATCGACCGTCTGGCGTTGGTTGCTCTCTTCATCACGGCGCCCCTTGTCGGCTGGAGTCAGGATGTGGAGGGATCCAAGGACCACCCGCTGTTCAACAGGCTTCCGAATTACCACATCGACAACTACCGGGAGAGCGAGTTCGGTTCGTACGACGGGTTCGTGGACAGCGACGGTAGCTACAAGACCGTCGAAGGGCGCACCACCTACATCAACTACTACTTCGACGAGGGAACACAGTACCTGAGCGAGACCGCGATCAAGAGGAACTACCGGGACGCCTTCGTGAAGATCGGCGGGGTCGTTAAATATGAGGACAGCACCAACGTTCACATGAGCCTGGACAGGGGCGGAAAGGTGACCTGGGTCCGGGTCCAAGCTTGGAACGGGGGCCAGGGGGTGGCCCTGAACATCGTCGAAGTGGTGGCGATGACGCAGCACATCGTCGCCGATGCCGACGCCCTGGCGAAGGAGATCGGTCTGACGGGCAGAGCGGTCGTGCACGGTATATTCTTCGACACTGGCAAGTCGGTGGTCAAACCTGAGTCCGACGCCGCGCTTGCCGAGGTGGTCAAGCTCCTCGGGAAAATCCCGGGCCTGAAGGTCTATGTGGTCGGCCACACGGACAGCGTGGGGAAGCTGGACTTCAACCTCGACCTGTCACGCCGAAGAGCCGAGGCCGTCGTCGACGTCCTCGTGTCGACGCACGGTGTGGATCGTGGCAGGCTCCAGGCCCACGGCGTCGGCCCGCTGGTACCGGCTTCGACGAACCGCACCGACGAAGGCCGGGCAGCGAACCGCCGCGTCGAGATCGTCGAGCAGTAGCCATCCCCGTCCATCGGGGTGGTGGAATCCCGTCGTTCTCATCGCCACGGCAAGAAAAACCGTAGCGACAGCCACATCGCGCGTTGATTCAGGCGAGTTTCAATGCCTTTTCTTTGTACAAGTCCCTGTCAGCTCGTCCGACCAGTTGACCGACATCCGTGTCATTTTCTTCCCACTCAGCGATTCCAAAACTGAAGCCGATCTCGATCGTTTCGTTTCCAATTTCGACATCAATTTGTCCTCCGATATCTCTTAAAAGACAGGTGACACCATCACGACTTGTATTCGGACAGATGAGGAGAAATTCATCTCCTCCCCATCTCCCAAAAACATCTGTATTTCTGACTCTGGAACTCACGACTTCAGAGAATCCGAGGATGGCGATATCGCCGATATCGTGGCCATGTTGATCATTAATTCGTTTGAATTGATCCAGATTCAAGAGCGCGATTGTGAGTGGGGTTTTGTATCTCTTGCTACGTTCGTATTCGGTCTTCAGGATCTCAGAGGTCTTTCGTCGATTGTAGAGAGGAGTGAGCGTGTCTCTCTCGGCAGCGGCTTTGAGCATCTCGCTGTTGATGAGCAGCTCGAGGTCTTTTTCGATGGAGAGTCTGAACTCGGTCATCAGTTTCTTAAAGGTCTCATTGTAGGGATTTTCTTTGCAATCCAGGACGCAGATAGTGCCGAATGTCTCTGCGTCGGGCCAGTGAATCGGCAGCCCGTAATACGATATCATTTCAAGTTTGATATCCGGGTTGTCTTTCCAAACTGGATTTTCGAGTGAATTGGTGACAAGGAGCTCTCCTTCGGTGCCGATCACCGTTTCACAATAGAGTCCATTCCCCAGCTTATCCGAATCGCCTTTCTGGTAAGGATTATCTTCATTTTCGCTCTTGAGGAAAACCTGCATATACCCGTCATCTATTCGCATGATCAACGCAGCGGGAACCTCCAAGAGTCGAGCGATGAGTGTGATGATCCTTTGCCATTTTGCAGTCACGGCGTCGATGATTTCGGGTTTGTTGTCAGACGTGATCGATACCGTTCGGAAAGTGTTTGATGCGCGGATTCTGACGTTTGCGGATTTTTTCGTCATGGAACATTCCGATATCGTAGCGTTGAGTTTCAGCCGTGGGATATCTTACACCGTCGCACTCTGTACGCGCCGCTCACGGAGGAACCGCGTTTTTGCAACCAGGCGACAAACGGACGCGTTTCGGCTCAGTGCTTAACGTCCCGATGACGCCGGCCATCCGCAACAGTGTTCGACCACGCATCGGTGGTGCCGTCCTCGAAATCGTCGGCGAAGATCAGCGATCCGGTGGCGCCCACCTCGTAGGCGCCGATGTCACAGCTTCCGTCCCACCTGATTCGGTCCCGTTGGTCGGTGGTGGGGCAGAGCGCGTTGTTGCCGGCGTCGATGGCGACGCTGCCTGCGAGAAGCGCGTGGGTCAGAGTCCCGCCCCCGTTGTTCTGGAGCGGGCCGAGATTGAGCGCCGCGGGGCTCACCCCGACCTGGTCGGTGGCATGGATCAGCCGGCAGGTGTTTCCCGGGCTTTCCAGATTGCCGCCCTCGGATTGCAGCGAGCCCATCCCGGCGATGACGGCGCAACCGTCTTCGAAGATGGTGTTCGCAACCGACGCGATGCTGCGAAAGCTGACGGCATTGGACTCAGGACCGATGTTGTCGCTGATGGTGCAGCTCTCGATGCTGGTGAGATACGCCAGGCCGTCGATGGAGACGCCGCCGGAGAACTGGGTCGTGGCCGTGTTTCCGCTCACGGTCGTGTTGATCAACACGAGGTTGTCCCCGGCGTGATAGACGCCCCCTCCCGAACTCCCGGTGTTGGCGATGATCGCCGATCTGTCGAGGATCACCGTGCCCAGCGAGAATATGCCACCGCCGTAGGCGTCGCAGGTGCAGTCCGAAAGCGCAGACCGGGTCATCGTCAGCGTGCCGCTTTCGACCAGGATCCCGCCGGCGCCGAAGAAATCACCGGTCGTGCTGCCCCGGATCAGCGACAGGTCGATGAGCTCGACGGTGGCGGCGGTCAGGTGGATCAGGCGGTCGGCGAGAATGCCGTCGATGACCGTTCCACCCGTTGGATCTCCCACGATTGTGACGTTCTCATCGAGGTCAAGGTCGCCGGTCGCGGCTGCGTCCTCGTTCGCCCCGACGAGGCTGAGCATGTAGGTGCCCGCCGGTACAATGATGGTGTCGTGCTCGACGGTGGCGTTGGCCGCGATCACCGCCTCCCGCAGGCTGCAGTCGG
This sequence comes from Thermoanaerobaculales bacterium, assembly GCA_029287235.1. GTDB lineage: Bacteria > Acidobacteriota > Thermoanaerobaculia > Thermoanaerobaculales > Sulfomarinibacteraceae > JAHECW01. The sequence goes on from JARFRM010000336.1 coordinate 8,078, forward strand.
CGTCGCAGCCGTTCACCGGGTCGTCCGTGGCCTTGGTAACGTGAAGCGTCGCCGCGGATGACGCGACAGCAACCAGGGAAAGGATCGCCGTCAGTGCTATTGGTTTCACGAGTCCGCTCCTTTCGACCGCGCCGATTGTGCCACGGTCGCGTTTTCCGCTCCTCGTTATGGGTCGTCCAGTTTTCTACGGCGTCCCGCCAACAGTGGACGACCACGTCAATGTGTCGCCCGACTGGAACTCAAGGCCCAACCCCGGGTCTCACCGACCATGGAACACATCCGGGATCGGCGCTTGCGAGCCCCCCACCGCGAGGGGCGAAAATGACGATGTCGACCAGGCTCGGGTTGGGGGCTCTCGCCACCATCTTTACCATCGGCTTGACCTACGCCTCGGTCGAGCTGCCCTCAGTGGTGTCGCTCTGGCTTCTGGACTACCTCGACACCCCGCGATTTGACGCCACCTACCACGAGCAGGAGACCGAGGCGTACATCGGGAGTCGCCACCTCAGGCTGATCGGGATCACCGGTCTGGTGGCGACCGTCGCCCTGATCCTCGCCGGTTTCATCGCCGAACGACGCGGATTGGCCGCGGCGGGCGCGGTGCTCTTCTTTCTCCCGGTCTTCGGCCACTTCGCGGCAAGCATGTTCTTCCTCGCAGGTCTCGCAGTGCTCCGGGTCGTGTGGCTGCCGATCCTCGATGTCTCACACGACCTGCTGGCGCTGGGAGACGTCGTCTACCTCCCGTACGCGGCGGTGGTCTGGCCGCTGGTCAACCTCGGGCTCGACGTTCGGGATCAGCTTCCCTGGCTCGTCACCACTCTGGCGGTCATCGGTGTGGCGATGATCGAGGAGCTCAGGATGGCCCGTTCCGAGGGAGAGGTCTACGAGGAGTTCAAAAGGAGGACGCCCTTCCTGATGCCCCTTCCGTCGTGGTTGGCCTCGGTGATCTCCGCGCCCATGCGGCTCGTCCTTCGTCGGCCCTGGCCCGAGAACGGCAGACAGGTCGCCGCAGTGGTCGGATTCTACGCGGTCATCCTCATCGCGGCGTCGGTTCCCTTCACCATCTTCGACTGGCCGCCTCGCATCGGCTGGTGGGGGTTTCCGTACAATGTGTGGCCGCTCGCCGGGTAGCCGCCATCGACCGACAATCCGGCAATCTGTTCTGGCGTCCTTTGTCGCTCTTGGGAAATGCTTGTGGAGACGAGAGGGGAGGGAAGGCCAGGCACCTTTTCAGGCTTGAGAGTTCAGCCGATGGCTGAACGGACTCTTGTGTCGGGAACCGGAAAACGGGCTCATGTGCTATCCTCGGCTCAGAAGTACCAGCGTCGAAAGCGTGTTACGAAGAGCCACCGACCCGGCACGGGTGGCGTAGCGGTGCCGTGTCGTCGTCGGTTCTGACCGCGCTTCGACCGAAAGTGGGGCTGGCCATGACACGACGGATCGGAGACGTTTTGGCTGAGCAGGCGGCCACGCGAATGGTCGGCCGCCAACGCGAGCTCACTCAGCTCCTTCGCTGTCTGGATGAGGCCGGGCCGGCCGTCACCCAGCTCCACGGCATCGGTGGAAGCGGGAAGTCGACGCTTCTCGCCGCCTTCTGCGCGCGGGCGCGGGAGGCCGGCGCCGCGGTGGTTCTCCTGGACTGCCGGGCTGTCGAGCCCACCGAACGGGGCCTGCTCCACGAGCTCGGAGACGTCGTCGGAGCCCAGGACCAGGACGCCGGCCGGGCAGCCGAGCGCCTCGGCGGCCTGGCCGAACGGGTCGTCTTCGCCCTCGACACCTACGAGCGTCTCCGCCTGCTGGACACCTGGCTGCGACAGGTCTTTGTCCCGGCTCTCCCGGACAACGTGCGCGTGGTCCTTTCGGGTCGCGAACCGCCCGTCACCTCCTGGCTCACCACTCCGGGCTGGCGGGGGCTCTTCCACGCCGTTCCTCTGGGTCCTCTCGAGGAAGATGATGCGCTCACGATCTTCACCGAAGCGGGCATCGAACGCGGGGACGCGCTGCGGATGAACCGCTTCGCTCGCGGCCACCCACTGGCCCTCACCCTGGCTGCGGCCGCGGCCCTCGAGCGCCCCGATCTCGAGCTCGAGGAGACTGCGCTCCAACGGACCGTCGAGCAGCTCACCCACCTCTACCTCGAGGACGTCTCCGACCCCCTCGTTCGAAAGGCCCTGCACGCGATCTCGACCGTCCGCCGCACGACGGTCTCTCTGTTGGGGTCGTTGATCCCCGGTTCGGACACCGAGGATCTCTACGCCCACCTCCAGACCCTCCCGTTCGTCGACAGCGAGCGGGACGGTCTCCACCTTCACGACGTCGTGCAGGAAGCCATTGCTGAGGCCACCAAGGCCGGCGACCCGACGTCCTACCGCGAGTACCGGCGCGCCGCCTGGCGCCAGCTTCGAAAAGAGGTCGTCACCGCCGGCGCACCGGAACTCTGGCGCTTCACCGCCGATCTGCTCTACCTGATCGAGAACCCCGTCTGCAGGGAAGCGTTCTTCCCGAGCACCGTCCACCCGCTGGCCGTCGAGCCGGCGACCCCCGATCATGCCGAGGCGATCGAGTCGATCGCGCTGCTCCACGACGGTCCGGAGGCGACACACGCGCTGTGCAGCTGGTGGGCGAGCTGCCCCGAATCGTTCTCCATCGCGAGAGACACCGACGGCAGGATCGTCGGTTTCTACAGCATGTTCGACCAACACTCCGTCGGTGACGATGAGCGAAGACGGGACCCTCTCATCGACGCCTGGATGGATCACCTGGAATCCACCCCGGTGCCCGACGGCCAGGTCGTGCTCTTCATCCGCAGATGGCTGGGAATCGAAGACGGCGAGCATCCGTCGGGTGTTCAAGCCGCATGTTGGCTGGACATCAAACGCTCGTACATGGAGCTGCGGCCGCGGCTTCAACGGGTGTATCTCACCGTGCGGGACTTCGCACCGTACGCCGCGGTGGCGCAGGAGCTCGGCTTCAACCCCATCGGAGAGGCATCGGTCGACTTCGATGGCGACACCTACTACTCGGCGGCGCTCGACTTCGGTCCGGATTCGGTGGACGGTTGGTTGTCCCGGCTGATTGCAGCCGAGTTGGGAATCCCGGCGGACGAGCCGAGTGCACCCAAGCCGAGCGATCTTCCGGAACGAATCCCTGAGCGGCTCAACCACTACCGGCTCATGAGGCCTCTCGGGGCCGGAGGGATGGGGGAGGTCTATCTGGCGGAGGACACGCGGCTCGAACGCAAGGTGGCGGTGAAAATTCTGCCTTCTCATCTCGCCTCCGACCCGGAGCGGCTTGGCCGGTTCGAGCGGGAGGCCAAGGCCCTCGCCGCTCTCAACCACCCCAACATCGTCACCATCTACTCGGTAGAGGAGTTCGAGGGAGTCCACTTTCTCGTCATTGAGCTTGTCGACGGCATGACACTGGCCGAGAAGATCCAGAACACCGGTCTGGACCTTGAGCAATTCTTCGATCTGGCGGTTCCCCTCGTCGACAGCCTGGCCGTCGCCCACCGGAATGGGATCATTCACCGCGACCTCAAACCCGGAAACGTCATGGTGAGCTACGACGGCCGGGTGAAGGTCCTGGACTTCGGTCTGGCGAAGCTCCGGAGGGACCATGCTCTCGCCGGCGATGAAAGCGAGCACTCCACCGAACAGCTCACCGCCGAGGGACAGATTTTCGGGACCGTCGCCTACATGTCCCCGGAGCAGGTCAAAGGGGAGCGCCTCGACTCGCGGTCCGACATCTTCGCTCTGGGGGTGCTGCTCTACGAGATGGCGACCGGCCGCCGGCCGTTCCGAGGCGACACCTCGGCGGAGCTGATGTCGTCCATTCTCCGCGACACACCACCGTCGATCAACGAGGTGCGGGGCGAGCTGCCCGACCACCTGGGGCGGATACTCAGGCGCTGTCTGGAGAAAGACCCCAACCGCAGGTGTCAGTCCGCTCTCGATCTCAAACACGAGCTCGAGGATGTCAGGAGCGAGTTGGCCCCGGTGGGATGACCGGCCATCCGGGATGACCCGCCGGAGAGTGAGTTTTCCGATGGATGGCGCCTCGCCTGTTACTCGATCTCGAACTCCTTGAGCAGCGCCCAGCAGCTCTTGTACATCTTCACGAGGTCGCTGCTGTGGCCGAGCTTCACCTTGTAATTTGACAGGCGAAGGTAGTTGGAGTCGGCCTCTGGGTCGGCATTGACGACAGCGTATCGCAGGAGCTGGATCTGGTCCTCCTCCGGATCGATGACTGCCGTCCAGTCGGCGATCATCTCCGCGAGATCGTCTTCAGACATGCCTTCGTAGCGTTCATCGAACATGGCTTCAACCTCGCCGATGCCGCCCCAGCCGGGCTGGTTCACGGATGCTGTATTGCTATAGTCTAGGCAGCTACGGAGCACATCGAGTGTTGTGTCGCCAATCGATCATCGGGGGTGTGCGATGAGAGCACCGCGGGCGAGGATGATTTCGATCGTGATCGCAGCGACCTGTGCAACCGGTGCCGCGGCATCCCTGTGGGGGACGATGCAACACCGCGTCGCGTACGAGCCGATCGCCGAGGCGATCGAGCCCGACGTGGCGTCCGACACCCGTTCGGTGGCGGTGAAGGACGGGTATCTCTACCTTCTCGAGAGGACCGGTGACCTTCACGTCTACGACGTCACCGGCCTTCCACAGGTGATCGGGTTCGCCACCTACGACACGCCGCTTTCGTCCTTGAGCGTGGCCAGCAACCGCGGTCTTTTGCGACGCGGCAGCACGCTGTACGGTTTTACATACACGGGCATCGAGGTCTTCGACATCAGCACCGCGAGCACTCCGCAGTACGTCGACTTCGTCGGAGCCGCCCACATTTACAACCTGATCGAGCATGAGGGCCTCTTGATCAGCTGTGCCGCTTCCGAGGTCGTCGTCTACGGCATCGGTGCGTCGCCGATTCCGGTTGAAATCGGTTCCCATCCGCTCGGTTCCGGGAACTGGGCGTGGTCGGCGGCAGTCTTCGGCAGCGTGCTCTACGTGGGCCAGCTCAACCTTTCGGATCCGCTCCAGAACGGCCTTCTGATCCTCGACTTCCAGGACCCGACGAACCCCTTCCACATCGACTTTATCCAAATGGACGAGATCGAAGTGCCGTATCATCTCGCAATCGTGGACGGCGACCTGATCGCCACCGGCGACTTCGGAATCCGGCTATATGATCTCACCAACCCAGGCGCCCCGGCCCTCGCTGACGAGGAGACGACCCAGGGCCGCGTGCGCGCAGTCGACGGACCGTACGTCATCACCAACGGGCACGTGTTCCTTGTCCAGGGAGGGGCCCTGCAACCGGTGGCGGGCTTCGATCCGGTGTACATGCAGAACGACGGGTATCCCTTCGGCAGTGCCGTCGATTCGGGATTCGTATTCCTCGCCCAGTCCGAACGTATTCTCATTCTCGACACGCGGCTTTTCGCCGATGGCTTTGAAACCGGCGACATGACCCGCTGGTCGGCGGCGGTGCCGTGATCGGGATGAAGTCGGATCAATCCGTGCCGGGCTTTCGAACCTACGAAAGTCGGCTGCTGCGAACAGTCTAAGGTCGAGAGCCTGAAACCAACAGGTCCCGCAGGCGCCCTTACACGGCGAGGTGCGTTTTGAAGAACTCGATGGTTCGGCTCCACGCCAGCTCTGCCGCGGCCTCGTTGTAGCGCCCGGTCGAGTCATTGTGGAAACCGTGATTGACCCCGGAGTACATGTGCATGGTGTAGGGGCTCTGGTTGGCCTTCAGGTCGTTCTCGTACTCGGGCCAGGTCGCATTGACGCGCTCATCCAGCTCTGCAAGGTGGATCAGCAACGGCGACTTGATGCTCTGACGGATTTCCTCGGCCGGGGGCGTGCCGTAGAACGGAGATCCGGCATTCACCAAGTCGGGAAGGGTGGCCGCCAACATGTTGGTGATGTAGCCGCCGAAACAGAAACCGACCACACCGAGACGGCCGTTACACCGGGGGTGAGCTTGGAGAAACCTGGCTGCGGCGATCATGTCCTGCTCGATCTTTACCCGATCCATAGACCGTTGCAGCGTTCGGCCTTCGTCATCGTTTCCGGGGTAGCCGCCCACAGGGTGCAATGCATCGGGGGCAAACGCGACAAAGCCCTCCTTGGCCACCCGGCGCGCGACATCTTCGATATAGGGATTCAGGCCTCGATTTTCGTGTACGACCAGGACGGCCCCCGTCGGATCAGTGACCGATGTCGGAAACACGAGATATCCTCGACCCTCCCCGTGTCCCTCGGGTGACTCGAAGACCTGATACTCCGCTTTGATGTCCGGATCGTTGAACGAGACCTGTTCGGCCAGAGCGTAGTTCGGGATCAATGCGGCGGACAACGCACTCACACTGAATCCCAGCACCGTCAGCGTGGACAAACGCTCGAAGAACTCACGCCTGGAGATGAATCCATGGGCGTACTCGTCGTACCAGTCGAACGCTTCCTGCGGAATCGGGTGGCTAACTTCGTTGTCATTTCGGGCGGTCACTTCGGCCTCCTTGACGATCGGTCGGGTTCACGACGGCTGATGTTCTCAACACCAATGCCGGGTCCGGTGATTCCGGATGCGGCCGATCTGGTGCCGGCCCCAATAGGTGCCACGCGCGAGGTGCCCGACACGGTTCACACCTCGACCACGTAGACGATCGTTGGCTCCGTAAGGGCGCATGGAACCAAGACACCAATACAATCTCAACCTTGACAAATTCCGTTTTAGATTGTAATTTCTGAAATTACAGAAATAGGAGAATCCTCATGGCCCTGACTCCGGCACAACGACAGTTCATCCTCCACTGGGGCGAGATGAGCAGCCGCTGGGGCATCAACCGCAGCATGGCTCAGATCCACGCCCTGCTCTATCTCTCCGAAGAGCCGGTCAACGCCGAGCAGATCGGCGAGCAACTCAGCCTGGCGCGCTCCAACGTGAGCACCTCGCTGCGCGAGCTCCAGGCCTGGGGGGTCGTCCGGGTCACCCACCGGCTCGGTGACCGGCGGGACTACTTCCGGTCGGTGACCGATGTCTGGCAGCTCTTTCTCACGATCCTCGACCAGCGGAAGAAGCGGGAGATCGATCCGACGCTCGAGATGCTCCGCGGCTGTCTTGCCGAGCAGCAGGGGACCGACGAGGGGGGCTCGCACACCGCGGAGCGGATGCGGGACCTGCTCGAAATGCTCGAGACCCTGGTCGCGGGCTACGAACAGATGCAACGACTGTCGCCGAGCACCCAGCGCAAGGTGCTTTCCATGGGATCCAAACTGGAAAAGATCGTTGGCGGCTGACCTGCGGGTCGGTGGGGAAGGAAGTCTGCAATGGCGGTTCATGTCGTCACCGGCGCCTTCGGGTTCTCGGGCAGGGCCATCACCGCGCGGCTCCTCGATCGAGGCCACACCGTCCGAACGCTGACGAACTCCCCAGACCGCCCGCACCCCTTCGGTGATCGCGTCCAGGTTTACCCGATGATTTTCACCGATCCCGACGCTCTCGCAAGGGCGCTCAACGGGGCCGACTTGCTCTACAACACCTACTGGGTCCGTTTCAACCACCGGCGCTTTGGCCACGCCTCGGCGGTGGAGAACACCATCAGGCTCTTCGAGGCGGCCCGGCGAAGCGGAGTTCAGCGCGTCGTCCACACGAGCATCACCAACCCTTCCATCGACAGCCCGCTCGAGTACTTCCGTGGCAAGGCAGAGCTCGAGCAGGCGTTGGCTGCGACCGGGCTATCCCACTCGATCCTTCGCCCGGCGGTGCTCTTCGGCCAGGGCGGGATCCTGGTCAACAACATCGCGTGGGCCTTGCGCCGGCTGCCGGTCTTCGGTGTCTTCGGCGACGGCAACTACCGCCTCCAACCGATCCACGTGGACGACTTCGCCGACCTCGCCGTCGAACACGCCGAGCGAAGCGACGACGTGGTGATCGATGCCATCGGACCCGAGACCTTCACCTTCCGGTCGTTGGTCGAGACCATCGGCCGAGCCATCGGACGACCAAGGAGGATCATTTCGGTGTCGCCGCGAATCGGATTCATGGTGGCATCCCTGATCGGGAGAATGACGAACGACGTGTTTCTGACCCGAGAGGAAATCGACGGCCTCATGCAGAACTTGTTGTGGACGACATCGAGACCGACCGGAGAGGTGCGTCTGACCGACTGGGCGACCGACAATGCCCAGCGACTCGGGAGTCGCTACGCCTCCGAGCTCGGCCGGCGCCGAGATCGAACCTGTTCCTACGACGCGAACTGACAACGACCGAACTCGATCAACGAGGAGGAAGACAGTGAAACCCATCGAAGTGTTCGGCACCTACGCAATGGCCTTCGAAGAAGTGGTCCGCCTCGACGATTGGTCGGTCCTGGAGCCCTTCTTCACCGAGGACGCGGTCTACGA
>JARFRM010000149.1 GCA_029287235.1 Thermoanaerobaculales bacterium
CCCACGGAATCGATCCGCGCCATCGAGGAAATCCTCGACGAGGCGCCGTTGCTGCCGCAGCGGCTCATGGACATCGCCGAGTTCATCTCCGGTTACTACCGCTGCCCACTTGGGACGACGCTGGCGGCCATGATCCCGGCCCGGCTTTTTCGTTCCGATGCCGAGGAAGCCCGACTGACCCCGACCGGAGCCGGGGTCGAGATCGACGGCCTGCCCAAAGCGCAGCGCGCCATTCTCGAAGTCCTCCGGATGACGCCGCGACTCAAGGTCCCGACCCTGCTCGGACGTGCGGGTCTCACCGGCCGGGGCGCACTCGACGCCGCCGTTTGTTCCGGCTGGGTCCGCCTTCTCACCCGGCGTCGCGATCGGGCCCCTCAGATCGAGGTCATGGCCGTCCGACTCCCGACGGAACCCCTGGACGAGTTGCTCGAACGTTGCCGCCGCGCCCCTCGTCAACGCCAGGTCCTCGAGTGGCTGGCCGCTGAGGCGCGGCCCGTTCTGGCGAGCGAGGTCTGCCTGGCAACCGGGTGCTCCTCCACCACCCTTCGAACCATGGCGAACCGAGGACTGGTCCAGCGATTCAGTCAACGCACGGCGCGGCGTCCGCGATGGTCCCTGGCGACCGGGGCCGTGAGACATCGACTGACAGCTGAACAGGCCGTGGCGGTGGAGGCCGTCGACTCTGCGACGGCCGCCGGAGGCTACGCCCCCTTCCTCCTCCAAGGAGTCACGGGTTCGGGCAAGACCGAGGTCTACATCCGGTGCCTCGAATCGGTCCTGGCGTCGGGCCGGGGTGGTCTTGTCCTCGTCCCCGAGATCGGGCTCACCCCCGCCGCATCGGGGGCGGTCGAACAACGATTCGGACGTGCCGTCGCCGTCCTCCACTCGGCGCAGTCGGACGGCGACCGCTGGCGTGAGTGGTTGCGGGCGCGCGCCGGTGAGGCGCGGATCATCGTCGGTCCGCGGTCGGCGCTCTTCGCCCCCCTCGACAATCTCGGACTCGTCGTCGTCGATGAAGAGCAAGACAGTGCCTACAAGCAACAGGAGGCGCCGCGGTATCACGCCCGCGACCTCGCGCTGGTCCTCGGGAGGGACGCGGGAGTCCCCGTCCTCCTGTGCTCGGCGACCCCGTCCACAGAGGCGTCGGCCCTGGTCCAACGGGGGCTCGCGGTCAAGCTCACACTCAGCAAGCGAGTGGCCGGCAACCGCCTGCCGGAGGTCGCGCTGGTGGATCTTCGGCAACAGAAACCCGAGCCCGGAGAACAGGGTCGGACCCTCTTCTCCGAACCGTTGAAGGAGGCGCTGGCCGAGACCATCGACAGCGGCGAACAGGCGATTCTGCTGATACAGCGCAGGGGGTGGGCTCCGGTGCTCATGTGCCGCGATTGCGGCCACCGCATCGACTGCCCGTCGTGCTCGGTGGCGATGGTCGTCCACCGACGCAGCCGCGACCTGCGGTGTCACTACTGCGGCCACCGGCAGATCCTCCCACCGAAGTGTCCATCGTGCGGCGGTCTGCTTCTCGACCCCGTCGGCGCCGGCACCGAGAAGGTGGCCCACCATCTGGCCAAGCTCCATCCCGACGTGAAATCCGTCATCCTCGACCGGGACACGGTGCGACGCAGGGACGGCCTCGAGCGGGCCCTCGGAACCTTCGCCGCCGGTGACGCCCAGGTTCTGGTCGGGACGCAGATGGTCGCCAAGGGCCATCACTTTCCGGGGGTGACCCTCACCGGCGTGATCTCCGCCGACGCCCTGCTCAACCTCCCCGATTTTCGTTCCGGTGAAAGGACCTTTCAATTGCTGACCCAGGTTGCCGGGCGGGCCGGCAGGGGCCGTCGTCCGGGTCGGGTCATCATCCAGACCTACTACCCTGACCACCCGGCCGTGCGCTTTGCCTGCGATCACGACGTCGATGCGTTCCTGGCCGAGGAACTGGTTTTCCGGCGCGCCTTCGCCTACCCTCCGGCCGCCCGCCTGGCTCTGGTGCGGCTGGAATCGAAGAATCAGAACGCGGTCCGGACGGCCTGCGAAGAAGCCGCAACCGCCATCGGTCGGCCTCCCGACGGGGTGCGCATCCGGGGACCGGCGCCCGCGCCCATCGAACGAATCCGCGAGTACTGGCGCTGGCAGATCCTCATCAGCGCACGCAACCGCGACACGCTGCGGAAGGTCCTGGAACGGACGGAGACCCCGATGCTCTCGCGATCGGTCCGACGGATCATCGATGTCGATCCGCTGAGTACATTGTGAGCGACTCCAAACCAAAAACCATGCGCGCTCATCAAACCAACCGGCCGGTGAATAATATTGACCATCGGATAACCCTTCCCCCCGAGAGTCGTTGAGAGGATAATGGCGCAAGGAACGCGATTCGGGATTCAGGTGGCATCACGCACCCGAGGACGGCGAGCGGCGGGCGCCACCGCGAACTTTTCCCGAGGGTCTGCGTAGACTATGGCGAGTGGGACGAGCTGAAGGAGGATCGAGCAGATGAGTATTCGCGCAATCACGGTGATGGCGGCCGCCCTTAGTTTCCTGACCTTTCCCATTCAAGCCGCCGAAATCGGCGTTCCGGCTTTGCCCACCGAGATTCCGGGGCTCCCCACCACTGCGGGCAACCAGATGGCGTTGGATCTGGAAAGCGCCTACCAGCTTGCCCTGAACCGCAACCTCAACCTCCAGGTCGGCCGTTACACCATCGCCGCCGCCGACTCCAACATCTTCGCCAACACCGGGATCTTCGACCCCAACTTCACGGCGGGAGTTTCCGGCGACTTCACCCGTTCTCCCAGTTCCAATGCGCTCGAAGGCGCGCTCGTGGCGGAGAGCCGAAGCACCCGACTCGGTGCCGGCGTCAACCAACTCCTCCCGACCGGAACCTACCTCGAGCTCACCACCGGCGGTCTTCGCAGAGGGACCAACTCGACGTTCTACTTCCTCAATCCGAGCTACAACGCCGACCTCGCGCTCACCCTTCGTCAACCGCTGCTCGACGGCTTCGGCACGCTCTACAACCGGGCCGGGATCGTCATCGCCGAGATCGGACGGGAGAGGACCGCCACCGGCTTCGAAACGACGGTCGTGGCCACCCTCCGCGACGTGGAGAACGCCTATTGGGATCTGGTCGCCGCCCGCCGCGCCATCGAGGTCAGCGAGCAGTCCCTGTCCCTCGCCGAGCAGCTACTGAGCGAGACCCAGGAGCGGGTCAAGGTCGGCACATCCGCCCCCATCGACACGGTTCAGTCCGAGGCCACCGTCGCCACCCGAAAGCAGGAGTTGATCTACGCCCGCAATCTGGCCGCCAACGCCGAGGATTCGCTCAAATCGGTGCTCGGGTTCAACGATCCACGCGAGTGGATGACCACGATCACAACCACCGAGGCCTATGATTTCGAACCTCTGTCCCCCAACCTCCGGGAGGCCATCGAGACCGCCCACCAATCGCGCCCGGAGATCCGCGAGAAGCACCTCGAGATCAGTCAGCTCGACTACAACACCAAGGTTGCCAAACACGTGACCCTTCCCAGCCTCGATCTCGAGGCGTCCTATGGATTCGGCGGCCTCGATGGGAACGCCCTGATCGAGGACCCGGACACGGGTGACGAAATCAAGGTCAGTGGAAACTTCGGCGGTGCTTACGATCAGTTGGTCGATTGGCAGTTTCCCCACTGGTCGGTGGGTGTGCAATTGACGGTTCCGATCGGCAACAATGAAGCCAAGGCCCGACTCGCTCAGCGACGATATGAGACCCAGCAGGGGAATGTCCAGCTCAACGCCCTCAAACAGGAGATCACGCGTCAGGTCCGTTTCGCGGTTCGTGCGCTCTATGACGGCGCTGCGGCGGTGGAAGCCGCCACAGCCTCGATGGTTCTCGCCGAGCGCAACGTCGAGGCCGAGCAGACCAAGTTCGACAACGGTCTCTCGACCAACTTCCAGCTATCGCAGATCCAGGAAGATCTCGCCAACGCCCAGCTCGCCCTCATCCGCGCCCACCTCGACTACCGCAAGGCCATGGTCGGCTACCGCGAGGCCACCGGAACCCTCCTCGATCACCTCAACGTGAAGATCCTCGACCCCGGAGCGCCGGAAAAGACCCCGCACGATTTCTGGAAGGATGTCGAGTGGCTTCAATTCGAGGACTTCGGTTCCTCACGCGAGGTGGTGACCACGCCCGCAGAGCCGGTGAACGACAGCCGCAACTGAACAACGCGACCGTCTGACCAAAGGGGCGCCGCATCTGCGGCGCCCTCTCTTCTCGGCGCCCGCTTCGAAGACTATCGGCCTATTGTGGCGCGGGCGTCCCGCCCGCGAAGTCTCACAGGCTTCTAATTTCGAGAATGAACTGTTTCAGCTCTGAACTCAGATCACATCCATCATTCCGATTCCGCGGTAGACTACGAATCCTGTCCATGGGGCAGAGACCACGGAAAGAAAAGTACACCGATTTCAGACATGGACTTCAATCTCGCTTCATTCCTGCCGACATCGATCCACCCCATGGTGGTTCACTTCCCCATCGCGCTGCTCGTCACCGCGGCGCTCTTTGAAGCAGGTTGTCTCGTCTTTCGCGGTTTTCTCTGGCTCGACCGGGCCGCCACGGCGTTGGTGACCCTGGGTGGGATCAGCGCCGGCGTGGCCTATCTCAGCGGCGAGCGGGCCGCCGAGGCGGCGGCGCCGGTGGCCGGGGTCGCCCAGGGCGTGCTCGCCGATCACGAGGACCTGGCCCTGCTCACCCTCATCGCCTCCGGAATCGCCATCGTCCTCAGGCTCTTTGTCAGCTGGCTCGGCCGCCACGACCTCGAGGTCCATCTCGGCATTTTCCGGCTCGCCGCCCTGACGGCCGTCTTCGCCGCCGTCGCTCTCCTCGTTCTCACCGCCTACCACGGCGGCCAGCTCGTCTACGACCACGGAATAGGTGTCGCACTCGGGAAAGGTTGACCTACCGGTCTGGCTCCAGGAGTCTGCACCGCATAGATGGCGGATGGAAAGGCGACGCCAATTCTATGCGGTGCCGGCTCCTAGCGCCGCGGCAACCCGCCCCATCTCCTCGAGCTCTCCGTCTGCGGTGGCCAGCAGATCGTTGAAACCAACGTCGTTTTTCCAGGCTTCGATCTCGGACTCTTCGTAGCGTCCGCTGGCGCGGAGCAGTCTCTGGCCGGTCACGGCGACATCGCGGGCCGCCGAACCGCCGTGCAACCGGGCGCACGGCATCAGGAGCTCTCGGTCGGGCCCGCTGTTGCGAGCGGCCTTGTGCGCCAGGGCCACCGCGGTCTCGACCTCGGTCGCCATTCTCGCCAACTCGAACATGGCCCACTGCTCCCGAGGGAGCTTGCGCCGGTGACAGGCGAGCATGGTCTCGGCCATGGCTTCCGCCGCCAACGCCGCCGCCTCTCCCGTTCCCAACTCGCGGAGCGAGGTGGCCATGTCGCGATAGAAACCGCCCTTGGTCTTGACCGACACCCGCCAACGGTGGGTACCGATGATGTTCTGGAGGATCTCCGAGGTTCCCTCGTAGATCGTCGTGATCCGTACATCGCGGCGGATCTTCTCGACCTCATATTCGTGGGTGTAGCCGTAGCCGCCGTGGGCCTGGATGGCGGCGTCGGCGGCGGCGTTGCCCGCCTCCGAGGCGAAATACTTGGCCACCGCGCCCTCGACCTGGAGCCCGGGCTCGCCGGCGTCCAGGCGTTCGGAAACCCACTCACAATAGGCGCGGGCGGCTTCGAGTCTGACGGCGTGCGGGACGATGAGCTTGTGGGAAAAACCCTGCTTGGAGTAGAGCGGCTCACCGAATTGGATTCGCTCGTGGCCATAGGTCACGGCTCGAGCGAGGGCCTCCTCCCCGGCCCCGAGACCGAAGGCGGCCACCATCAGCCGGGTGAATCCGAAGACCTCGTTGGCCTGCTCCAGACCCTTGCCCTCCTCGAGGCCGAGAAGATGAGAGGCGGGCACCTCGACCGCGTCGAAGATCAGGCTGGTCGTGTTGGATGCACGGATTCCGTGCTTGTGCTCCGCCTCGCCGACCACGAGTCCGGGGGCACCGCGTTCGACCACGAAGAAGGAGGGGCCACCGGGAGTCCGGGCGAGCACTGTGTAGATCTGCGCCACGCCGCCGTTGGTGATGAACTGTTTGGCCCCGGTGATGCTGTAGGCGATCACCCTTTGGTCGTCATCGGTGATGGGGACGGCTTCGGTCTTGAGCCGAGCCACGTTGGAGCCGGCCTCGGGCTCGGTGACCCCGTAGGCGACGATGAGTCCCTCCTCCCCGATCCGTCCGAGCCAGTGCGCTTTCTGTTCCGGAGTGCCGCCGACGATGATGGGATCGACGCCGAGGGCGATGGCGAGGAAGGCAGTCGCCACCCCGAGATCGGTTCGCGCCATTTCCTCGGAGACCCGGAAGAGGTCCCGCCCGCCGCCACCGAGACCGCCAACCTCCTCGGGTAGGAAGAGCAGGTGGAGCCCGAGCTCCGGACCGAGCATCTCCTGGACCAGCTCGACCGGAAACTCGTCATCGGAGTCGAGGTTGAGCCGGGTCTCCTTGTCGAGCCGGCGTTCAGTCACCGTCTTGAGGGTCTGCAGGACGAATCCGAGAGTCTCGTCATCCAGTCCGGCGCGTTCTCGATCCATGTTCACCCCCCCATTGCGGGGGCGGATTATTCCACAAGGGCGGCGCGGTTTCATGCCGCGCCGTGGCAGGCACCCGCGGCAGGGCCAGGGACAACGTCCCGGGCAGCGGCAGGATCAGCGGCAGGGACAGGAACAGCGACAGGGACAGGGACAGCGACAGGGACAGGGACAGCGGCAGGGACAGGGACAGCGGCAGGGACAGGAACAGCGGAAGCGGCCGGATCAGCGCTCCGAGGACGCGCAAGACCACCGCTCACCGGGGTGTGCCGGGTCCACTGTTGTGCAGGAACGACCCGCCAGCTTGGTGGCGCGCTCCGCACAACTGCGGACCGGGCAACCCTCGCGGCAAAGCGATCCGGTGCATCTCTCCCGGCAACGAATGAGGCCGCCGGCGCGCCATCGGCGTGGTCGCAGACCCTCCAATCCACCCCACGCGCGACCACGCCGATGGTGCGACGCTGGGTCGCCAAAGGCGGCCCAGAAGGCCGGAGTGGAAGGAATCGGGAACGGAGGCCGTTTCCGCGCCCGATGATCGCTTCCTTGGACGCAATACCGCATCACCCCCATGAGCAGGCTGGAAGCCTGCTCCACAAAGCCGCCTCAATCACCTTCTCCACGATGGTTGTGGGGGTGGACCTCCAGCCTGGCGATCGTTGTGGTGGCGGGCTTCCAGCCTGCGCTTCAGACACCTCCCGGTCTGAGGCGCGCCCCTTCGAAGTCCGACAACCCTCAAGCCACTCGCCGCCGCACTCGCATCGAAACTTCATGAACAGTCCTGAAACTCAGCGATGGTTGTGGGGGTGGACCTCCAGCCTGGCGATGGTTGTGGGGGCGGGCTTCCAGCCTGCCCTTCAGACACCTCCCGGTCGGAGGCGCGCCCCTACGAAGTCCGACAACCCTCAAGCCACGCGCCGCCGCCCTCGCATCGAAACTTCATCAACAGTCCGGAAACTCAGCGATTGTTGTGGGGGTGGACCTCCAGCCTGGCGATGGTTGTGGGGGCGGGCTTCCAGCCTGCCCTTCAGACACCTCCCGGTCGGAGGCGCGCCCCTACGAAGTCCGACAACCCTCAAGCCACTCCACGCCGACTTACAAATGCGATGCCTTTGCGTCCCTTGCGCCCTCGCGGTTCAACTCTGCGGAGCGCGTGGCAGCGGCTCAGGTGATCACCTCCATCGACAGATCCACCGACTGTGCGCTGTGGGTGAGGGCCCCGACCGCCATGAGATCAACCCCGGTGGCGGCAACCTCGGCGGCATTGGCGAGGGTGATCCCCCCGGAGGCTTCGACCACCGTCCGGCCGGCGACCATCTCCACAGCATTCCGGAGCTGCTCCGCCGTCATGTTGTCGAGCATCACGACATCGACCCCCACCAGGAGACCTTCTTCGAGCTGCTCGAGGGTGTCCACTTCAAGCTCGACCTTCACGGTGTGACCGATGGCCGACCGCACCCGCTCCACCGCCGGCTGCACCCCACCGGCGAGGGCGATGTGGTTATCCTTGATGATCACCGAGTCGTCGAGTCCGAAGCGGTGGTTGGATCCACCGCCGCAGCGCACCGCGTACTTCTCCAACGCCCGCAGACCGGGGGTCGTCTTGCGGGTGCAGATGATCCGAGCCGGCCAGTCACTCACCTCACGCACAAAGGTCCGAGTCAGGGTGGCGATTCCGCACAGCCGCGCCAGGAGGTTGATGGCCGTCCTCTCGGCGCTCAACATCGACCTCGCCCGTCCTCGCACCTCGAGCAGCACGTCGCCGGCCCCGGCATCGTCGCAATCCGCAACCAGGTGCTTCACCTCGGCCCTGGGATCGAGCAGGCGGAAGGCCATGGCCGCCACCGGACCGCCGGAGATCCGGCAGGGTTCCCGCGCGATGATTCTCGCCTTTGCCTTGAGGTCGTGCTCGACGACCGCATCCGAGGTCACGTCGCCGGCGCGACCGAGATCCTCGAGCAAGGCGTGACGAAGGAGATCCTCGAACAGCAACTGGTGAAGCTCCGGGAGTATCGGTCTGGTCATCGATCTCAGTCCTTCCGTCCTTCGGACTCGTGAGCGTCCGTGTCGCCGATTCGATTCCGTTCATCCTCATCGCGGCGCGGCCGCGGGCCGAGCGGCCGCAACCCCTCAAAAAAGAGCTCTTGACTCCAGTGCGAGCTGGAAAGCGGAAAATCACGTCTGAAGTGGGCGCCGCGGCTCTCGGTTCTGATGGTGGCTGCGGTGGTCACGAGCCGCGCCACGGTCAAGAGGTTGGCGATCTCCCCCACCCTGTTCCCCCGCCCTCGGCTGAGCCGGTCGATGTCGAGCTGGGCTCGACGAAGCCCCGTCATGGAGCGAACCATACCCACATCCCGCCACATCACCATCCGGACTTCCGCCGCCACCGGATCGGTGGGCCGTGCCCACGGGTGTCCACCAAGCTCGAAACCCGATCGATTCGCGGCCCGGGAAACCCTCTCAACCGAGGCATGGTCCCGCGAGACCTCGGCCACCGAATGTCCCGTTCGCCGACCATAGACCAGGGCCTCGAGGAGCGAGTTGCTGGCCAGGCGATTGGCGCCGTGGAGCCCGGTCCAGCTGACCTCACCACACGCCCACAGTCGGCGAAGCGAGGTGCTCCCATCGAGCCCGACGACAACGCCACCCATGTGATAGTGAGCGGCCGGCGTCACCGGCATGGGACGGGTTCTCGGATCGAGTCCGTGCTCGAGGCAAAGACCCAGGACCGACGGGAAACGGTCGGCAAACTCGTCGACCAGAGCGGTGCCGTCGAGGAAGACCCGCCCGCCGACCTGGAGCTCGTTCCAGATTGCCCGCGCCACGATATCGCGCGGAGCGAGCTCGAGCGCCTCGTGGACGCCATCCATGATGCGACGACCGCCTTCGTCTACCAACAGAGCACCCTCACCTCGCAGGGCTTCTGTGAGAAGGGGCGTTCTATCTGCGTTGACGTCAAGCGCCGTCGGGTGGAACTGAACAAACTCCAGACCCGCAAGAGAGGCGCCGGCGCGGGCGGCCATCGCGAGGCCGTCGCCGGTGGACTCGACCGGGTTGGTTGTTGCCGAATACACTCTGCCGATGCCGCCGGTCGCCAGAACCACCGCGTTGGCGGCAATCAGGAACGGCCTGCCATCGACATCGGCGCAGAGCACTCCCGCCACCCGACCGCGGTCCACGACAAGCTCGAGCGCCAAGGTGTGATCCAGGATCTCGATACGATCCTCGGCCTCGACCGCCGACCTGAGCGCCCGTACGATCTCTGCGCCCGAGGCATCACCTTCGGCGTGAACCACTCGTGCCCGGTCGTGTGCACCCTCCCGGCCGAGATCGAGCTCCCCCGATGGCGATCGGTCAAAGGCCGCCCCGAGGGCCAGAAGCTCAGCGATCCGCTCCGGGCCCTCACGAGTGACCGCCCGCACAACCTCTTCGCGGCAGAGGCCGGCGCCGGCATCCATGGTGTCCTGGGCATGAGAAACGGGAGAGTCTCCCGGTCCCACCGCCGCCGCCACGCCACCCTGGGCGAGGGGGCTCGAACCACCTTCGGCGAAGACGGACTTGGAGAGAATCACGACTTCACGGTGGTTGGCGTGGAACGCCGCCATCAACCCGGCGACACCGCTTCCGATGACCACGACATCGGCGAGCCGGACCATCTCCGGAGAGAAGGAGCTCTCCGCTCTCACCCGCGCTCGCCCCGGCCGACCTCCAGCATCCGCTCGACGGCACGCAACGCCCGAGCGGCCACGTCGGGGGCGACCTTGACCTCGAACTGACCAAGCTTCAACGCAGCAACGATGCTCTCGAGGGTGATCTTCTTCATGTGTGGACAGATGGTGCAGGATCGGACAAAGTCGATGTCGGGAAACTCCGCCGACACGTTGTCGCTCATCGAACACTCGGTGATCATGACGACTCTCTCCGGCCGGTGGTCACTCAGGTACTTGATCATCCCCGCGGTCGACCCCACCAGGTCGGCGGCCTCGAGCACATCGAGCCTGCACTCCGGGTGCGCGATCACCTGGACACCCGGAAACTGGTCGCGATAGGCCTCGACATCCGCCACGGTGAACTTCTCGTGGACCTCGCAGCAGCCCGTCCACAGGATCACCTCGACCTCGGTGTTGGCCTCGACCCATCGGCCGAGGTACTCGTCGGGCAGGAAAATCACCCGATCGGTCCCAAGGCTCTCCACCACCTCGACCGCGTTGGCAGAGGTGCAGCACACGTCGGTCTCCGCCTTGACCTCCGCCGAGGTGTTGACATAGGTGACCACGGGCACGCCGGGGTATCGTCGCCTGAGCTCGCGCACATCCGCCGCGGTGATGGACTCGGCGAGCGAACAGCCGGCCTCGAGATCGGGGATCAGCACGGTCTTGTCGGGATTGACGATCTTCGCGGTCTCCGCCATGAAGTGAACCCCGCACATGACGATGACATCGGCCTCGGCCTCGGCGGCCCGTTCGGCCAGCGCCAACGAGTCGCCGGTGATGTCTGCAACACCGTGAAAAACTTCGGGCAGCTGGTAGTTGTGCGCCAGGATCACCGCTCCCACCTCGGTCTTCAGGCGGTTGATCTCGGCAATCAAGGGCTCATGAACGGCCCACTCCACCTCGGGAATCAGGTGACGGATCTTGTCGTAGATCGCGGCGGTGTCGATCATGATGCCTCCCACGGTCCGAGCGCCAAGGGCGTCTCGGCCTAAGACAGCCCTCATGGTACTTGTTGACGGGTGGGTTGTCACTCGAGATGCCGGATGCAGCGGCAGCGGCAGAGGCAGGGGCTGGGGCAGGGGCAGGGGCAGGGGCAGGGGCAGGGGCAGGGGCAGGGGCAGGGGCAGGGGCAGGGGC
>JARFRM010000181.1 GCA_029287235.1 Thermoanaerobaculales bacterium
GCATTGGCCACCGGGCTCTCCCAGGGCTCGTAGTGCTCGGGCAGCGGCCCGTCGGCCCGGCCCGCACCGAAGAGGCGGGCGTGGCCCTCGGGCTTCATGATGAAGGCGTGGCGCGCCGCGGGCGGCCAGCCGCCGTCAGGCACGTCGCCCGACCAGGTCTTGCCGGTCCAGCGGACCGTGAAGCGCCGCGGGTCCCAGGGCACGCCCCGGTCGTCGCAGGAGGCGCGGTTGTACAGGATGCCGCGCCCTCTCCGCCGCGCGGCGCGCCCTGGTACGCACGGATGAACCAGATGTCTGGACCAGGATTTGGAACAGCCGCCCGGCCCATTTCGCCTGGGCGGCGTCCGTGGCGGTGCTGCTTTTTGGACACGTGGTCGTGGGGGACCATTCCCCCGGCCGACTGTCGAACCCGGTCGTGCCGATTCAAGTCGGCCAAGAGGTTCAGGACGATCTGGCAGCCCTGATCTTCCTCGAACGAATCACGGTCTCCCTTCCCGACCGGATGATCGGCGCCGGTTTGCGTGAGCCCCGGGTTGCTTTGTCGAAAGAAAGCGAGGATTTCTCATGAGCGTTGAACCCAATCCGGCGCGGACCCTCGTTACCGCCGCCGTCACCATCGTCATCGTGCTTGGCGGGTTGCTCGGCGCGCGGACGCTCGTTCACTGGAAACACCGTGCCGCCGAAGCGACCGAGACAACCGAGGCGACTGCGACCCTAACCGAAACCGCACGTGGCGCTGCCCAGGCACTCAAGCTGCCGCAATGGTCATATCCTAGATCTGCGACCTGGCCGGTGGAGTTTCAGACCAATCTCGATCTCCTCGCCCCTCTGGGAGACGGCAGCGACAACGCGGCGAGTTGGTTTGTGTTGTTCGAAAGGGAGCGGGGCCCGCGGGCGGCGGACGCCGAGGCGGCCGATTCGCGCCGGGTCGAGGCCGGCGAGGATTTTGGGTGGGCGCTCGAAGGCGACGACGAGCTTCTGCTCGAGGCCGAGGCCTGGGTCGACCAGGCCATCATGAGCTTCTACCCCGCCATGCTCCCTCTCGAGGGAGCCAACACCCGGGTTCCCAACCTCCGATTCATGATGACTCTGGCCCGGTCGTGGGCAGCTCGCGGGGTTGCCTCACACGATCCCCTGGAAGGGCTTGAGGACTGCCGGCGCGCCATTCGCCTTGGTCGGTTGTTGCGCCAGGAGGATGTCACCATCATCAACGACATCGTCGGACTCCACTGCATCGATGTCGGTGTTCGCTGCGTCTACCGGGTGGCCCGGCAAGACGATGATCTTGAGCTCGCGCTGCTCGCATCGGTGGTGATCGGAGAGATCGCACCCCAGCGTTCGTTGACCGCCAAGAAGACCTCGGCCTTCGACCTCAGCCCCTTTCTGTTCCGCGAATCGTCAGGACGGTTCACCCTCGAGCTTCCGGACGCCAAGCTCGATGAAATGATCGAGACCGCGCGGTCGTTCTCGCAGCGCCGGTTCTTGGGTGAGGTCTTCCTGACTTTCGGAGTGGTTCATTCATACGGCACGGTGGCGCAGGGCGAGAAGGTCGGGAGCTATCTGGAAGAGCTGGCCGAGAGTGAGGATCCCATCATCGCCGGGGGCGCGCGGGGCAGCCTGGAAAGCACACCAAGCGAGGAAAACCTGGGGATGTACTACCCGCATCCCATGGAAAGGTGATCGGAGGTCCTTGGGTCGAGCGTGCGCGCTCCGGGTGGCGCGATGGGAGCGGTGCCACCGTTTCGCGGCGAAACGAGAGCCAGGCACCGGGCCCGCGTTCTATCAAGGGTCTGAGCTTCCAGCACCGATCGGACGTGCCGTCTCAAACGATTTTGGGAACCAAACCGCAACCGCACGATTGGCCTTTCGAGCCCAAATATCGTTTGAGGGGGCACTCTCGGGCAACAGCGACGAGAGCATCGGGTTCGGTCTCCCGTCTCCCGGAGCGTTTTCCCGAACATGATTTTCTCTGCGCTCTTCCCGTGCGGTGCCAGGCACCATTTTCGCGGCGAAAATGAGAGCCAGGCACGCGCCGCCGCACGTTGATCCCGCGTTCTGTCGAGGATTTGCGGAAACGAAAACGGGTACGGGCACGGAGATATTGACACCCGACGCTCCCAGATCCACAATGCTCATCTTCCCCGTCACCGCGGGGTGGAGGCCATCATGAACGAGCGCAACACCATCTCACTCGACGGCGAGGACCAACCCGTCGCAGTCATCGCCTTCGGCGGCAACGCCCTGCTTCGTCCCCAGGATCACGGCACTCAGGAGGAGCAGTTCACCCTCGCCTGGAAGGCGACCCGGTGGCTGGTGGAGATCATCCACCGCGGCTACGAGCTCGCCATTGTCCACGGCAACGGACCCCAGGTCGGCAACATCATGATCCAGGTCGAGGAGGCCTTCACCAAGATCCCGCCCCAGTCCCTCGATGTGGCGGTGGCCCAGACCCAGGGCTCGATGGGCTACATGCTCGCCAACCAGATGCGCAACCGTCTCAACGAGGAGCAACTCGACCGCGATATCGCAGCGGTGCTGACCCAGGTGGTGGTGGACCGGGAGGATCCGGCCTTCGAGAACCCGTCCAAACCGGTCGGTCCCTACTACACCGCGTACCGCGCTAATTTGTTGATGCAGGAGGCGGGCTGGGAGATGGTGGAGGAGCCGGGTCGAGGCTGGCGCAAGGTGGTGGCCTCACCAAAACCGCACCGGATTCTCGGCAGCCGGTTGCTCAAGCGGTTGATCGAAGACCGCGCCATCGTCGTCGCCGGCGGCGGCGGCGGCATCCCGGTCTACGAGGATGTCGGCGGCTACTACCGTGGGGTCGAGGCGGTGATCGACAAAGACTATGTGGCGTCGATTCTGGCGACGGACCTCAACGCCGATCTCTTCATCGTTCTCACCAACGTCCCCATGATCGCCGAGAGCTACGGCCGGCCGAACCAGAGGTGGTTGCGATGCCTGCCGGTGGACCGGGCGCGCACCATGATGGCGTCGAACCAGTTTCCACCGGGTTCCATGGGGCCCAAGATCCAGTCGGCCATCGATTTCGTCGAGGCCACGGGCAAGGAGGTCCTCATCACCGATGCCGACAGTCTCAAGCAGGCGCTCGAACGCAAGGCGGGGACCTTCATCGTCGCCGGTGGTGAGCCCGAGTACGCCGTGATCCAATAGGATCCCCGGCGCCGGGGTATTCTCTGACCATGATGTGGTTGTACCGGACGCTGGTGGTGGCGCTTCTCCCCGTTGCGATTCCGGTGCTCAAGATCCGCGACCGGCTCAAGGGCAAGCGCAGACCGGCCTTTCGCGAACGATTCGCTCTCCAACTCCCCGATCTGGAGCGCCGGGGGATGTGGATCCATGCGGTCTCCGTGGGAGAGGTGGAGATCGCCCGGCGGTTGATTCGAGAAATCCATACCGACCGACCCCGGTTTCCGATCCTGCTTTCGGCCACAACCTCCACCGGGCTCGATCTCGCGCGGCGAATCGCCGGCGATGGTGTGACGGTGATCCCCTGCCCAATCGATCTGCCGGGTGCGGTTCGGCGGGTCTTCGATGCTGCCGATCCGCGGGCCCTGGTGGTGGTGGAGACCGAGCTCTGGCCGGAGATGCTGCACCAGGCTGGGCGCCGCCGGATTCCCGCCGCGGTGGTCAACGCGCGTCTGTCCGACTCATCCTTTCGCAGCTATCGCCGGGTGAGGCCGCTGCTCGAGCCGCTGTTGGCGCCGGTGCGGCTGGTCCTCGCCCGGTCGGAAGCGGACGCCGAACGATTTGCGGCCCTCGGTGTTTCGACAGATACGATCCGAGTCGCGGGCAACATCAAGTACGACCTGGAACCCGATCCCACCCCGCTGTCATGGGTCGAGGACGCTCTCGCGGCCGCGGGTGACCGACCCATCGTCGTCGCCGGGTCGACCATGGAAGGTGAAGAGGCCACGGTGCTCGACACGGTGGCTCGGCTCGAGGAGGAAGGCCGGTCGGTCTTGCTCATCCTCGCGCCCCGCCATCCCGAGCGATTCGATACGGTGGCCGAGCTCGTGACACGGCGTGGTCTCTCCATGATCAGGCGGAGCTCGGGCGATCAACCGGCCGCCTCGACCACGGTCTATCTCCTCGACACCATCGGCGAACTCGCCCGCGCCTACCGGGTGGCGGCGGTTGCCTTCATCGGCGGCTCGCTGGCGCCCACCGGGGGCCACAACCCCCTCGAAGCGGCGGTCTGGGGGGTGCCCGTGCTCAGCGGGCCCCACGTTCGCAACTTCGTCGAGGTCTACGACGAGATGACCGCCGTCGGGGCTGCGCGCCTGGTGGCCGATGGGGACGAACTCGCGACCGCGTTGGCGCGGTGGCTCGATGATCCCGCAGCGGCTCGCGCCGCGGGCGCCGCCGGACGGGCGGCCGTGGAGGCCAATCGGGGCGCCACCGCCCTCACCGCGGCGGCCCTGCTCGAGCTCGCGGACGAGGCGCAGCCCACGGGAGACAACCGGTGAGACCGCGGCATAGGGCTTGGCACCGGCTGCTCGCGCCCCTGACCCCGCTCTACCGGGTGGCGGTGGCGGTGCGAATCGGGGCCTATCACCGGGGTTGGTTGCGTTCATCACGGCTCCCGGTGCCGGTGATCTCGGTCGGCAATCTGATCTTCGGTGGGACCGGCAAGACCCCAACCGTCATCGCCCTGGTCCGCGATCTGGTGCGGAGGGGCCGCCATCCGGCAGTGCTCACCCGGGGGTACGGTCGGGCGGTGGACGAGACGGTGGTGCTCATCGGGCCGGAGCCCGGCGAGACGTTCAGGGAGGCCGGAGACGAACCGATTGAGCTTGCTCAGCGACTGCCCGGAGTGCCGATTGTGGTGGATGCCGACCGGGCGCGCGGAGGTGTCGAGGCCCTCTCCCGAGGCGCCGATGTGTTGGTGCTCGACGACGGCTTCCAGCATCTGCGGCTCGAGCGCGATCTCGACCTGGTGCTGGTGGATGCCGGCGACCCGTGGGGCGGTGGCCGGTTGCCGCCGCGAGGGCGGCTTCGCGAACCCCTCTCCGGATTGACGAGGGCCGACGCTGTCCTGGTGACCAAGGTGGGGCCGGATCCCGAACCGGTGCTGGCCTCGGTGCGGCGTGTGGTGGCCGAGCAGGGCCTCGAGGTGCCGGTGCTGGCGGCGCGGCTCGAGCCTACCACCATTCGACGAGGACACGACCAGACCGGCCCCGAGGTGCTCGGCGGGACGCCCGTGTTCGCGGTTGCCGGGCTCGCCCGGCCCGGGGGCTTCGCCGATCTCCTTCGGACCGCCGGCGCGGAGGTCGTTGGAACCCGTTGGTTTGCCGACCACCACCCCTTCACCGGGACGGAAGTTGAAGAGGCCCTTGCGGCGGCGGCGGCGCTCGGAGCGGTGGTGGTCACCACTGCCAAGGACGCCGTCAAGATGCCGTCCGAGGCGGAGGTCTGGGTGGTCGAGGCCAGCATGGTTCCGGTGGAGGGAAGCTGGGATGAGCTTTTTCTCTTGCTGCCGGAGGGGGGGTCGTGAGCAAGCAGAGATCCGCGTTGCGCAACCGGTTCGAGTATTGGCTCTACCGCCTCGCACGGGGCCTGGCCGGATTCCTCGGCCCGGCGGCCTCGGCTCGATTCGGGACCTTGATCGGATCGGTCTTCTACTCGGTGTCGAGACGCCGCAGAGAGATCATCGACTTCAACCTCGATCTCGCCTTTCCCGAGATGACCGCGAACGAGAGACGGCATCTGGCCCGCGAGGTCTCCCGCCACTTCGGCCGGATCGCCCTCGACACCCTGAGGCTTCAGCGGCTCGATCCCGACCAGCTCCGCGCCGAGGTGACGGTGGAGGGCCTTGAGAACCTCCAGCGCGCCATCGATTCGGGTCGAGGTTTCTTTCTGCTCTCGGCCCATCTCGGCTCGTGGGAGGCGGCGGCGCTCATGGGTGGGCTGCTGATTCCGGGTGGGATGGCGGTGATCCATCGACCGTTGGACAATCCTCTGCTCGACGCCGAACTCGAGCGTCTGCGCGCGACCTTCGGCAACCGCGCACTGGGGAAATTCAACATCAGCCGCGAGGTGCTCCAGGCGATCAAGGAGGGCGGGGTCGTCGGCATCCTCATCGATCAGCGACCGCGGGGCGTCGACTTCCAGGCGCAGTTTTTTGGTCACCCGGCCAAGACCCACCCCGTGCTTGCGCGCTTCGTCCGCAAGACCGGCGCGGCCGTGGTGCCGATCTTCGGCTATTGGGACGGCCCGGCGCAGTACACCGTGACCTTCGGTGAACCCATCGTGCCCCAGGAGCTGAGCGACGAAGAGCTCGAGGACGGCCCGCTCACCGCGCGCTTCATGGCTGTCACCGAGGAAGCGATCCGCAGGGCGCCCGAGCAGTGGCTCTGGTACCACGATCGCTGGCGGCAGCTCCGGGAAGCGGGAAGCAGTTAGCTGTCAGCTATTGGCCGTTAGCCCCATCGCAACCGAACGTGCCCGAGGGTGCTCAGGCCGTTCCAAGCATCTCGATGTGTGTCACCGCCTGAAGAACCGAGTTTGAGGTATCTGCGTGCAAAGGTGTTCGTTGGTGTGAACCTGCGATGGAGCTAACAGCTAACAGCTAACAGCTAACAGCTAAGCGCTAAGCGCTTTGTGTCCTTCGTGTCCTCGCGGTGAATCCTCAGACCTTGTCGCGCTCGAGGGGGTGCGAGAGGCAGTGCGGGCCCCCTCGGGCCCTCGAGATCTCGTTGCTGGCGAGAAGCAGACAGGTCTTTCCGGCGGCGCCGTCGAGGGAGACCTCTTCTCGGCCAAGAAGGACATCCTCGGCGTTGATGACCCGCCAGCCGCGGCGGCTGAGCTCGTCGGCCGTCGCCACATTGCGGTCGTAGAGAGTGATGACTCCCGGGGCCAGCGCGAGAGTGTTGGCTCCGTCGGTCCACTGCTCGCGCTGCTGGGCCAGGGGATCGGCGCCGCCGCAGGGGATGAGCTCGAGATCGAGACCGTGCTCACGGATGGCGTCGAGGACGCAGCCGCGGTGTTGCGGGGTGAGATCCCTGGCTTGGAGGTCGACCTCGTATGTCTCGGCCAGCTGCGGACCATCGCCGCAGATCACCGGTGGGAAGGCGAGGGCCGAGTCCCTGTCGGCAGGGGTGAAGACAGTGTCGAGGTGCATGTATGCGCGGCGCCGCGGCAGGTGGACCACCTCGAGCCAGCGCGGTCCGCCCTCCATGCGGGACAGACCGCGTGCCAGTGAGTCGACGGCGAGGGCGTTGGTGCGCTCCGAGACACCGATGGCAACCACATCCGCCGACAGTACGAGCACGTCGCCGCCCTCGAGTCGCGGCCGGTGGTAGCCGAAGAACTCCTCGTGTCCCGGCTCGGGCCGCATGGGGTCGTGGATCACCGGGGTCGAGCCGAGCTCGGGGTGAAAGCGGAAGATGGCGCGGGCGAGGAGACCCTCGCGCCAGCGCGCCGGGGTCGCCATGGCCGAGAAGACGATGCCGTCGCCGAGGATGATCTGGGGGTCGCGCTGGAAACACCAGTTGGGCAGCGGCGCCAGCCGGAAGAGATCACCGATCTCAATGCCGCCGCCCTCCTTGTGGGTGAGGAGACCGCCGACGACCGCCGCCTCCATCTCGTCCGTATCGGGCGGAATCGAGGAACGGAGATCGGGCGGCAGCTGCGGCAGCATCATTCGCCACAACCACTCTCGGGCATTGCCGTCGGCGAGGGTCTCGCGCAGGAGATCGGCAGCCTCCACCACCTCGATGCCGAGCACCTGGAGCAGCCGCCGGAAGCGGCCGTGCTCATCGCGTGCGCGTTCACCGAAGAGGATGTCGTCGAAGAGCAGCTCCTCCATCATGGGCGGCACCATGCGGTCGACCTCGACCCCGGGCTCGTGCACCAGTACCCGGTGGAGCCGTCCTAACTCAGACGTGACCTTAACCATCTCGACAACCTCCAACCATGAACTATATCTCTTTCTTTTTCTTCCCCTTTCCTTTTTTGGATCGCCTAGCGATCCAAAAAAGGAAAGGGGAAGAAAAAGAGCTGCCGCTATACTCGCGGTATGACAGACCTCAACGGATTCGACCACCCGCTGGCGGGGCGGTATGCCTCGCCCGAGATGCTCCATCTGTTCTCCCCGGGCCATCGCTACACCACCTGGCGGCGGATGTGGCTGGCGCTCGCGGAGGCCGAGTTCGAGCTCGGGCTCGACATCCCACTCGAGGCCATCGAGCAGATGCGCGCCAATCTCGAGGTCACCGCCGACGATCTCGAGCGGG
>JARFRM010000250.1 GCA_029287235.1 Thermoanaerobaculales bacterium
AGAAGTCGACGGAGATATCGAGGTTTTTGATCTTTTCCCACAGCGTCTTGCGCGAGATGCCGAGGAGTTCGGCGGCTTCCGCCCGCCGTCCGTTTGTCGACTGGAGAGCGGCGCGGATCGCCTCCACCTCAGCGTGTTCTACGGCCCGCTGGAGCGGTTCCACGCGACCCTGGGCAGGCCGGGGAGCCTTGCCGTCTTCACCGCGAAGAGCCATGGGCAAGTCTTCAGCGGTGACTACAGGGCCGCGGCAGAAGAGAACCGCCCGTTCGACGACGTTGCGGAGTTCGCGTACGTTGCCCGGCCATGTATGGGCCTCGAAGAGCCCGAGTACCTCGTCCGAGAATCCCTCGATTTCACGCTGCCGTTCGCGTGAAAACTCCATCAGAAAAGACTGGGCCAAGAGGGAAATGTCCTCGCGCCGCTCACGGAGAGGCGGGAGGTGGATGGCGACCGTGTTGACCCTGAAGTAGAGATCTTCCCTGAACCGTCCAGCCTCGATCTCCTCCTCCAATGGCCGGAGAGACGCCGATACGAATCGGACATCGACATCGATCGGCCGGTTGGAGCCGAGGCGCTCGATCTGGCGTTCCTGGAGCACACGGAGGAGCTTGACCTGGAAACTCAGGGGCAGCTCCCCGATCTCGTCGAGAAAAAGGGTCCCGCTGCTCGCCGCCTCGAATCGTCCGATACGGCGTTCGCTGGCCCCGGTGAAGGCGCCTTTCTCATAACCGAAGAGCTCGGATTCGATCAACGACTCGGGCAGGGAGGCGCAGCTGACTCGGATATAGGGTTTCGCCCGCCGCCCGGAGTTGAAGTGAATCGCCGACGCCACCATTTCCTTCCCGGTGCCGCTCTCACCGTGAATCAGGACCGAAGCTTCGGAGTCGGCAACCAATCGGATGAGATCGAAGACCTCCTGCATGGCCTTTGAACGGCCGATGATGGATGAGAACGAGTGCCGCTGTTCCAGCTGCTCCTGGAGACGAACGTTCTGCTCGCGAAGGATCCTGACCGAACACACGTTGGCGATCCTGACCACCACCTGCGCCATGGAGAACGGCTTGGTGATGAAATCCGATGCGCCCTCGCGCATGGCTTCCACCGCCCGGTCGACGGTCCCGTGCGCGGTGATGATGACCACCGTGGTTTCCGGCTGCAGGGCCTTGATCCGCTTGAGCAGTTCCATCCCACCCAACTTGGGCATCACGAGATCGCTCAGTACGGTGTCATGCAGGTGCTGCTCGAAGAGGGCGGCGCCCTTGACGCCATCCTCGGCCACATCCACCGCCCACCCCTCCTTGCGCAGGGCATCGGCCATGGTGATTCTGAGCAAGGGTTCGTCCTCGACGATGAGGAGACGGTGGCCGCCGATCTTCACGAAATCTCTCCCTTGGGCGCACCTTCGGGCAGCACCGGGAGCTCAACCCTGAAAATGGTCCCGACTCCGAGCGTGGACTTCACCTCGATGGCCCCCCCATGAGCCGCGGTGATGCTGTCGCTCACCGACAAGCCGAGACCGGTTCCCTCTCCAACCTCCCTGGTCGTGAAGAAGGGGTCGAAGATCCGATCTCGAATCTCCTCCGGGATGCCGGTACCGCTGTCGCGGACCTCAGCCACCACCGTCTCCTCACCCACCCGGGTCCGGAGCACGAGTTCGCCCCCCCGCGGCATGGACTGCACGGCATTGAGAACAAGGTTGAGGAAAAGCTGCTCCATCTGGAAGTGATCGGCCAAGACGACGGCACCACTCGAATCGAGATCGAATCGCACTTCGATTCCGGCCCGCCTCAACTGATAGCCTACCAGCTCCACCACGTGCTTGAGATTGTGATTGAGCGATGTCTCCTCAAGGCTCATCTCGCGCTGTCGGGAGAAATCGAGCAGGGTGTTGACCGTCCGTTCGATTCGGTTGAGCCCGTCGACGATCAGATCGAGATACCGGTCTTTCGTCTCGGTGTCCTCGGGGTCCGCCTTCATGTTCTCGACACAGGCGAGGACACCGGCCAACGGGTTATTGACCTCGTGGGCCACTCCGGCTGCCAGAGTCCCGACCGCGGCCATCTTTTCGGTGTGGGCCAGTTGGGCTCGCTGAACTTTTTCTCGATCGCGGGCCGCCTCGAGTTCATCCATCATGCGATTGAATGCGTCGGCCAACTCGCCCACCTCATCGCCCGTCCGCGCGACGGACCGTACATCGAGATTGCCGAGCGCGGCGCGTTTCATGGTTTGGTTGAGGCTGAGAATCGGACGGATCAGGGTCTCGACATAGAGGGCAGTCAGAATCGAGTTGATGAGCATGAGAATGATCGCCGCAACAATTGCCTGTCGGGCGAGATCAGCCACCCGGCGTTCAACGGGTTCGAGAGAAAACCCGATGGCCAGGGAGCCACGATAATCCGCTGCGGTGCCGAGGGTTGTCCGAACCTCGAGTAGTCGATCGCCTCCGGCCACCTGTCGAGTTCCCGTCACGGGAGAAGTCGCGACGGCCCCCGGGCCGAGAGCGCGGGGGAAGAACCCACCGATGAGCGGCCGGTCAGTGGCATGGAAAACACGTCCATCCGGATCACAGACCACCACGTAGCGCATGAGATCCCGGTTGCGGGCGAGAATCTGCGAAATACTGTTGTCGATGTACTCGGGATCATCGACATGACCGCGCTCTTCCTGGCTCAGCGCGTCGGTGATGAGAATGCCCATGACATCGGCGATGCTTCGGCCACGTTGATCGATGGCCTCGTGTTGCGATCGTCGTTCGTGCACCATGGCAAAGAGGGTCACGATCGTCATGGTGGCTGCAATCAAGGTGTTCGAGTAGAGGAAGAACCGGGCGCGGAGACCGAGCCGAATCATCTCGATCCCACCCGGTGAAGGGACCCGGCTCCGGCCCACGATCTCTCCGACGCCGCGTGGCGAAGGGTCCGATCAGCGCCGCTCTGCCGCAATTCGCGCCACCAACTCGCCACAGTTCATTCCCGGCAACAGCTCGTGAACGTATCGCCAACCTCGTTGTCGCGCCCTTTCGGCCGCCTGCTCTCCGATACACCAACTCGGTGCGTCATCGACCCAGCCGGGACCACCCCGTTCTTCATGCACCCAATCGACCTCCGCCGGGCTGGTCACGACGCAGCCGGTAATCGGCAGCGCCGCCATCACGACCCGCGCTACGGGTGTCACCGGAAACGGCAGGGAAACCACCTCGGCGCCCGCAGCCTCGAGCCGCCGCACGACGACCTCGGCCACGTCCGGAATCACCAACCGCTCGCCGGCCAACGGCAAACGAGAGAACCAATCGAGATTCTTCGCGTGTCCGACGGTGGGACCGATGGCGAAGAGGGCGGGCGGTTGAATCCCCGCTTCGACGATGGCGGCGGGCAAACCCTCGAGGGTCGAAATCACCTTTCGTTGCGACGCCGTCGTACCCTGTTCGACCATGGCGGCCGGCGTTGCGGGGTCCATCCCCCCGCCGAGGAGTTGGTGCACCACCTCCGGCAAGGCCGTGACCCCCATATAGCCCACGATGGTTGCATGCTTGTCCTGAGCGAGCAGGTCCCACCGGACCTGGGGCCCATCCGACTTCACCGCCTCGTGGGCGGTCAGGAGCGTCAACCGCACGGCCTCACGCCGGTGGGTGACGGGAATACCGGCCCACGCCAGGGCCGCCACCCCGGATGTCACTCCGGGCACCACCTCGAACGCGATGCCTTCGGCGGCGAGGACCTCGCCCTCTTCACCGCCGCGCCCGAAAACATAAGGGTCCCCGCCCTTGAGCCGGACCACCCGCAACCCCCGGCGCGCGAGCCGCACAAGGAGGGCGTTGATCTCTTCCTGAGGCATGGGGTGAATTCCCGCTTCTTTCCCCACAGGATGGAGTTCGACATCGGCCCGGAGATCACAGGGCAGGGCCGGCACGGCGAGCCGGTCGTAGACCACCGCATCGGCCTCGAGGAGGCGCCTACGCCCCCGCACGGTGAGCAGACCGGAGCACCCCGGTCCGGCTCCCACCAGCGAGACAGAGCCCTCATCCGACTCGCCATCGCGGCACGCCGATGTATCGCCCGCCGGGTCCGCGGAACGATGTTCGACATGATCCACCGGCACCGCCAACCACTCGGCTTCCTCGGTGGCGGTGGGGACTCGCGCCCGAAGGCGTTCGGCGTCCACGGTCTCGTCAAAGAAGCGATCGAAGAGAGCCTCCTGGGCCGACGGCTCCGAACCCAGCTCGCGGACCCGGTCCCTGAATCGGCTGGCCGCGCCGACCCACTCCGCCCACTCGACACCAAAGCGCCGTTCCAAGAGCCGGCGCAACCGACGCACGACGAACGGGGCCTGGCCGGCCGACGCGATGGCGAGCTGCAACGGACCGCGCCGCACCCGCCCCGGCAGATGGAAGGAGCAGAGTTCCGGGTCATCGGCAACATTGACCCACACGCCCGCGTTGGCGGCGTCGTTGAAGACCCTGGCGTTCACCTCTCGGTCATCGGTCGCGGCGAAGACCAGCGCGTAGGAAAGGGCCTCGCCCGCCAGGTATGGGCGCCGTTCGAGCCTGAGCCGGCCTTGATCCGCCATGGTTTCCAACGGGGCGACGACCTCGGGAGCAACGACGGTCACCCGGGCGCCTTCTTCGACCAGACCCTGCGCCTTACGCAAGGCGACGCCTCCACCCCCCACCACGAGGCAGGCGTGATCACCGACATCCAGCATGACCGGATACATTTCGATTCATCCTCCCGCAGCGCCAACACCGCCGAATACGCAGCGCGCAGTTTAGCACCACGGGCATTGGCGTCCTCGAGGGCAGATTGTCGTTGATCGCGCGCCGCCGATGGCGCAGAATGGTCGCCGATGGAACCGATTGTCGAAGCTTCAATCCCCGTCGTGACCTTCCTCATGATGGTCGCGGTGGGCCATGGACTGACCGTCACCGACCTCCGCCGATCGGCCACCGATCTGCGGGCCGTGATCACCGCGACCCTCGGCCAGCTGATCCTCCTGCCCCTCATTGCAACCGTTGTCGTCCTGGTTTTTGATCCGGCGCCGGCCATCATTGCCGGTCTGATCCTGGTCGCCGCCTGTCCCGGGGGGACGATCTCGAATTTCTACGCCTGTCTGGCCAATGCCAACTCGGCCATGTCGCTCACTCTAACTGCCGTCTCGTGTCTTCTGTCCTTTGTAACTCTTCCCTTTCTCGTTGTAGCCGGTTTCTTCTTCTGGCTCGACGATCAGCCCGAGATTGTGGTGCCGGTTCCAGTTCTCGTCGTCCAGTTGCTCTTCCTCGTTGCCCTTCCAGCTTGCCTGGGGATGATCCTCCGCCGGTGGCGGCCGGCTTCGACCGAGAAACGAGACCTGGCTCTGCAACGGGTCAGTCTGTTCGCCCTGGTTTCCCTTGTGTGCTACATCGTCTATGACCAGTGGTACTCCATGATCGCCGCTTTGGGCGAACTCACCGTCGCGGCCGTGGTTTTTACGACCCTGGCCATGGCCGCCGGGTACGCTCTCGCGTGGGTGACCGGCCGGCCGGCGGCTGACCGACTGACCTATCTCATCGAGTTTCCGTGCCGAAATTTGGCCCTCGCCCTGGTGGTGGCCGTGACCTTGCTCGGAAGACCGGATTTTGCGGCATTTGCGGCCGTTCTTCTCCTCATCCAGGCGCTTGTCATGCTTTCGATGGTGGCTCTTCTGAGACGAGAGCGAACGCCGGTCTGAACCTACCGCCGTGCGACAATCGAGCCCAGCACTTCACGGAGGTTGGTCATGTCCCGCCTCGACATCTATTCCGAGTACATACCGAAACAAGCAACGTGGCACGCTCAGGCGGAAGAGATGATGAACCGCAAGGGCGCAAGGAACGCAAAGAAAACACCCTCGGGAGAGCACCGGGCAGTTTCTGTCCGGTGCTCTCCCGAGCGGGTTCATGAGTGTTGCCTTGCGATCCTTGCGTCCTTGCGGTGAATTACTTCGCTCGCGCGCGCCAGCTCATCCCGCCGCCGAGGTAGCGCGCCTGAACGCCCCTGCCCGCCAGGAAACGAACGGCTTCGGCGGAGCGTGTTCCGTGAGCGCAGACAACGATCATCGGCCCATCTGGAACCTCGTCGACCCGGTCTCTGAGCTCGCCGATCTCGATCTCGACCACGGTTCCGGCCTCGATGGGGCGCTCCTCCCGCTCTTCATCAATGCGGACATCGAGAATCGTCACAGTGGAGAGATCCATCAGTGGTGATTCGGCTTCGATGCCGTCGAGCTCGTTCTGCGCCGCGCAGGCGAGGACCGTCAGTGGATCGAGGGCCGGCGCGTACGGTGGGGCATAGGCATGTTCGAGATCGACAAAATCTTCGATGGTGGCTTCGCGGAGGATGAGCTGGGCGGCGACATCGATCCGCTTGGCAACCTCGCCCTCTTCTCCCACGCCTTGGACCCCGAGCACCCGTCGGGTCGCCGCGTCGTAGACCATCCCGAGCAGGATCAGCCTGGCCTCGGGCCAGTAGTGTGCGCGGTCCTCGGCGCTGATCCACATCGAGCGAACACCCTGTCCGTCGGCGCCAAGCCGGGCGGCGGTGCAACCCACAGAGGCCACGTTGAGATCGAAGACCTTGACCGCCGCAGCGCCGGCGATGGGACCGAAAGATGCGTCCCCACCCGCGAGCACAGTGCCCAGGACCCGACCCTGGCGGTTGGCCAGCGAACCGAGGGGGGTGTATGCCGGCCCACCCGTGACCACGTGGCGAACCTCC
This sequence comes from Thermoanaerobaculales bacterium, assembly GCA_029287235.1. Taxonomy (GTDB): domain Bacteria; phylum Acidobacteriota; class Thermoanaerobaculia; order Thermoanaerobaculales; family Sulfomarinibacteraceae; genus JAHECW01. The sequence continues at coordinate 6,729 of JARFRM010000250.1, forward strand.
GCACAGTCCCCGGCCGCCCAGATGTGGGGGACCGAGGTGGCGAGTTGCTCGTCCACCCTGATCGCACCGGTGGGTCCGAGGCTGATTCCTGCCTCCCGCGCGAGATCGACCCGAGGCCGAACCCCAACCGCCACAACAGCCACATCGGCGCGGATCTCCCGGCCACCAGCATGAACGGTCACACCCTCGTCGTCGGGCTCGAACCGATCCACAGGACACCGTGTCAAGACCTTCACGTCCTGACTCTCGAGATGTCGTGCCACCGCCATTCCAAGCTCGGGATCGAGGATCTCCGGAAGCGGGATCGGCGCCGCCTCGATGAGGGTCACATCCGCCCCCCACAACGAGGCGAAGGCCTCTGCCACCTCACACCCGACCAGACCCGCTCCGATGACGGCGACCTCGCCGATCTCGCCCCGCATGAGACCGATCTTGAGCGGTTTGACGTCATCCCAAACATGGAAGGCTCGTACCCTTTCGTGGTCGGGTTGACCGGGGAGGGCGTGTGGCGAAGCCCCGGTGGCGATCACCAGCTCGTCCCACTCGAGCACGCGATCCTCAGATCCGTCGGAGATGATCAGGGTCTTGGCCTCGGGATCGATGGCGGAGGCCCGCCACGGTGCCAGCACCTCGACCCCTTTGACCGTTTCGAAGTACTCGGCATCGCGATCGCTTCCGTAGGTCGTGCGTCGCAGCACCCCGAGCTCTTCGATGTCTCCCGAGAGCACGTAGGGCATCCCGCAGGCGCCGTACGAAAATACCTCGTTGGCCTCCACGACCTTCACCGACCAACCGGGTTGCAGACGTTTGACTCGACAGGCGCAGCGCAGACCCGCTGCCGAGGCACCGATGATGACGATCTTCTTTGTTGTTTTGCTCATGCCGGCTCCAAGAAAAGCGCCCCCGACCGTGGGTCGGGGGCGAACGAAAACGTCGCGGAAGCCCGGCCCTGTCTAGGGCTCGGTCTTCATCTGTCCGCGAACCTCGAGAGCGATCTTGTAAAGACCGGTCACGATCAGAACTCCGATGGCGTAGATCGCCAGTGAGATGGTGAGCTCGGGCGCTGTCGGTGCGTAGTGGGTCACCTTGCCGAGGGGCGAAGGAGTGAACCCCGCGATGACCATGCCGAGGCCCTTGTCGATCCACAGCGAACCGAAGACCGCCATGCACCCCACCACGAGGGTGGTCTCGGTGCGGCGAGTCGCCGGGTTGACGAGGATCACCAGCGCCACCACGGCCAACACCACCGACAGCCACATCCACGGCGCCAAGGTGTTGTTACCGTCGAGTCCCATGAAGAGGAACTGGAAGTGGAGGACGTGCTCCGGGATGTCGCTGTAGAGCGCGGTGAAGAGCTCCATGGCGACAAAGAAGACGTTGAGGAGCATGGCGTAGGTGACGATCTCCGCCAACTTTTGGATCGCTTCCTTTCCGGGATCGAAGGTGGTCAGCTTGCGGACGATGAGCGCGAGCAGAATGAGCAGAGCCGGGCCGGCCGCGAAGGCAGACGCCAGGAACCGCGGCGCCAGGATCGCCGTCATCCAGAATGGGCGTGCGGCGAGACCGGCGTAGAGGAATGCCGTGACGGTGTGGATGCTGACAGCCCACGGGATCGAGAGAATGATGATCGGCTTGATCCATTTCGGCGGCGCTTCTCCGCGTCGCTCGCAGCTCAAAGACACACGGCTGATGAGGATGTTGAGGCACAGGTATCCGCCGAGGGCCACGGTGTCCCAGAACATCATGGAATGTGGTGTCGGGTGGAGGAAGACATTGAAGATCCGGTCCGGTCTCCCCATGTCGACGAAGATGAAGAGCATGCACATGATGACCGCCGCGATGGCGAGGAATTCGCCGAGGATGGTCATCTTGCCGAACGCTTTGTAGTTGTGGAGATAGTAGGGCAGCACCACCATCACCGCCGAGGCGGCGACGCCAACCAGGAAGGTGAACTGGGCGATGTAGAGACCCCAGACCACGTCACGACTCAAGCCCGTGACGGTCAAGCCGGTGCGGAACTGCCAATACCAGCAGGCCGCACCCGCTCCGATCACCACCAGAAGAAAGAAGATCCATGTCCAGTACGTGCGGTTTCCGGTGAGCGCCTTCTCAAGCATGGTCGCCCCCTTCCGCTCCGTCGACCACGGCCGCCGGTGCGGTCTCCTGTAAGGTCCGTGGGTCGTCGATGACGTAATAGACCTCGGGTTGGGTCCCGAGACCGGCCTTGCGTCTGATCGCCATCCGTTCGGCGAGCAGCTGCCGCACCTTTGAGCTCGGGTCGTTGAGATCGCCGAAGACGATTTCCTCGTTCCCGCATGCCTCGACGCAGGCCGGTTCGAGGCCGCGTGCGAGGCGCTCCTCGCAGAAGGTGCACTTCTCGACCACACCTCGCATCCGGGTGGGGTAGTCGGCGGTGATCTCATCGATGGCCGGGCGCGGGTCCTTCCAGTTGAAGGAACGCGACCCGTACGGGCAGGCCACCACGCAGTAGCGACAACCGATGCAGCGGTGCCAATCCATCATGACGATCCCGTCGATGTCACGCTTCCAGGTCGCCTGTGTGGGGCAGACCCTGGTGCACGGCGGGTTGTCGCAATGGTTGCACAGCAGCAGGGTCGGCTTGCCCTTGAGATCCTCGCGGATGAAGTGAAACTCCTGCGAGTGGAAGGCGGTCTCGAAGTCATCCGCCCAGATCCACTTGACCTCGTTCTTGGGATCGTCCTCCCAGTTCGGGACATTGTGCTCGCGATGGCATGCCTCCACGCAGCGCTCGATGAGCGCATCGTCCTTGGAGAACTTGCGCAGATCGATGACCATGGCCCACCGGACACCATCCGCCGATGCCTCGGGGTGGCTGTCGGCGGTCGATGCCGCTGCGGTTGGAGCCTTGATCGACGACACTGCGGTCGTCCCCACGGCGGTGAGGCCTGCCAGCTTCAGGAAATCACGTCTGTTCCCAGCCATCAGTTGGCCCCTTTCGGTTCCACATGGCAGTCCCAGCAATAGGGCGTGACCGCCATATAGGTGTGGCAGGCGTCGCAGAACTCGGCCTTGTTTGAGTGACAGTCCATGCATGTCCGGGAGAGACTCATATCGAAGATCTTTCCGTTGGAGCTGCTCACGTAGTCCCGTTTTGCCTTCCTCACCACGTCGTCGCGCCACAGGTTGAGCAGATCCATATGATTGGGGATCATGTAGTCCTTCGTCTCGACACACTCAGTACTGCCATTCGTCGGGTAAACGAGCTTCGGAGCCTCGGGACCCTTTTCGGTCAGCGCGTTGAACCACAAAGGCGAGGTGGCGAGCACGAAGAAGACCACGAGACCGACGATGATTTTGCCGGCGTCATACATCGGTGGTGCCCTCCGTTTCCGGCTTCAGGGGTTCGCCCCGCAGGTTCACGGTGCGTTCGGGTTCGCCGTCCATGACCAGAGCGTTCGCCACGAGCTCGTGGACGCCGCTGATCTCGACACCCGGCGCCCAGTACTCGGCGAGGGGCGGCAGGGTCGCGCGATCGATGGCGCAGATGCAGCTCATGAGATTGACGCCGTGTTTATCGCGCACGTGCTTGAGCGCGTTACCACGCGGGAGCCCGCCGCGCAGACGCATCTCCATGTTCTCGTCATTGCCGAGACCGGCACCGCCGGCACAGCAGAAGGTGTGCTCGCGGATGGTGTTCTCGGGCATCTCGAAGAAGTTGTTGCACACGTTTTTGAGAATGTAGCGCGGCTCGTCGAAGAGGCCGAGCGCCCGGGCCGGGTTGCAGCTGTCGTGGAAGGTCACCCGGTAGTTATCGTTTCGGCTCGCATCGAGCTTGATCTTCTTGTTGCGGATCAAATCGGCGGTGAACTCGCAGATGTGGACCATCTTGGTCGATCTCGCGTTCTCGAAGACGGTGCCGGTGATGGGTGAGCGCGGCACCTCGAGAAAGTCCGTCGGACCATTCATAGTGTCCATGTACTGGTGCATGACCCGCCACATGTGGCCGCACTCGCCACCGATGATCCACTTGACTCCCAACCGTTTGGCTTCGTGGTAGATCTTGTAGTTGAGCTTCTTGATGGTGTCGTGCGAGGTGAAGAGGCCGAAGTTGCCGCCCTCGGAGGCGTAGGCCGACAGGGTGTAGTCGAGTCCGAGCTGCTGGAAGAGTGTCAGGTATCCGACGAAGGTGTAGGTCCCCGGATCGGCGAAGTAGTCGGCCGAGGGGATGATGAAGAGGATCTCGGCGCCCTTCTTGTTAATCACCGGGTCGACGTGGATTCCCACATCGTCCTCGAGCTCCTCGCACAGGAACTCGATGTTGTCCTTGAAGGTGTGAGGCTGGATCCCGAGGTGATTGCCGGTCCGCTGGCAGTTGGCCACCGGTTCCACGACCCAGTTGATGTTCAGACCCACCAGCATCATGAGCTCGCGGGCCATCATGGTGACCTCGGCGGTGTCGATGCCGTAGGGGCAGTAGACGCTGCAGCGTCGGCATTCCGTGCACTGGAAGAAGTAGTAGTACCACTCCTTGAGCACCTCCTCGGTCAGCTTGCGGCCGCCGGCGAAGGCCCCGAGGATCTTGCCCGCGGTGGTGAAGTCGGCCCGGTAGATGGACCGCAGCAGCTCCGAGCGCAGCACCGGCATGTTCTTGGGGTCGCCGGAACCGATGAAGAAGTGGCACTTGTCGGCACAGGCGCCGCACCTCACGCAGGTGTCCATGAAGACCCGCAACGAACGGTATTTGTCGAGGCGCTCCTTGAAGCCGTCGTGGATGATCTGCTGCCAGTTCTCGGGCAGCTTCCAGTCCTCATCGGTGGGCGACCACTCGCGAGGATTGGCGAAGTCCATGTACTCGAGGTTCTTCGCGACTCCGGGATATGACCAGGTTCCGCGCCGGTCCTCGAAGCTCACCGATGGATCCATCCAGTTTCGGCGCGGTGGGTCGAGATCGATCTGAATCAGCTCTTGAGGTGACTTCTCCGCCATGGCTCACTCCTTGTCCAAGACATAGCCGGAGGCCACCAGTTTGTCGTGGAACTCCTCCTCCCACTCGGCGTAGGTGTGACCGATGATGGGCGGGTTCCACGGGTTGATGTGGCGCTTGGCGCGGTTGTTGTTGGCCAGGTTGCGGGTCGGTGACAGGAAGACCCCGGGGGCGTGCAGCAGTTTGGAGAACGGGAAGTAGACGAGCAGCACGCTCACCAGGAAGACATGAATGAAATAGAGCGCACCGACACCCTCGGGAACAACCAACTGAAACGATGCCCACCCCGCGATGGCCGCCTTGACGTTGACGATGTCGACCTTCTCGAGGTGCCGCATGAGGAAACCGGAGATCGCGATGGCGAGCAAGAGATAGAGGGCGAAATAGTCCGTCGGTAGTGAGATGTACTTCACCTTTGCATCCGCCAACCGCCGGAGAAGCAGGTAGCCCAACGACAGGATGAGAAGCACCGACGTGGCGTAGATGACCGGCACACCTACCTGGAAGAACCCATCGAGGTATTGGACGATCTCGACAGCCTGCGGAACCGGCTCGACAAAGAAACGGAAGTGCCGGAAGACGACGATCAGCATCGACCAGTGGAAGGCCATCGCGGCGGCCCAGAGGTACTTTGTGCCGATGTAATTGACCTTCTCACGATCGGTAATGAGCTCGACCCTGGTGTTGCGGAACAGAGACCTGAAAAACAACACCTCGAGGAACATCCGTCCGACGACACCCAATGTGCCGCTGGGGTTGTCCAGCTCGGAGTTCTTGACCCACGGCAGTGACTTCTGCTGACCCGCGGTAGTGGGAATCCGGAACGGCACCGGAGCCCGCGCCCAGCGAATCACCCTGGCCAGGATACCGACCAGAAAGACCGCAAACGCGACGCCCGGGATCACCGCCCCGAACACCAAACGCAGATCGTCAGAGGCGACCGCCACGAAGGCGAGCAGCGCCAGAACGGCAACCGCGACGAGGGAAACCAAGGCACCCATCGACTCGAACCCTCCTTCCTAATTTTCCGGAGTCATGAGCTCGGACCCGACTCGGGACCGGCCCTCCGGATGATCTCCACACGTCGAACCCAGACACCCTCGGATTGCCGGCAATCGCTGAGGATTCGTGCAGCTCATGTGTTGGACGGTGGTCCGCCGGCTCGTTCTTCGCGCCACGAGTTGAGACGTTCCATCACCTTGAGAGATCGATTTCGGACTTCTTTCACCCGTATGCCATACACCTGTTCACGGCAGCGGCTGAAGACATTGAATGCGGTCAAGAGCATCTGATCGACCCGAGAGTCGAAGATCCGTTTGGCCTCACCCGATGGACCATCCGCCACCTCGTCGAAGATCTCCTTGAGCTCCAAGACAAACGACACCGCCCTCGATGGCGACATCTCCTGGAGCGCCCGGACCCGGACGATGCGATCGAGGGCCGGTTCGACCTCCGAGGGATCCCGGTCGTCGAGGATCGCGTCGAAAATGGGTGTCAGTTCCTCCCGCAGGGCAGCGCCCACCGGATTGGCAAACGGATCCGACTGGTCGCGAAGGAACTGCGCCGTCTCTGCGGGATAGCCGTCGACGATGCGGTCAAACCAGCGCGCGAGCATCTTGGTTCGCTCAGTTTGGCTGAGATTGAGAGACATCGATCCCCTCCCGAATCGAAGATCCTACTGCAACCGTTGTGCCAGTAGATCGACTCTCGTCGGGCACTGCAAAATACTCATCCTGCTCCACCTTGGTCCTTCCGAACCGTGGGGCGCTTTACACGAGACGTCTCCGGCGTTTCAGTCGCGTAACGACCGGTCCCAAAGAAACCTCGTCACCCAAAAAACCCCGCCGTCCCGCCCCGATCGGGGGCGAAACGGTAGGGAACAACAACGAGGTCGAAGATCAGACGCAGCCGGTCGGCTTCGGCAGGCCGGCCACTTTGCAGGCGCCCTTCGCCGGGCCGGAGGGGAACAGCTCATAGATCTCCTTGAGCTGGAATCCCGTCTGCTTGCAGAGCTTGCGGATCATCGGCGCCACACCGAACTGGAGATAGTAGTCGCGCAGATAGTTGACGACCTTCCAGTGGTCCTCGGTGAGGTCATCGACGCCCTCGGTGGTTGCCAGCGCATTCGCAACCTCCTCGTTCCAAGCCTCAGGCTCCATCATGAAACCGTCTTCGTCAACCGAGATGGAAACGCTGCCGTGTTCGAAAGTTGCCATTGCTCAATCCTCCCTTTTCTTTCCCGGGCCTTCGGCGCCGGTGATTTCCACGAGTGTCGTGTTCGAGTTACGTGCCTTTTTGATCTGGGCCTTTTCCAAGGCCTTGACGAAATCCTGTGTTGGGGCGTGACCGAGCTCGATGGCTCTTGCCAGATATCGTTCGGCCGCTCCGTGATTGCCCATGGCCAATTGGCCCACCGCGAGGTGGTAGTGGGCAGCCGGGTGATTGCGCTCGAGCTCGAGCACCCTCTCGTTGCACTTCACGAGGTTTTCCGGATCGTTGAGATAGAGATATGCCTGACCCAGGTTGTAGTGGCCGATCACCAGTGTGTCATCGAGGCGCACTGCCTCCAGATTGGCATCGCGGCAGCCCTCGAACTCCCACCGCATCAACCTGACACCACCGAGGTTGACCCAGGCCTGGATCATCGACGGATCGTATTCGACAGCCTTGAGATATGCCTCCTCAGCGCTTTTGACCCGTCCCGAGATGGTGTAGGCAAGCCCCAGATTGTAGTGCGCCGCAGCGGACTCAGGGCTGTTTTCGATCGCCTTGAGGCACCGCTCAATGCGGTCCTTTTGGCTTTCACGACTCATCGATCCCTCCAGACTCCTCTAGGAGATCCCCAAACGCCCGGCGTTCGGTGGGATCCTCGAAATCGACATACTCGGCAATGAGTTGACACACCGGCCGGACCCTATCGGGCGCCGCCTCTGCGATTCTGGTCAAGGCACGAATGATCTCCGGGCGGAGGCCATCGTCCCACGACAGCGAGGCGAGAGGTGCAATAAACGGAGCGACCAGTTCGGGATCATTGAACCCAATCTCCCCCACCGCGGGGATACCGAAAAAACCGTTGGTGGCCGACTCGTCGTTCAGCGCCCACATCAGGCGCCGGAGGAGATCGACTCCAATCTCGGGATGAGATGCAGCGACTTTGCCGAGCGACCTCGCAGCGCATCGGCGCACGGCTGCATCCGAGTCCCACAGACGGCCCAACAGATAGCGAGTGGCCTTGGGCTCCCGGATCGCCAGCGCGCCCAGTGTCTGCTCGTCTCCGACCCGGAGCAACTCCATCACTCGTCCCTTCAGCCCCATGCCGCCGCCGGCTGGGTGTGGTCGGCGGCGTGGGTCACGGCCTGGGCCAGGAACCCAGTCGCCCAATCGGGAGAGGCGGATGCGTGAACATGGAGATAGGACGCCCAGACCTGGCCGGCGACGATACCGTCGCGACCGCTCCCGATACCCGAACCCCGCGTCACTTCGCCAACGGTCCCGGCCGCATCACCGCCCGAAGAAATCATCGAATAGTGAAACTCATGGCCTTTCAGCTCGGTCCCAACGGGATAGAAGGGGTTCTCGCGGTCGATGACCACGGTTTCGTAGCCATGCCCCTGTGGTCGGTCGGTCTGCACCACGGCCAGATCGAGCACACCGGCCATGGGGTGGACAACCTCACCCACCCGGAGTTCCCGAGCGAGGTACATGAGGCCGCCGCACTCGGCATAAACCGGCAGACCATCATCGACCCGATCCTTGACCGACTGGGCGAAACCGCGGTTGTCGGCGAGTCGGGCAGCGTGGACTTCGGGGAACCCACCGCCGATATAGAGACCATCGAGATCCGGGACGGCCGAGCCGCAGCTCGGCGACACCGCCACCAGCCGCGCGCCGGCGGCTTCAAGGGATTCGAGGTTTTCCGGATAGTAGAAGCTGAATGCGGGGTCGGAGAAGTAACCGATCGTCACTCGGGCCCGACCGGGGAGAACATCAGATACCTCGAGGGCAACTTCAGGGACGCTTGCCGAAAGGGCTTCGATCCGTTCGAGATCGACGTATTCGGCAACGACCGCCGCGGCGCGCTCGATGGCTTCGTCCCGGCGCGGGTGCTCCACCGCCGTCACGAGACCGAGATGACGATCCGGCAGCGGATCCTCGCCCTGCAGCCGCGGGATGGCGCCCACGACGGGCACACCGGTGGCCGTTTCGATAGCCTCACGCACGACCCGCTCCTGCCGGTCGGTCCCGACACGGTTGAGAATGACGCCGACGAGGTTGAGGTCCGATTCGAGGTAAATGCAGCCCAACACCACGGCGGCAGCGGTCCGCGTCATCTTCGTCACGTTGACAACGAGAATCACTGGAGCGCCGAGGAGCTTGGCCAAGGTTGCAGTGGAGTGGCTCCCCGCGGCATCGACGCCATCGAAGAGGCCGCGGTTGCCCTCCACCAGGAGGAGATCAGCACCGACCGCAGCCGTCACGGCGCGGCCGATGGCTCCGACCTCCATGAGATATGGATCGAGGTTGCGACACGGGCGGCCGGTGGCGGCCGCCAACCAGGCGGCATCGATGTAGTCCGGGCCCTTCTTGAAGGCCTGGATCACTCGACCGCGATCGGCCAACGCCCGGCACAGACCGAGGCTGACCAGGGTCTTCCCACCATCGCCGGACAGACCGGCGACCACCAGTCGTGGGGTTCGCAGTTGCATGATCAGGCCGCCCGCACCATCTCCGCTACTGACCCACGATGAAGCCGCAGGGACATTCCTCCCAGCACTTCTTGCACCCGTCGCAGACCTCCATCTTCTTGATCTCGAAGAAGTGGCCTGGAGTGGGTGGATCGATCTTGGCAAAGACGTTGGCCTGGCAGTACATCCAGCAGTTCTCACAGCCGAAACACCTGCCGCAGCTGAAGCAACGGTCGCACTCGATCAGGGCGTCATCCGGAGTCACTCCGAGATCGACCTCGTCATACGGATTCGCCAAACGATCGTCGGGCGACTTGATCTGACGTTGGGTCCGCTCGATGGGCTTGTACCAGTCGAGCTTGAGCTTCTCACTGCGGATCATCTCTCGCTTTTCGATCGGCTCGAGCTCTTTGCCCTGGAGCTTGGCGTCAATGGCGATGGCCGCCAACCGCGCCTGACCGATGGAGGTCGTTGCGATTCCAAGATTGATGTTGTCACCACCGGTCCACACGCCCTCGACACCGGTGAAACCCCACTCGTCGCCGTTGAGCCAGCCGTCGCCGAGCTCCTCGGAGTGCATCGCCGCGAGGTCAGGCTTCTGGCTCACCGCCGTGATGACGGTCTGGATCGGCAACTCGTAGGTGTCGCCCTCGATGGGCACCGGACGCCGGCGACCGGAGTCGTCCGGCTCACCGAGCTCCATTCGCTGCACGACCATGGCGCGAACCGCGCCCTCGTCGTCGCGAAGGATCTCGATGGGCGCCGCGAGGTACTCGAGGTTGATGTCTTCCTCGATGGCTTCGTCGATCTCACGCTCGATGGCCGGCATCTCGGCCCGGGTGCGGCGATAGAGGATCGTCACCTGGGCGCCCATCTTCGACGCCATTGCCGCCGAATCACCGATCAGCCGTTTGGATACCCGCGCGGCGTCGATGGCGGTGTCGCCACCACCGATGACCACCACGTTGGTGCCGATGTCGACCTTCTTACCCGAGTTGGCGTGGTTGAGGAACTCGGTTCCGGTCCAGAGACCCGGGCCTTCTTCACCGGGGATGCCCATGGCCTTGCCCTCGTGGGCGCCGATGGCCACGTAGATCGCGTCATAGTCTTTCTTAATGTCGTCGTAGGAGACATCTTTGCCGATCTTGGTGTCGAGCTTGAGCTCGACACCAAGATCGAGAATGCGCTGGACCTCGGCGTCGATGATCTCGCGCGGCAGCCGATAGACCGGGATGCCGTAGCGGAGCATGCCACCGGGTTTCGGTAGGCTTTCGAAGACCGTGACCTTGTAGCCCCGGCGTGCAAGCTGATAAGCGCACGACAGTCCCGAGGGGCCGGCGCCTACAACTGCGATCTTTTCTTTCTTCGGGGCTTCGCCTTCGATCATCTGGGCCTTGAGGCCGTGATCGAGAGCATAGTCACCGATGAAGCGTTCGACCGAGTTGATCCCAACCGATCCGTCCTTCTTGCCTCGGTTGCAGCCGGTCTCACAAGGATGGGGACAGACCCGACCCATGACTGACGGGAACGGGTTGGTCTCCATCTCGAGCTGGAAGGCCTGCTCACAGGCTTCGTCAAGGCTCAGCCCGAGCTTTTCCCGCAGCTGGATGACGGTCAACCAACCACGGATCTTGTTGCCGCTCGGGCAATTTCCGGTACACGGGGGCAGGCTTTCCACATAGACGGGCCGCAGCGCCGAGAGCTGTGTTCCGCTGCCACCGCCGCCGCCCTTGAGTCGGGACTCGAACGAGCTCTTTTTCTTCTTGTCTTTTTTCTTCAGTAAACCCATAAAACGCGTCTCCTCACTGCGGTGCTGTGTCCTGGGCGGAGACTCAGGAGAGCTTCGACATGTGCTGTTTGAACTTCTCCAACTCGCCGAGGATCGTGTCGTGCTTCTGTTCGTCACGGAGCAGATAGTCGAGCAGGACCTTTGCAACCGGATCGGTGGATTCTGCCTTGAGCTTCTCGGCCAGTTCGATGGTCTGGCGCTCGAGCTCGTCGTGGGCCTCGAGTTGGCCCCACACCTCGGCCAGCTCGTCGGGTGAGAGCGACACCGGGGTCTTGGTCATGCTGTCGATGAGGAACTGCTGCACCCGGTGATGCTGGACGGAGTCGTTCCGGATGATCTCCATGACCTGACGGATCAGGAGATTGTCGGTCTTCTCCATGATCTGCGCTGTGGTTTCGATGGCATCGCGCTCGATGCCCTGCCACTGCCGGAGAACGTCCACCGCTTCAGCAGTCCGCTCCGGTCCGCTTTTCTTGTTACGCGCCATAGCATCCTCCCGTAAAGACGAGGCGGCCGAGGGAGGGGCGGGGATAACCCGACACCTCCCGACCGCTTTTTGTTGATTTTCGCTTACGCTTCGGGCAGCGTCACGTAGCTGCCACCCGCGTACTTGTAGGTCAGTCGGCCCGAGTCGATGAGCTGGCGCAGTGCTTTCTTGCACATCTTCTTGTCGACGTCGTCACCGAACTTCTCCATCATCTGTTTGGAGACATCCATGGGTTTGAGATCCCTCTTGCCCTTCATGGATGAAACCAACTCAAACATGGCGTCGGCTACCTGATCGATTGTCACGTCGGCCATGATGTCCTCCTCAGTGGCGCAGTTGCGCCGTTCTCATGTAGGTCTCGCCAGCATGCTTGAAGTCGTCGATGTGGTACTTGGTGAACTCGATGTCGGTGAGCTCGAAGAACTTCGGCCAACCGATGCGGTCGATCCACTCGCCCATCCGTTCGTGCTTGCGGGCATTCTCTGCATAGACGTTGATGATCTTCACGACCGCATCGACCACCTCGGGCCACCGCGGCGGGTTGTTGGGAATGAAGGGGATGGCGAGCTTCGAGAACTTGGGCGCAACGCGCGCGTTCGAAACCTTGCCGCCAACCCAGATGGAGATGCCGTCGGTCTGGGCGTTGTTGATCTTCACCGCGGGGCAGACCGTGTAGCAGTTGCCGCAGAACATGCACTGCTCGTCGACAATCTCGACGGACTGAACGCCGTCAACGGTCGCCGGGCGGATCGCGCCGGTGGGGCAGGAGGCCACGAGGGTCGGAATCTCGCACATCTTCGGCAGGTCGTCGTGCTCGATCACCGGAGCCCGGGTGTGGACGCCGAGGATCGCGATGTCGGAACAGTGGACCGCGCCGCACATATTGAGGCAGCACGCATAGGCCACACGCAGCTTGGCGGGCAGCTCCATGTTCTGGAAGTGAGGCATGAGCTCGTCCATCACCGCCTTGACGGTTCCTGAGGCATCGGAGGCCGCCGAGTGGCAGTGGACCCAACCCTGGGTGTGGACGATGTTGGAAATGCAGTTGCCCATACCGCCGATGGGGAAACCGTACTCTTCGACCTCGGCGATGAGCGCTTCGATCTTCGACTCGTCAGTGAGCAGGAACTCGACGTTGTTGCGGCTGGTCCAACGCAGGTGGCCATCGCAGTACTTGTCGGCGATGTCGGCGAACTTGCGGATCGAGGTAATGGCGAGCAGTCGGGGAGTTCCGCAGCGGACGGTGAAGAGCTTGTCACCGGACTCGGCGACGTGAACCATCACACCGGGCTTGAGGATCTCGTGATGGTCCCACTTGCCGTAGTTCTTCTTGATCACCGGGGGAAGGAACTGTTCGTAATTCGGGGGGCCGATATCGGTAATACGTTCTTCTGCCATTGGATCCTCCTTTCCTACTCGAAGATCTCGTCGTCGAAGAAGATATAGGGATTCGAGCGCGGCGCCATGACCATTTCAGGCACCGGGTCGAGACCGATTTCTTCGAGGAAGTTGGACATTCCGACACGCTGGATGAATTCGCCGACGCGCTCACGAAGCTTGCCGTGCTCACCCCAGAGATCCCAGATCGCCTCGGTGAGCTCTTTGAGATCCTCGTAGTCCGAATCCTTGTCCATCTCGAGGAACGGAACAAAGACCGAGCAGAGCAGCGCGCCGCCGATGATGGGGGCCTTGCCGCCGATGAGGATCGTCGCACCTCGCTCTTTACCGGGCTTGAGCGCCTTCGGCATGACGTTGATGCAGTGCATGCACTTGACGCAGTTGGAGTTGTCGATTTCGAGGGTCTTGCCATCCCACTCGACACAGCGGGTCGGGCAGAGATCGCAGATTTCGGCGTCGATGTCGACGGTCTTGGCATAGTCGAGGACGGCAGCCTGGTTGACCTGGATCTCGTCCTTCCAGGTGCCCATAACCGAGCAGTCCGACCGGGCGATGGAAGCCACGCAGTCGTTGGGGCAGCCGGCGAACTTGAACTTGTATTTGTACGGGAAGAACGGCCGGTGGAGCTCGTCCTGGAACTCCTGAGTGATGTTGTAACAGGCATCGAGGGTGTCGTAGCACGCCCACTCGCAACGAGCGGGGCCGACGCAGCAGGACGGGGTCCGCATGTTGGAGCCCGAGCCTCCAAGGTCGAAGCCGTGTTTTGTCAGGTCGGCAAAGAGGGGCTCAATTTCCTCGGTGGTCGATCCGAGGAAGACGATGTCGCCGGTCGAACCGTGCATATTGGTGAGACCCGAACCATGGCGCTCCCAAATGTCGCACAAGGTGCGCAGGGCCTCGGAGGTGTAGAACCACGCCGACGGCTGGTTGACCCGGTGGGTGTGGAACGCGGCAACCTCCGGGAACTCTTCGGGCAGATCCGAGTAGCGCCCGATCACGCCGCCCCCATACCCCATGACGCCCACCAGGCCGCCATGCTTCCAGTGGCTGATGTGTTCCTCGTAGGAACGCTCCAGCTGACCGATCGCGTCCTGAACCATCGGTCGATGGGCTTCCTTCTTCATCTCCTTGACAAAGCTCGGCCACGGTCCCTTCTCGAGCTCGTCAAGCAGCGGCGTCTTGTATTTCATCTCTGTCATGGCCACTCCTTTCAAATCGATATCTCGTGAAACCTTCGGTGACCCGTTAGCGCCGGACGGGACGACAGACCCCGGCACTTGAGTCCATTCAAGATCAACTCCTCCTTATGCATCGGCGATGGTGCCCGACCAGAAGCTCGAGAACATCACAGCCGAAAGGAAATACCCAATCGATATCGGACCGACGATCACGGACATGACCCTGGCAGGCGACACAGGAACGAGGACGCGGTGTTCGGCCGAGTCGTTCTCGATCGTGCGTAATCTGTTGAATCGGTCTACCAATTTCATGCCCTCAGGCATCCTGGAGAGACACCTTTACCGAAGTGCAGCCTTGCAACCCCTGTGCCAAACGGGTGCCCTGTCACCCGGTTCACAAGTCGTTCACCATATTCCACTTCGACCGTGATTGGGAGGAGTCTTCAGCTTGCCGGCGGGATATCACGGTTACAAGAACGTAACAAGCGTGGGAACCCGATCAGTCGCCGTTTCAGGATCCCCCTCCTTCCCGCCTGCGACCATCGGACTTCGGGACCTCGATATTGAGATCCCGAATCTTCCGAAAAAGTGTGCTCGGATGGATGCCGAGGAGCTTCGCGGCCTGCTTCCGGTTCCCGTTGGTTCGGCGAAGAGCATCGGCAATGTGGCTTTTTTCCATGGCTCGTAAAGTGGTGCTCGGGGGGTTCAGGACGGATCGCAGG
This sequence comes from Thermoanaerobaculales bacterium, assembly GCA_029287235.1. Taxonomy (GTDB): domain Bacteria; phylum Acidobacteriota; class Thermoanaerobaculia; order Thermoanaerobaculales; family Sulfomarinibacteraceae; genus JAHECW01. The sequence continues at coordinate 21,954 of JARFRM010000250.1, forward strand.
GCGGAGGCGCCCCTCGAGAGCTCCGGAGGCAGGTGGTGGAGCTCGATCACCGTTGCGTGGCAGAGCACGAAGGCGTGCTCGATGATGTTCTCCAGCTCGCGCGCATTCCCCGGATAGTCATGCTGCATGAGAACGTCGAGAACCTCGTCCGACACACCGACAATGTCCTTTTGCTGCAGCCGGTTGAAGCGTCCGATGAAATGATCGATGAGAAGCGGGATGTCCTCACGACGCTCTCTCAGGATCGGGAGCTCCAGACGCATCACATTGATGCGGTAGAACAGATCTTCACGGAAGGCCCCCTCCTTGACCAACGCATCAAGATCACGGTGGGTCGCCGCGATGACTCGAACATTGGCTTCCACCGGCTCATCCGATCCCAGAGGTTCGTAGAGCTGCTCCTGCAGGACTCGCAGGAGCCGGATCTGCATGGCGGGCGAGATGTCTCCGATCTCGTCGAGGAACAGGGTCCCGCCTTCGGCATGGGCAAACCGTCCCGGGCGATCCTTCCGGGCGTCGGTGAAGGCTCCGGCGATGTAACCGAAGAGCTCCGACTCGAGCAGCGAGTCCGGCATGGCACCACAGTTGATGGCGACAAACCGCTTGTCGTGGCGCGGCGACATGTCGTGAATCGCGCGCGCGAACAGCTCCTTGCCGGTGCCGCTGGCGCCATGAATCACCACCGTACTGTCACTGGCGGCCACCGCGGGAAGGATTCCGAAGAGGTCGCGCATCGCCTGGCTGCGACCAATGATATCGCCGAGCGAATAGCGGGCCTCGAGTTCCTTTCTCAGCTCCTCGACCTGACTGAGATCACGAATCGTCTCGACGCCACCGACGAGCCGTCCGTTCGGATCACGCAGGACCGAGGTGGACACGCTGACGGGCAACGTGCGCCCCCGAGCATCGATAATGAACGCCGGACGATTGGCAACCGGATCACCGGTTTCCAGGGTGTGGCGAAGGGAGCAGACGGTGCTGCAGATGCTGGCCTGGAATACTTCACAACATCGTCTGCCGATGGCCTTCTCTCGAGGAACGCCCGTGAGTTTCTCGGCCGCAGCATTGAAGTAGGCGATCTGCCAATCTCTGTCGACGGTGAAGACGGCTTCAGCCACGCTGTCAAGGATGATTCGCCCGATGCCGGGCGCGTCTGCATCCACAGTCCTGACCCCCAAAGTTCACCCTAGTCTCAATCGGCGGATTGTCAAGGTCTCTCGTTCGATCGGTTGTGTGCGATACTGTCTGAGGATGGAGCAATGGCGAGATTTCACGTGAATTTTGACCTCCCACGAGGTAGACGACGCACCGACAAACTCGATGAAGGGGAGGGCTCTTCCGATTTCGTTCCCGCCCATCGACTCGAGAGTGCTCGCGACAACGGATCGAAATCGCCGCTGATGGTCGGCCACCGGACGCTCATCGCCTACCTCGGGGCGGCGGTCACCGTGTCGGCCCTCGTTTCCATCGCAGCCCCCGTCGCACCACCCCTCGCCGTTGGGGGGCTCCTCTTGACCATCTTGCTGGTCGCGGGATGGTGGGTCGGTGTCCGACGACCCGAGGGGAACGGCAGCACCAATGGGCGGGTCGCAGATCTCCGACAGGAACTTGACGTGTCACGCCGCCGCTACGAGCGGCTGTTCTCTGCAGTACCCGACTTCATCTGCGTTCTCGACCGAAACCACAACATCCTCGAGGCCAACGACTCGTACCGCCGGGAGTTCGGCGCCAATGACCGGTCGCGCTGTTACGAAGTCTGCAAGAGACGGACGTCCAGGTGCCCTCACTGTGTTGTGGATTCTACCTTCTCCGATGGCGCCTCCCGAATTCAGGAGGAGGTTCTGATAACCCGAAACGGGGAGCAGATCAACGCTCTCGTCCATACCCAGCCCATCTTCGATGACGATCTCAATATCATCGCGGTCATGGAGGTCTTTTCAGACGTCACCGAGGTCAAGAGGCTGCAGCGTCAGTTGGCCCTCACCGGACGGGCCGTGGCCGGCACGGCACACCGAATCAAGAACATCCTGATGGGCCTCGAGGGCGGTATCTTCATCGTCAACGATGGTCTCGAGTCGGATGACAGGGAGTCAATCGACAACGGCTGGGAGATGGTCGAACGCAACGTTCAACGAGTGACTGCGATCGTCAAGGACCTGCTCTTCTGCGCCAAGGAGCGCAATCCTGACTTCGAAGACAATATCTGTCCACAGGAAATCGTACTCGAGGTGCGCGATCTCTATGCCGCTCGCATGGCCGATGACGACATCGAGATCTGCGCCGAAGTCCCCCTTCCCCACCATCGGGGCACGTTTGACCCTGAAGCCATTCACAGCCTGCTGTGCAACCTGGTCGCCAACTCCATCGACGCGTGCCGTTTTGACTCCACCGAACAGAAGAACGGACACCGGGTCACCATACGGTGTGCGGAGAATGCCGACGGCGACACCGTCTTCGAGGTTGAAGATGATGGCGAAGGCATTCCCGAGGACATGACCCGGAAGGTCTTCAACGAGTTCTTCTCATCCAAGGGCACCGAGGGAACCGGGATCGGTCTTCTGGTGGTCCAGAAGGTAGCCGAAGAGCACGGAGGGACGGTTTCGTTCGACTCGAAACCCGGTGAGGGCACGGTTTTCAACATTACCATCCCTCATCGAAGAGCCCGGCTATCCCATCTTTCCCGCTCCGCCGACGACCAGCCTCAGCTCGACGTACGGTCCAAATAGCCGGCATCTCCGATCATGAACCCGCGATGACGAGAGACCGAGCGATAAGCAACGGAAGCGCAGAAACCCGGCCGCGTTGTCGTGCCGACCGAAATCCTGCACAGATAACTCACGCCTGACCGATGAGTTCCTGTACTTTCTCCAGGAACGACTCACGCTCTATGGGTTTCTCGAGCACCGCCTCCGGCCGCGGCAGGTCGCCGAAGTCGCTGAAGAAATCGTCGGACCGAGTAAGACCGGTGAGGACAATCACCGGAATCGAAGACGTCTTCTCCGAAGAACGAAGGCCTCGATAGGCCTTGACCCCGGATTTCTTCGGCATCAGCACGTCCAAAGTAATGAGATCCGGCTGATGCACCTCGGCAAGCCACACACCTTGATCGCCGTCCGCAGCCGACTCGGTCTCGTACCCCGCTTTGCGAAAGACGGCTTCGAGATACACCCGCATGTCTTTTTCATCATCGATGATGAGTATCTTCTTCGTCATTTCGTACTCCTCTCGGTTGCCGTCTCGTTCTCCGTCGGCCGGGTACCAAGGGCAGCCTTCGCCTCCGCAGTATCGATCTTCTTGAGTACTTCGCGAATCGGCTGACGCAGATTCTCGGTGTCAAGCGAACGGATGATGCAATCGATCAGGTCAGGGTCTCGCAGAACGGCGAGTTCGGCCTCGGCGCACGCAACCAGCTTCGGATTGGCGCTCGCCAGAGCAGAACAGAGGTACTCGACGGCGAGTCCGCCGGTCTCACCGCCCTTGCGAGCGATGGTTCCGAGGGCCTTGAGCGCTTTTTCGCTGCGCTTGAATCGCCCGATCGCCCGGACTCCACGCAGACCACCACCGTAAGCATCGACGAAGGCTTCGACCGCTTCCTCGCTCTTGCGCTCGGGTTCGGTCTGGGCCTCTTTCGCCGCATCCTCGAGGAACGACTCATCAGCGTAGTACTCGATGGCCATTCGACGCACCGCTGCACTGTAGCCGGTGTCCTCGGCGATGGACTCGATGATGCGACGATCGGTGATGCGCGAAAAGCAGATACCGATCAACTCGAGATTCTCAGGCGACCTCAGCAGGTCAGCGAGGATCCGTTGAGAGAACATCCGTTCCACCGCGACCAATCGCACATCAAGAAACTCCGCGTTGGCAGCCACCTTCTCCAGATGCAGATCGTCCTTCAATCGAGAAACCGCGGTCAGCCTCACGCGCGGCGAATCATCAGTGCACGCGACTTGAACGACAATCTCGGGATCATCGAGCTTTCCAACAGCATTGATTCGCACGGTCGGGTTCGGGTGCTGGTGATCCTTCTTGTCCCGAAACCGCTTCGAACTCTTGCTCTTCTCCAACAGATTCATGGGAGCCCTCCTTTCCTGAAGGGGCGTCTATCTCCGATTCGTCGCGATCCGCTTGGTCTCAGATCGCCGATCGGGTGGTTCGGATCCGGTGCCCGGCTACTCATCGTTCGATTCCAAAGCACGCTCCACCGTCGCCACAAACTCATCCGGCACGATCGGCTTGTCGAAGACCGCATACGGACGTGTGACCGCGAGGTGGCGACCCGCGACTCCGCTGACGACGATGATCGGTGTGTTGCGAAGGGTGTTGTCCTTTGTCAACCTTCGATAGAAGTCAGTGCCGGTCTGCTCCGGCATCTGCAGATCGAGGACGATCAGATCGGGCCGCTCCTTTTCTGCAGTCTCGAGTGCCTCCCGACCGTCGGAAGCGGTCACAACTCGGTAGCCTTCCTTCTCGAGCACTGCGGTGAGAAAGGTACGGACATCCGCCTCATCGTCAACAACGAGGATGGTGTGACTCATCGCGACCTCCGTTTCTGCGACATTCGTACCTCCAAACTACTCCTCGTGTTCACGTTCGGTCAAGAACCGCCAGAAGGGGATGAAGCTCACCAGGAGAATGCCGGCAATGATGTAACCGACTCCCTTGGTGTGCGTCAGAAAATCGAAGAGTGTGTGCATCATTCTCTCCTCAGTGAACACCCTTCCAATCGGGGTGTTCGTACATGATCGGCATTCGGTTCGCGATCCACCTGAAGACCACCACCGCAAAGATGATGAAGGCCACCGTCACCCAGATCTCCATCCAGCTCGGGATGTAGGTCTCGGCGGTGGGATTGTTCCAGTTGAAGGCGATGAAGGTGACGTTGAAGCGATTCAGCATGATTCCGATGACGGTGATGACCGCCGCCACCCGAACCACGGGAAGCCTTCTCTCGCGATAGCCCACGGCAAAGAGCAGGCACGGCAGCAGGACAAAACCGAGAACTTCGAGAAGCCAGTAGGCGCCCCACCCCGTTCCGAGCAGATGCCACTCGTCCTCGGTGGCCAGAGCGATGACCTTGATGCTGAAATAGATTGCGAGAGCGACCGAAGCAGCCTTGGCGAGACCGAAGTTGATTCGGCGGAAGTGATCCTGGGTGATCTGGATCTGGTGGTGGAAGGCCCGATGCGAAACCATCCCCTCGACGATCACCATGGCCAGACCGGCCGCCACCGCCGAGACGAAGAAGTGAACAGGAATGTGGCCCGAGTACCACAGCGGGTGGAGCCGGGTCGGCGCGACCATGAACATGGCGCCCAAGGTCGACTGGTGCATGGTGGAGAGGATTAGCCCGAAGATCGTCAGTGCGATGGTCATGCCGCCGACAACCTTGCGGAACTTCTTGAGACCGAGCCATTCGAAGACGGCCGGTGTCGTCTCGATGAAAAGCACGGTGAGATAAAGCGCGACACAGAGCGACACCTCGAAAAGCGGCGAGGTCGGCCCCGGGGACTTGATGAATGGATAGGGTAGTCGCCACGGACGACCGAGGTCCGCCAAAAGACCCAGGACAACCAGGAAGTAGCCGAGGAATCCGGTGAGGAGCGCGGCCCGAACGACCGGCTTGTACTCCTTCATCCCGAAGAGATAGACGGCGGTCGAGGTGACGAATCCACCAGCTGCGAGGGCGACGCCGCTCATGACGTCGAATCCGATCCACAGCCCCCACGGGTAGGTGTTGCTGAGGTTGGTGGTCGCCGCGAGCCCCTGGGTGAATCGGATGCCGAGAATAATCGCTCCTCCTGCGAGGATGATCCCGGCGATGAAGTTGAACGGCGTGAACCAACCTGTCTTGACCGGCTCGGGTACGGTGTCGACGATGACGTCGCTCATTCGTCACCCCCCTTCTGCGCCTCGGCGAGGGCTTTCTTCACGGCCATGTCCACCGACCGCTCCTTGTCCTTCTTGGCGCGTTCCGCGGCCGCTTCGAGCTTCTTTCTACCCTCTTCCTCGGTGTCGGCGACGGCCTCGGCCACCGCATCTTCACGCTCGGCTTTGGCGACCGCCTCGTGCCGCTTGGAAAAGGCGTACATGCCCATCAGCAGACCGGGATAGATCGTGACCACCAGAGGAACCACTCCGAGATAGCTGGTGGCGATCGCCGGCAGCGGCTCGCTGGTCACGCCCTCGTCCAAGCCGAGCTCCCCAAAGGACGTCCCAGCCAGAATCATCCAGCTGGTGCCGCCGAACTCGTGCTCGCCGAAAATGTGGTCGACGTACCGGTCGGGGTGCTTGCGGATCCGCTCGCGGGCGACCTTGACCAATTCCTCGCGTACACCAAAGGTGATGGCGCCCATGGGACAGGCCTCGGCGCAGCCTGGGACCTTGCCCTCTTTGATCCGGTCGTAGCACATGGTGCAACGCATCACCTTGGGCGCCAGCGGGTCCTCGTACTCATAGGCCAGGGCGTAGTAGGGGCACGCCATGACGCAGTAGCGGCAACCCATGCAGAGTTCAGGGTGGTACACCACCGGCCCCTCTGGGGTCTTTTCGAAGGCGTGGACCAGACACACGGTGGCGCAGCAAGGCTCGTTGCAGTGCATGCACTGGAGCTTGCGGTAGACCGGGGGCTCGTCGTCGGACCCTTCGACGTACTTGTTGACCACGGTCAGCGAGGTGTCGGTGGTGCGGCGGACGGTGTCGAAGACCCGCGGGTCGTCCACGGGATCTTCCACAGGCGGCAGCCCGCTGACCTCCTTGCAGGCGACCTCGCACGAACGACAGCCAACGCACAGAGTGGTGTCGTGCAACAGGCCGTATCGCCCCGGATGACCTGCGAAGTGCTTGGTTGTGCCCGCTTCTGACGTGGTCGCGGTGATCGCAGCTCCCACCGCACCGCCGATGAAGCCTCGCCGGGTCGTTGTCATGATTGTCCCTCCTTGACAGCGTGACAGTCGGTGCAGCCGGCCTTGATCTTCAGCCGCTGGTGGCAAGACAGACACTGACGGTGGTACGCCACTTTGAGCGATGGCCTGTCGGCCGTCGCCGCGGCCTCGTCGCCGTGGCACGCGGAGCACTTGGGCGGGCGCTCGCCGGCCGGGCTGTGGTGGTGACAGCCGGAGCACATGGCCTCGGTCGAACCGTGGAACTGCCGCGCAAGCACGCTCGCGCGGATGCCATCGTCGAACCGCCGAATGATCTTCAAATGTGGGAACTTCGATGCCTCGTAGCTGTCCACCAGCAGGTCGATGGTGACCTCTTCAGGCAGGTCGTCCGACGCGGCCGGCAGGACATCGAGCTCCGGCACAACCGGCGAACCGTCGGCAATGGCTGGCATTTCTTCGGGCTGCGGCCTTGGTCCTGCGTGGCAGATCCCGCAACTGCTGCTGCCGTCGCCGGCGATGGTGGTGTCGCGGTGGCAGCCGGCGCAATCGCCCTCTGCGGCTTCCGTACGGTGGCAACCGATGCAGCTCCTCGCCGATCCGCGGTCGTGATGGGCGCGCTCGAGGATCACCCCACCGCCATCCTCACCAGGGATGAGGGTGTGGCAGTCGGCACAGGGCTTCATGCGGTTGTGATGGCAGGAGGAGCACGACGCGGTCCGCTTTTCGTGGTTCTCGTGGTTGAACGCGACCAGCGACTGGGTGGCGCCGGGGCCCTTGACCCAGAGGCTGTTCGGCTGGGCGCGCATGAGCCTCGGAATCTCGGCGAGCTGCTCGATGGCGCCGACCACGGCCCGGTCGTGGCACCCCTCACAACGCACCGGGCCGGTCTCTTCACCGCCATCGGCGCGCTCGAGGTGGCAGCCCACGCACTTGCGGTGAACGGCAGATCGCAGGGATGGCTGGTTGTCCACCGCCACCTCACCGTGACAGTCGCGGCAGGCCTCCTCGGTGTTTTCCCGGTGGACCAGGGCTTTGGTCGCCTCGTCCCAGATGTGGTGACACTTGGCGCAGTCTTCTGGGAAAGCCTTGTCGTGTCGTGCATGGAGGGAACGGTCGAATGCTATGGGAAACCTACTCGAAACCCCGGGCTCGAGCCGCACGTGGCAATTGCCGCAGGTCACCGGACCGCTGGTCTTGCCCTCGCCCGACCGACGTTGGTGGCACCCCGTACACGTGTCGTGAAAGGCGTCTGTGAGGGCGTTCTTCCCCTCGATGCCTGCCACCGCCTTCAGGCTGGTATCGAGACCCTTGTCGTCCACCGTGTGGCAGGTGACGCACCCTTCGGCCTCCAACGTTTTGACGTGGGCCGCGTGATTGAACTCGATGGCCGGTCTTTCCATGACGTCGTCGATGCCGGGCAGGGTCATGTTGACGGTCGCAGGTTGGATCATCCGGACCGGCACCTGCTGACCCGTGGAGCCCGAAACGGCCACCGCGGTCAGCAGCAACCCGAAGAGACTCAGAACAATCGCGCGTTGTCTCATGCTAACCAACCCCTCATGCTTCCGACATTTCCATGGTCTTGACCAACAGCTCACTGATGAACGAGACGTGACAGCCGAGCTTGTAGTGACCGATGATGTCCTCGATTCCCGAGTGGCAGTTGTGGCAGGGAGTGATCACCATGTGAGCGCCGGTGCCGTGGATCTGTTCGGCCTTGATGCGGTTGCTCTTCATTCTCGACCGCTTCCATGGCGGACCGCAGTTGATGAGGCCGCCTCCCGCCTGACAGCAGTAGTTGTGCTCATAGTGCGGATCCATGTCGCGGAAGTCCTCGCAGATTGCGTTGACGACGTAGCGCAGCTTGTCTTGGAGCCCACGGCCACGGACGATGTTGCACGGGTCCTGAACGGTCACCGACCCCTCGTACTTGTGGGCGATCTTGATCCGGCCGCTCTTGATGATGTCGTAGTAGTACTCCACCGCGTGCACCATGGGGATCGGCGGTTTGGTCCATCCCAACCACCTCGGACCGTCGTAGACCGCACCACGGTAGGCGTGGCCACACTCACCCATGACCACCCGTTTGACTTTGAGCTGGCTCGCGCGGTCCCAGTGCAGTCGCTCCACCCGCCCCATGGTCTCGAAGTCTCCCGAGTACATGGCCATGTTGGAGTTGTCCCAACCATCGGTCGACGGCATGGTCCAGTCGGCGCCGGCCACCTTGAAGATGATGGCCATGTTGGCGATGAGCTGGGCGAGGATCTTCGGCTCCGGCCCGATCACCGAGTACATGATGTCGGCGCCCTCTTTGTCGAGGGGAATCCGGGTCCCGGCGAGCTCCACCTGGGCGTCTTCCTCCTGCCACATGAGGGTGTCGATCCAGTCGTCCTGCTGGACCCACATCTGGTTCATGGTGGCGGCGTGACTGTTGGTGGTGTCCTGGAGGTACTGCGGCACCACGCCGAGGAGGTTGAGGATCCGCCGCGTGGTCATGATCAGGTACGAGATGTCGATCCCGAACGGGCAGTACATGCTGCAGCGGCGGCACGCTCCGCAATCGATGAACGCGATTCGCGCCGCGTTGTGCAGAAACTCGGCATCCACCTTCCCCTTGCGCCTGACCATCTCCCAGATGGTGTCCTTGACCTTGGCTACCGGCGCGTAGTCCGGATCCTTGTCGCGCGAAACATAGCTCTGGCACGAGTCCGCGCACAGGCCGCAATGGACGCAGGTGTCCATATAGATCTTCAACCGGGCCGCCGTCTCCTGGGTGAGCACCTTGTTGACGGTCCGCTCGATCCGTTCCGGAGTCAGCTTGGCGATGTTGTCGTCGACCCCCGGGTCGATGATCTTCATGTCCTCGAGATCAGCCATGACGTTCTTCCCCCATCGCACACAAAAGACAAAGACAATGCATTACCAGTCCCTCGAATGCCTAACCGCACCGAACTCGCTTCCCATGAACGCGCGGGTGAAGACGAACCAAAGCATGTGGACGAGTCGGGTCCACGGGATAGCCAAGAGCCAGACGACGCCGGTCACGACGTGAATGGTGATCATGGTCTGGTACGGCAGCCACTGTTGGTGGGCGATGAAGCCGGTCAGAAACGGCGCCACCACCAGCAGGATAAGGACGAAGTCCGAGGCGTAGCTGACGTTCCTCACCTCGGGCCGAACCAGCCGCCGGATCATGAAGAAGAGGCAGCCGAAGATGACTACCAGCGTCATGACGTCCGCCACGCCCTCGGGCAGGCTCCACCAGCGCACGCCGAACGACTGTTGCCACAAAACCGCGTGTCCCATGAGGAAAAGCGGTGTCACCAGCAGACAGACGTGGAACGCAAAGGAGATCAACGTGAAGAACGGCCGCATCCTCGTGCTGGCGCCGGCGAACGGGAAAATCCAGTGGAGCAGCGACCGCAGCCCGAACTTGGGGCTCATCGTCGGCAGGACCACCCGTTCTTTCTTCGCCAGTTGGTACTTAGTGATGAGTTGATAGAGCAGACCGCCGAAAAAACCGATGAAGGCGATCCAGACCAGAGGGCCGCTCACAATCTCGTACATGCTTCCTCCCCCGGTCAACTTTGGAACCCTGTCGCGACATCGACGACGTGACGGACAAGCGTGCCGTTCTCCACCGCGCGGACGAGCATCCGTGTTCCATCCGGGCTGAAGATCGGATCCCACAGCATGTCGAACCACGGGCTCCACGACCGGCCGTCCATGAAGACGGCGAAGCGTCCGTCTCTTTCCACCTTGGCAGCCACTCGGGCACCGTCGGGCGAGAAGATCGGGTCCCAGGCCATGTCGAAGGTCTCCGTCCAAGGGCGGTCGTCCACCGCCAGGCCCCAACGTCCCTTGGAGCGAACCGTGGCAGCGACCCGGGAGCCGTCGGGCGCAAAGACCGGGGGCAGCACCATGTCGTCGAACGATGACTTCCAGAGCCTGTCGTCCACCACCACCGACCACTGACCGAAGCTCGTGGTTGCGACCGCGGCGATCCGGCTGCCGTCCGGGCTCAGCCGCTGATTCCACAGCTGCATGAAGCGGCTCGCCCAGATGGGCTCGCCATTCTCGGCGATGGTCCACGAGCCCGCCACGCGAACCGGCGCCAGAAGATGGCTGCTCCCGTTTCGGTAAGATGGTTCCCAAATACAGCCGAAGCGGTTGTCCCACGGCACCGAGTCCTCGGCCAGGGTGTACTCGCAGATGTCGAGCCGGACCTCGGCGGCGATACGCTCACCGTCCTCGCTGAAGGTCGGCCCGTAGGCGTTGATGAACTTCCGCTCCCACGGTTCTCCGTCAACGGCCAGACTCCAGGTCCCCTCGAAAAAGCCGAAGACGTCCGCCTCGGCCAGAGGCTCCACCTGGACGACGGCGGCCGCACGCTTGCCGTCCGGGCTCAGCGCGAGGCCTCGCGAAGAGGGAAACTTCTTCTCCCATGCGGTGCCGTTGACGGCCACCGTGTACTCCATGTTGTCCTTGATCTGCACCGCGATGACACTGCCGTCACGGCTGAAGATGGGGTTCCAGGCAAACTCCCACCGGTCTTCCCACGGCTCGCCTTCGATCGCCAAAGTCCACTCGTCGTCGATCCTCACCAGCGCGGTCAATCTTCCGTCAGGGGTGAAGGCCAGGTGCCATGCCTTCTCGAACTCGCCTTCCCACCGCTGGTCGTTGACCGCGACCGAGAAGGTGTCCGGCGCGGTGAGGACTGGCGCCGCAATCCGCTCGCCATCGGGGCTCGCCGTCAACTCGTGGACCTCGTCGAATCGGTCCTCGAGCGCACCGAGGTCGCAGATGGCCCGACTGCCGTTGTTCCAGTCCCATGTCTCGCGATTGACCATGGAGTGGCTCCCTTCGGTACCGGCGGCTCCTGACGAGACCTTCTCCGGCTGTTGAACAGCCACTTTGCAACGGCCGTGCCACCACTGAGCTCTCTACCGCAAATATTGAAAGTAATTGAAAATAAGCGCGATACTAGAAATCGCGTCACAACCCAGGGTCGTCTTTCAACGAAAAGTGCAATGTTTCACAAGGGCTAGAGTCGCATTTTGCAATGTTACAATCTGCACGAACCTCTCCCTGCGATTCGGCATCAGGAGTCACAAAAAACACGACCCGCCTCCGGCGGGTCGTGTTGATTTCTGCCTCTTGGGGGCTTGCTGACTAGGAGCCTGTAGCACATAGATGGTGGATGGATTTCGGAGCGTCGATTGAGGTCGATTTGGGGCGGGATTGCAGGTTCATACTCGTGGTATGGGCCAAGATTCCGCCCCAAATCGAGCCAATCGCCGCCCGAAAGGCGCCGCTGACTCTATGCGCTACAGGCTCCTAGTGCCATTCCCAATCGATGAAACCGGGCTGGACGTCTTCCATGGCGTTGACGATGAGTTCGACGAGACCTCCGTAGTAGATCCCGGCCTTCTCGAAGGCGTCGTAGTAGGTGATGATGTCGCGGATCTGTCCCTTGCAGTTGGAGCAGGGCGCGCACAGATACTTCATGTGCGACGGATCCATCGATTCGTCCTGGAAAGCGTCAAGGATCTGCCGGAACTTCCGTCGACCCGTCATCCGGTGGCGCCAATCCTGGAAGTTGTGGCCCGACATGATGGCGAATCCGGAGCCACCGCCGCAGCAGTAGTTTTCGACACCGTGCGGTGCCATCTCACGGAAGCGGCCTTCCGGCACTACCTCGTGAATGATCTCGCGCTGCGGCGACACAATGCCCATGAGCCGTACCATGTTGCACGGGTCGTGCAAAGTGACGGGAAAGTCGTTTCGACTCTTGTCGATCTTGATCGCGCCCGACCGCAGGATGTCCCGCATGGTCACGATGGCGCTCTCCCGCGGAATGTTGAGGTCTCCGGTGAGAACCTTGTCTGCGATGACCGTCAACGCTTTGTGAGCGTGGCCGCATTCACCGAGGACGATCTTCTTGACGCCGAGCTTCTTCGCCACCTGAGCGTGTCTCACGGCGACCCGTGCGAACTGGACATCGTCGTACCACACGCCGTAGTTAATCCCGTCGTAGCCGATCACGTCTGAAGAGAGGGTCCAGCTCAAGCCCGCCGCCTCGAAGAGGGTGGCAAATGCGCCGGGATTCTCGGGCCACGCCATGATCTCACCGGCGTTGTGAATGAGGAGGATATCCGCACCCTGGACGTCAAAGGGCGTCTCGATGGGGTAGCCGGTACGCTCGGCAGTGTCCTCGTCGATGAACTCGATGTTGTCCTTGACGATCATGGGGGTCATACCGGTGGACGAACCTACCTTGAGTTGAAGCACAGACCCGTCGTCGTGGAGTTCCTTTGGGACGATCCCCATCTCCATGCTCGCGATCTTACGGATTTCGCGTGACAGCAGACCGTTGTCGGCGCCGATGGGACAGGTCTGAGCGCAACGCCGGCAGAGGTTGCAGCGGTAGCTGAGCTCGATGAGGCGCGCCACCGTTTCCCAGTTGAGGTCGATATCACCGTGCAGCGAGGGCGACGCCTTCTTGATGTACTTGAAGTAGATCCGGCGCAGGATCTCGGAGCGGTAGACCGGACGGTAGAGCTCGTTCTCGCCGCTCTCCTCGTAGATCGGGCAGGCATCGGAGCAGGTGTGGCACTTGGCGCAATGCTCCATGGACATCTCAAAGGGCTGGAGAAAGGTCCAGTTGTCCTCGACGCTGAAGAGCTTCTCGAGCCCGCTAAGGAAGCCGTTGACCAGCTTCTCCTCTTCCTCCTTGGTCGTGGGCTTCTCGATGTTCACCGCGATGGTGTCGTCGAGCACGACGTACTTCTCGCGTGCGGAGTCGGAGAGCTGCGCAAACTCAGGCTCGTCCTCGAGCTTGTCGAACGGAGGCGGCAGGGGAATCTGCTCGAACTGGTTGATCTGTGCCAGAGGTTCGCCGGGGCGCCTCCCCATATCTTTGACGCTGTCAGGTTGTTTCATTGTCGTCGTCCTCCAAGGTCACGTCGAGCCAGCTCTTCTTTCCATCGGCTTTGATGTGCGGCGCCGACCATGTCACGGGTCTGGAAAGAAGCTCGTGGATCGTCTTCTCCTGACTGCCGCCGGCCAGATTAGGCTCATCCGACCAGCGGATGGAGTGGTAGGCGAAGTACTTGCCGATGAAATGCGACATGTGCGTCGTCGGAATGTAAGCAACGAGCAGGGCGAGCAGCACCGCCGACAGTGTCAGAAGCATGCCGCCGGTTCCATCACCGATGGGTGCGAGGTTGAACGTCACGAGATTCACGATAAACGTCTCGACCATGGAAAAGTCACGGTCGAAGCCGATGAAGGTCACCAGCGCCACTCCGAAGGCGGCGATGAAAAAAATCAGATTGAAGAGATCTGCCGGCGCCGTGTAGTCACGCAATGCGCGCCCGCGACGACGCAGGAAGAGCCCCACTGCGCCGATGATTCCAAGCACCAACCCGGCCCCGCCGAGAAACGGCACCACTGAAGAGATGATCTTGCCCACCGGCGCCGCGATGCTCTCGGGGAGGTAACCTACAATGAGCCCGCCGACGAGCATGAGCGCGGTCACACCGCCCACCAGATAGAGCCCGAAATGGAAGGGAAAGGATCGTGTCCAGAGCTTCTTGTTGTGCTCTCTCAGGGCAACCAGAAAGAGGATCTCCGGCACCATGACCTTGAGCTCCCCAACAAGCGAGACCTCGCGTTTTTTGGTCCACCAATCGGTTTCCTCGAGATAGGATCCGCCGTAGGCCGCCTTCCCGCCGCCCTCATGCGCCACGGGATAGAGTTCCCAGCGCACATGCATGGGCATCTTCGACCACATCATGAACCGGGCGACGCACGCGATGAGGAAAAAAACGAGGCCGAGGTAGGCGACCACGTACGCGAGAGTAGTCATCATTATCACCTCATGATCATACTATAGTATTACGTTTTATCATGCGAAAGACGCTTCAGCGAGACGATCTTGCTGACAACGTCCGCTGCGGTTCGGTGAAATTGTATATCAGCATCCATCGAATACGACCACCGGGCTGCCCCCACACCCACACAGTCTTGGAGGCCGGATCCCCAGCAATTCCAGCAATTGCCATTCCTGAGCGAAACACTCAGTATTTATCCGGTACCCGGGGCGGAAGGCCCGATCCGGGCGAAGAACAAGTGACTCGCGCTGAAGAGGCTTTGTGGTGATCCGATCTGAACGGCAGATTCACACCACCCCTACCGACCGGTCACCGGCCGGCCGCAGCCCTCCGGAACGTTACCACGAGGTGACACCTGTACGTGTACTTGTGCTCAGTCTTGAGATTGAAGATCGGTGCCGCCGAATTTCGAAGCGACCCGGGATGGAACGAATGACAGGAGCACGAAGAGCATGAGCTGCGGGTGGGATCAGCCGTCGATGATCTCCGGCGGCACATGGTGGAGAGGGAGCACCACCGTCACAGTCGTCCCGACTCCTTCGGCGCTCTCCAGCGAGACCTTGCCCCCGTGCATCTGGGCGGCTTCTCGAACGATTGACAGGCCGAGTCCGGTTCCCTCGGCCTCAGCGTGCTTGGCGTTGGGGGCCCGGACAAACTCCAGGAACACGTCGTCCTTCAGGTCGGCGGGGATCCCGATCCCGTCATCGGCCACCACCACCATGGCATGGCTCCGGTCGAGTCCAAGCGCCACGGTGACCGTCCCACCATCGGCTTTCGAATACTTGATGGCGTTGTGAATCAGATTTTCAAAGGCGTAGACGAGGTCCGGCGGCACCGCCCAGTCGAGGACGGCTGCGCCCTCGTTGATGAAGTGCGGGACGAGCTCGACATTCGCCTCCCGGGCATAGGGATCCGCGGCGTCGAAGATATCGGCCAGAATCTGATTGATGCTGACGTCCCGGGTCCACGGCGCCCTGGCCCGCCCTTCGCGCATCTTGGCCAGCTCGAGGAGATCGTTGACGATGGCGAGGAGCGAATCTACCCTCGCCGCGGTTCCCTCCAACATTCGGTGGCCCTCGGGCGATCCAGGGCGGATGTAGCCATCGAGCAGGACCTGAATCGAGGTCTTGATGGTTCCCAAGGGTGATCGAAGCTGGTGTGCCGAGATCCTCATATAGTGAGACTTCCGGCGTTCCAGCAGCTCCTGCTCATCGAGAGCGCGCCTGAGTTTCCGGGTGGTCTCGTAGAGC
This sequence comes from Thermoanaerobaculales bacterium, assembly GCA_029287235.1. GTDB lineage: Bacteria > Acidobacteriota > Thermoanaerobaculia > Thermoanaerobaculales > Sulfomarinibacteraceae > JAHECW01. The sequence goes on from JARFRM010000250.1 coordinate 37,983, forward strand.
TCGATATTGCGCGCCATAAACCGGCTCGTCACCGAATCGGTGAGGTAAACGACTGTCTCTTATACACATCT
>JARFRM010000009.1 GCA_029287235.1 Thermoanaerobaculales bacterium
TGGCGTGGCGGCAGATCGTCGCTCCATCGCTGTCGGTGGCGATCTTCGCCCAGAATGGGGTCTACGGGCTCTTCGCCGCCACCTTCGCGCCGGTGGTTTTCGGGCTCTTCACCCAACGGGCCACGGCCAAGCTTGCGGCGACCGCCGCCATCGCCGCGCTGGTGGTTCACTTCGGGATGTACTACGGCGGCATCACCCACTACCACAACAACCCAGCCGTCCCCGCCACCTTCGCGTTGATCGTGAGCACCCTCGTCATGGCGGTAGGCGTCGCGATGCGCCCAAGAGATTGAACCGCAAGGGCGCAAGGGTCGCGAGGTATCTCAGTCGATGGGTTCTCGACGCAGACTGCTGCGCCGAGAACCCATCGACGAAATCACTGTGATGCCCTGGCGTACCTGGCGTCCTTGCGGTTCTCATTCCGGAATGCCGTTTCGTGTTGGAGCGGTTAGACTTGGCACGAGCTTCGCATTGTTCTTACACGACAGGAGTTGCGCATGAAGGTCGGTCTTCGACATCTCATTCTGGTTATTGCGCTGGTTTCGATCTTAGCGGTGCCGGTTGCTCATGCCGGCCGGATCGTGGCCGTGGGCGACGTCCACGGCAGCTTCGATGGTCTGACATCGATTCTCCAGGAAGCCGGCATCCTCGACGCGAATCTGAAGTGGGCAGGCGGCGACGCCACCTACATCCAACTCGGAGACCTCTTCGACAGGGGTCTCAAGGTGCGCGAGGTCGCCGATCTGATCATGCGGCTGCAGGACGAGGCGAAGGCGGCCGGCGGTCGGGTGGAGTGCATCCTCGGCAATCACGAGACCATGAACCTGACGGGTTTCTACCGTGACAACAACCCCGAGGTCTACTCGACCTTTGTCAGCGCCAAGTCCGAGAAGCGGCACAAGAAACTCTGGTTGGCCGTCAAGGACTTTCGCGAGCTTCGGGGCATGCCCGTCGACGAGGTTGCCAAACAGGAATGGATGGACGAGCATCCGCCGGGTTGGCTGGAGTACACCGAGGCCCTCGGCCCGAAGGGCGTCTACGGCAAGTGGTTGCGGACCCTGCCGGTGGCGGTGACCATCGGTGACGTGCTGTTCATCCACGGCGGGGTCAGCCCCCAGGTTGCGGGGATGACCGTGGACGAGATCAACGCCACGGTGAAGAAGGAGCTCAAGACCTTCGACATGGCGAGGCACTATCTCGTGTCCAAGAGCCTGGTGCCGCCCACGGCGAGCTACACAGAGGTCGGAGATATGGTCGTCGCCATCATGTTTTGGGCCGAACAGGAAGACTCCACCGATATGATCCGCCGTCACGCCGAGCAGCTCAAACCGCTGGTCGGGATCGACAGTTGGGTCATGATGTCGCCGGATGGGCCGCTCTGGTTCCGCGGTGCGGCACGCTGGGACGAGGAGCTCCGCGGCGCCGAGATGACCGCCCTCCTCGACGGCGTCGGCGCCGAAAGAATGGTGGTCGGCCACACCCCGGATCCCGACGGCACCATCCGGGTTCGGTTCGACGGCCGCGTCATCCTCATCGACACCGGGATGCTCTCGAGCTACTACCCCGGCGGCCGGCCCTCGGCGCTCGAGATCGACGGCGGGGTCTTCACCGCCATCTATCTTGACCACCGCGAGATCCTCGTCGGCGGCGAGGCCCTCGACAAGGCTGCGGAGATCCGCCCGCACATCCGAGAGCTGCAGGTCGCCGCTGCCCGCTGATCACACGGATCGAGTCATGGCAGTCGGAGAAACCGCAGATAGCGCAGATCAGCGCGGATCAGCGCACATAGCCATTGCACCATCCCAGATTGCCCGCGTGTCACGCAGAATATCCCATCTCAGAACCTGGAAATCTCGCGCTGGTTCGTTGTAGCGCCGATCTCCAGGTCGGCGTCGATGGCAAAGAGCATCGCAAGAACGCCCACCTGGAGATGGGCGCTACAAGAAACGTTCCCTCGGCTCGTGGCTCCGTTGAACATCATGTCGGGGGCGCGTCGAGGAACGGTGGACCTCGCCTCGAACGGACGTGCCGTTTCAAATCGATGTTGGGAACGAGCGCCTCGCCGTGCGTGACGCATTTTTGGCCCAACAGCGTTTGAGGGGGCACTCACGGGGAGCGCGATGAGAGAACCAGGCCCAGAAGCGCGTTTCCGAATCCGGTTCTTTCGACGATCTGCCCGTGCGTTGCCAGGCACCATTTTCGTCGGACGAAAATGGTGCCTGGCATGCGCCGCCGAACGCGCTTTCTCGCACTTCCGGAGTGCCATACCGAATTCGATTCTCCCATCGCGCATCACGCGTGAACCCACCTCCGCACAACTTCCGCACCTTTTCATCATGACTCTCGATTCGTTCGAACCCACCTTGGGAGAAACAGACGAACGAAAGGAGTGGGTCATGAGGAAAACGTGGATCGTGATGTTGGCGGGTGTCGTGATCGTGTTTCCGGGTTTCACCGCGGCGCAGACCGAGTGGGTCGACGACCCGGCGGTGCCGGTGCTCGAGCCAGGAGATCCCGGAGCGTGGGATGGCGGAAACCGATACCCCGTCGCGCTGATCATCGTGGATGGCACCTACCACATGTACTTCAACGCTCAGCCGGAGGGGTCACCCCTTCTTGGCGACTACGACATCGGACACGCCACCTCGACCGATGGTGTCACGTGGGTGACGGACCCGGCCAATCCGGTCCTCACCCGTGGAGCCGACGGTGAGTGGGATGACTCGTCGTTGTGGGGAGTGGGATTGATCCACGACGATTCGGGGTTCAGGATGTGGTATTCGGGTGGCGACGGGGATCTCCTACGGGTGGGTTACGCCACTTCGACGGACGGGTCGGTGTGGACCAAGCACGCCGGAAACCCGGTCATGGACGTGGGTCCACCAGGTTCCTTCGATGACGAGGGGGTCGTGCCGAGCACCGTCATCTTTCAGGGTGGGTCGTATCGCATGTGGTACATGTCCTCCAAGAACCAGGCTATGGGAGGCGAATACGACTGGCGGATCGGATATGCCGAGTCCGCCGACGGGCTGAGCTGGAACCGGCACCCCAACCCGGTGCTCGATCCAGGGAGCGGGTGGGATAACTGGTTGGTTTACTCACCGTCGGTGTTTTTCGACGATTCGGGATATCACATGTGGTACACCGGCAACAATGGTGCGCACGTGTCGATCGGCTACGCGCTGTCTTCCGACGGCATTGAATGGTCGCGGTACTGGGACAACCCGGTGGTGGACCTGCCGGGGGAGTTTGGAGCCGAGCAAGGCAACGTGCTCTTCGATGAAGACGCGGGCGCCTACGTGATGTGGTACCGGCAGAGTAGCGCCGGCAGCATGTGGCGGGCTACATCCTCCTGCTGCTCGACCGTCTTCGCTTCGGTCATCCCAGCCGCGGCCTACGCAGCCGGGGCCGAAGGCTCGTTCTATGAGACTGATCTGGACCTCAGCAACGCCGGCACCGGAGATGTCGATTACCGCTTGGTGTGGTTGCCGCGAGGCGAGAGCAACACCGAGCCGACCGAGTCCGGACTTTTCACACTCGGTGCCGGCCAGGGCGTTCGTTACGCCAACGTGCTCGCCGAGGTTTTCGAACTCGAGCCGGACTCGTTCGGAGCGCTGATCATCCGAGCATCGAGCCCGGACCTGCTCGCCATGGCGCGGATCGCCAACACCCCGCAGGATGAAACAGGGGGCACCTTTGGCCAGGCCATGCCCGCGATTGCGATTGGGGACTTCATTCCCCGGGGCGAACGGCGGCGACTCCTCTTCGGCACCGAGGACGCCGAGATGCGATTCAACGTGGGCTGCCAGAGCGGCAGCGACACTGCCACTCAGATCAACTTCGAGCTATTTGACGCCGACGGGACCCTTCTCGGTGCAGAAGACCTGGTCCTCATGCCCTGGAGCAACGATCAGCTCAATCGGATATTCGACCCTTTCCACCCGGTGACGGGCTACGTGGACTTCTGGACCGATGTTGGGCGAACGCAGATCTATTGCTACGGTTCGGTGCTCGACAACGTGACCTCGGACCCGACGACGGTTCCGCCGCTGTAGGCCTCGAGGTGGGGCGGTTCACCGGCAGGACCGACCGCAGTTTCCACCTCCCTCCTCGCGCTTGGGGCCTTTCGGCCGGTCGGTCGGCTGGCGGGCCCCGGCGCCTTTTCCGGAAGCCGGCTAAGTGGACGTTGACGATTCGAAGGTCAATGAAGCAGGCAAGATGCCTGCTCCACAACATCGCCGGATTCGATTGTGGGGCAGGCTTCCAGCCTGCCGATGGCTCGCATCAGGGTGGATTGTCTTTGAAGGGAGTGGACTGATGGCCAAGATCGTCCGTTTCCCCGGCCTTGATTCCGCGCAGCCTCCCTCGGCTGACTTTGCAGCTCTTTGCGGCGTGTCGTATGATCGTCACAGAATGGCCACACAAATCGAGAGCGCCCAGAAGATTGAGGCTCAGTTTCGCGTCGGTGAGTGGCTCGTCGAGCCGAGCCTGAATCGAATATCCCGAAACGGAGTCACGGTCCAGCTCGAGCTCAAGGCCATGGATGTCCTGCTCTGTCTTGCCGACCATGCGGGCGAGTTGGTGGACAAACGCGAGTTGGTGGACGCGGTCTGGCAGACCGAGTTCGTCTCGGACAACACCCTGACCCGCCGCATCGCCGAGCTCCGCGAGGCTCTCGGCGACGACGCCCGCAATCCCCGCTTCATCGAGACCATACCGAAACGCGGCTACCGGCTCATCGCGGAGGTGGGCTTTCCCGACGAGTTCTTGGGCGGTCCGGTCGATTCTTTGGCGAGCGCCACGCTGGATGACGCCTCACCCTACCCCGGTCTCGCTCCCTTCACCGAGTCCGACACCGGCAATTTCTTTGGCAGAAAATCGGAGATCCGGGCTCTCTGGCGGAAGATCGCGAGCCGACGCCTGCTCGCGGTCGTCGGGCCCTCCGGCGCCGGCAAGAGCTCCCTCATGCGGGCCGGTGTCATCGCCCGGGCCCCTCCGGGCTGGCGTGCAGTGGTCTGCCAACCGGGTGAAGAGCCGTTTCTGGCGGTGGCCCGGGCCCTGGCGCCGGATCTCGCCGACGACGCGGGCGAGCTGCGCCAGCTGCTCGCGTTCCACGACCCCGACATCGCCCTGGCGGTTGCCGCGCGCTGGCGGGGCCGCTGGGACGAGGCGCTTCTGGTGGTGGACCAGTTCGAGGAGCTCTTCACCCTGAATCCGGAGACGGTTCAGGAGCGCTTTGTGGAGCTGCTGCGCCGGCTGGTGGACGCGGCCGGCATCCACGTTGCGCTGGTGCTCCGCGATGATTTCCTTCTCGAGTGTCACCGACACCCTGCCCTGGACCCTATCTTCGGCGAGCTGACACCGGTGGGGCCACCACCGGGGTCAGAGCTCTGGAAGGCCCTCTCTGAACCGGCGGCCCGCCACCTTTACGGATTCGAAAGCGAGCTCCTGGTCGATGAAATGGTCGGTGAGGTGGAATCAGAACGGGGCGCTCTGCCGCTGCTCGCCTTTGCCGTGTCGCGGCTTTGGGAGAAGCGCGATCGTGAACGGCGCCTTCTGACCCGTGAAGCTTACGAGGAGATCGGCGGTGTCGGGGGCGCGCTGGCGCAGCACGCCGAGACGACCCTGGAGGCTATCGGATCAGAACGAATTCCCATCGTTCGCGAGCTCTTCCGAAACCTGGTGACGGCTCAGGGGACGCGGGCGACACGCCAGTGGGATGATCTCCTTTCAATCTTCAATAGTGGTGGGAGGGAGGGTGTGAAACTCTCCCCTACGAAAACGCATCATAGAACCGTAGGGGAGGGGTTGATCCCCTCCCGTGAAGCCGCTGAAAAGGTGCTGAGTCAGCTGATCGATGCGCGACTCCTCACGTCCTACGAGGTCCGGGACAAGGAGGAAGGACCGACGAGGAGGGTCGAGATCGTCCACGAGTCGTTGCTCCGGGTCTGGCCTCGGCTCGTGCGTTGGCAGACCCAGGACGCCGATGCCGCCCAGCTCCGCGATCAGCTCCGTCAGGCGGCGCAGCTCTGGAACGCGCGTGGCAAGCCCGACGACCTGGTCTGGGCCGGAGCCTCCTATCGCGAATTCGCACTGTGGCGCGAACGCTACCCGGGAGGACTCAGCTCCACCGAAGAAGAATTCGTCGAATCCATGACGAGGCACGCGCAACGGAGGCGCCGCCGACGCCGGATCGTCGTCGCCGCCCTCTTGATCGGTCTGCTGGCGGTCGCCGCGACCGTCACAACCCTGTGGCGACGGTCCGAGCACCACGCCCGACGGGTGGAGGCGCAGAGACTCTTCGAGATCGGGCGGCGAGTTATCGACTTCTCGCCGCCCGAGGCCCTGGCCTGGTCCATCGCGAGCCTCGAGCTGGTGGACGACCCGGCGGTGCGTCGTCTCGCGCTTCAGACCCTTTGGCGTTCGCCCATGCCGCTGGTGGTCGAGGAATTCACAAATGGCTGGGACGGGGCGGTCGCGATCTCGTCATCGTTCAGCCCGAACGGGGAGTGGATCGTCACAGGATCCGGTGACGGGAGGACCTTTCTCTCGCCTTCCAACGGATTGCCATCGAAGACATGGAAGGAGCACTGGGGCCCGAATATGGGTGTGTTTTCCCCGGATTCGAGGGTGGTCCTCACCCTTGGTCTTGCCCAACCCGACGCGACGGTCTGGTCGATTCCAGACGCCGATCGATTGGGCACGGTCGTATCACCGGAGGAGTGGCGCTACACCGACATCAATCCGGGCGACTCCAAGAGCCTCTTCCGCATGCTGCGGGTGGTCGACGACTCCGATGCGCCCGGTGGCTGGACCATCGATCTCGCTCCATCCGACCTGCGGCGGAGCCTGCAGCAGAACCACCGGCCGAGGGCTGCTCTCGGCCCCAACGGGCGTTGGCTGATTTTCGCTCGCGGGCCCGAGCTCCTGCTCGCCGATGTCGAGCGACCGGGGACGGAGCCGAGAAACATCGGCCGGTGCCGGGCCAACGTCAACCAGATTGCCTTCCATCCGGATGGAACTGCCTTTGTCACTGTCGATGGTGATGGGTTGACGAGCTTGTGGTCGTTCGCCGATCAGGGCGCGAAACTGATCAGATCGTGGAAGGGATTGGCGGATCAGGAGTGCAATGATCTTCGGTTCGATCCGACCGGTGGCTTCATCGCCTCTGCGTATGACGGCGGCGTGGTGCTTCTCTTTGGCGTTGATGACCCACCCGGAACCGGTCCTCTGTACGTCCAGGCGGGAGGATCCCGGACTCTCGAGTCTCGATTCGACCCCGCAGGTACGTGGTTGATGACGGTCAACATGAAGTGGGTCAGCCTGTTCCCGATGGACCGTTCGCGACAACCTCTGGTCCTGCAAGGGCACGAGGGCCTGGTGGACAGGCTCGACTTCGGCCCGGAAGGGGAGTTTCTGGTATCGACCGCAAGTGATGGAACTGTTCGATTCTGGCCCCTCGACGGAGCTTCTTCTTCTCGACCGAGGGTGCTTCACGACTGGGGTGAACCCATCGAGGAAATCGTGGGTTGGGTGGAGATCTCGGACAACGGCCGGGTCGTGATCGCCACCGGCAACCACGATTTCGTCCGCGTCATCCCCCTCGATGGGCGACCGGCGATGGATCTCGCGCACGCCGACCAGCGGATCACCCGGGCGGCCGTGTCTTCGGATGGTCGGTTGATCGCAGCCATCGGTCGTTTCTCCGACCGAAACGCGGTGCAGGTCTGGAGAGTCGAGACGGGCGAGCTCGAGTCGGTCTTCGATGTACCGCAGGACTCCGCGTGGCCCCCTCTGACCTGTCCTTTGGAGTTCACCGCCGACGGACGACTGTTGATCGGTTTTCGGGATAGGCTTCTGGAGTGGGACCCGACGACGAACGAGCTCTCCAGACTCCTCGACGATGTGTGGACATTCGACCTCGATGGGGAAGATCGAATGCTCATCGGGCGTCCGGGTATTGGCGGGAACGGAGGGAAATTTGCGACGGTCTATGATCTGGAAAATAAGACGGCCACCCGGCTTCGCAGTCACGGAACCGACGTCCTCTCCATCGCCCTCGACTCGACGGGAACGATCGCGGTCACCAGTGATACTTACGGGAATCTCAAGGTAGGCTCATCCACCGGCGAGAAACCCCACCTGCTGACCAGGGACAACGAAATGGCGGCGATCGTGGCGGTGTCTCCCGATGGTAGATGGATTGCCTCAGGGCACGGTGATGGCTCCATCCGGCTGTGGCCCATGCCCGATCTTTCGACGCTTCCCATCCACGAGCTGCCGTACCACGAGTTCCTCGCCAAGCTCAAGTCGCTCACCAACCTCCGGGTCGCCCCCGACCCCGAGCTCCCGGGCGGTCAGATCATCAGGGCCGCCGCGCCCTTCCCAGGCTGGGAGACCGTGCCGGAGTGGTGACGAGATCATTCGAGGTGCGCGCCTGACACCTCACATACGCGCCTTGCGGCGCCTCGAGTTTCGGCGGTTCCAAGGCAATCGGAATCAGAGCAGGCGATTGAAAGCCGGCTCGCAATCTCTCCCCCTGCCGATCCAGCAATCTCCTCTGTGATCACAATCTGACTTCACAGACTCGAGGAGAATCCTCATCGTCATGACTCGTGTCGTCTGATGACGCAGGGGATCGCTGAGTCAGGCCAGTGCCGCATGGCGAATCGATGTTCAACGCCGACCGGCGGATCCGCACAATATCCGCACCTTTTTGTCATGACTTTCGGTCCGTCGGGGCCGAGGTTGGGGGTTAAAGAAAACGACGAAAGGGGGATGAACTCTGAAGGACCACGTTGTCGTTCTTGTCGGCGCTTGGATGATCGGACCAACAACCTAGAAACGAAGGGGTGACGTTATGAAATCGTTGAAGTTCCTGTGCGGCGTATCTGTGGCGGTGTGCGCGCTGTTTGTCGTATCGCCGGCCATGTGCGGTGATGGCGTTGAGGGCGGAAACGGCGGAGGAGTGTGCCGTCTCGACGGTGCATGGCTCGGCGTGTCGCCGGCGTGGGAAGGTGTCTGGACGATTGTGTATGACTCCGATTCGCACTGGACCGGGACGATATCGATGCGGTTTATCGGAAGTGACCCAACCTTGGGCGGGTTCTTCCCCGTCACTTCGCTGTCCAGAACCACCGGGACATGGGTGAGAACCGGCCGGCGGACCTTCGATTACACAATGATCCACTACGGCCTCGCTGAAGGAGGCCAGGAGCCGGTATTCCTCGCGAAACTGTCCGGTAGCGTCGTAGTGAGCGGGCAGTGCGACCATCTGGAGGTTACAAACGGGTCACTGGCGCTCTACGATCCCACCCAGGACCCGTTTGGCGACGACCCGCCCGCTTTTGGGTGTGTCCCGGACGGAAGCCTTTCCACCGCCCAGCGAATTCCGGTGCAGCCTCCCTGCGATCCGTAACTCCGATCTGATTTACTGACCGAGGGGTGCCCTTCGGGGCGCCCTTTCACCTCTCAACCGGCGGCGCGTACACACTTCCACTCTTGTTGAAGACGATGCCGATCAGTGGGGAGACGACTGCCGGGGAGGCCATGACTAATTCCGGTAATACATTGAATGGTGCCACGCCATTCGCGGGTGGGCGCCCCTGAGTACCAAGTCGGGACCGCGCTGAGGAAACGCGGTTAAGACGTTGAACGGACGTGCCGTTCCCGTCGTTGTTGGGGACAGTCGCGCTCCGGCTCCTCACGATCATTCGGGCCAAACAACGCGCGGGAGGGGCACTCTCGACCACTAGCGATGAGAGAACCGGCTCGGAACCCCTCCCCTTTGTGACCCAATGATCTCTTGGGTGATCACAATCTAACCTCGCAAACGCGAGGATATTCCTCATCTTCAAGACTCATGTCTTCTGATGACGCAGGAAATCGTTGGGTCTGGCCGGTGCCGTATGGCTAATCGAAGTTAGAAATCGTGCCATAGAAATCGTGCCAGGCACCGCTTTGAGTACTTGGCATAGTTGGTTTGGAGAGACAGATGGCAAGAGGGGGCGAGTCTCGCGGACCGCTCTCTTGCTGTTTTTTGATTCGTACAGGATGGAGCTTCAACAGAGGAACGGGTTTAAACAACGCACCCCGGTCCGTTCAACGTCATGGGTGTTCCGGGTGACGAGGGTCATTCCACGGACCTTCGCCGTCGCGGCCAAGAGTCCGTCGATGACCGGCAAGGGGTCGGGCGCGCTGAGCCGGCCCCACTCCTCGGCAGCGGCATGATCGACCGGCAATATACGATCGCTGTGCTCTGCGATCATTCCTTGAAGCCAGCCATCGAGCGCCGCCGCCGCCGTTGGGTCCCTCAGTCGAATACTCTCGATTCCCTTGCGGATCTCGCCGACGGTCAGCACGCTTAGATAGACCTCGTCAGGTGGACAGGCATCGTACCAACGAGCGACGTTAGCGTTGCACCGGTCGCGTTTGCGCAGTTCGGAGATGACGTTGGTGTCGATCAGGTAGCTCACTATTTATCACAGCTCCACATCCCGCCCGTAATCCGGCGCCCGCTGGAAATCGATGTCCTCGCCGACCGCCGGCATCGCCGCGAGGACTTCTTTCAACGACGTCCGCGGCTCAGGCCGTAGCGCAACCCTCAGGATCTCGCGGTGTTCCTCCTCGGCAGACCTGCCGCGTCGGGCCGCCTGCACCTTGAGCGCCTTCACAATCTCTTCTTCGAGGTTACGAACAATCAGCTGAGCCATGGCAGAGTCTCCCTTGTTGATATCAATGATAGCACAATTCGACGACTGATTCGGGGATCCCATGATGAAGATATTGTTGAGTTGGAAGATCTGCCGAGGCCGCCTTCGAGAAGGAGCGTGGGCCTTGTCGGCCCACCTTCCGTCTCGTGCCGGTCGGAAGCGGGCTCCGGCTCGACACCTCGCGACGTGAGTTCCCAACAAACCGTTGCGTCATGACACGGCTACGGTACGCGTCGCCAACAGGATTCGGGTCTTGAAGGGCCAAGCTCCTGATGACGCAACAACTGATTGACTCCATCACCGATGAGCTTCCGTAAGCAATCCGCACAATATTCGCACCTTTTCGTCATGACTTTCCCTCAGTCGGAGCCGAGGTTGGGGGTCAGACACAACAACGAAAGGGGGGATGAACTCTGACGGACCGCGTTGTCGTTCTTGTCGGCGAATGGATGACCCGATCAACAACCGAGAAACGAAGGGGTGACGTTATGAAATCGTTGAAGTTCCTGTGCGGCGTAGTTTTCGTGGTGTGCGCGCTGTTTGTCGTGTCGCCGGCTATGTGCAGCGAAGGTGTTGAGGGCGGAAACGGACAAGGAGTGTGCCGTCTCGATGGTGCGTGGCTCGGAGAGTCTCCCGCGTGGGAGGGTGTCTGGACGATTATTTACGATTCCGATTCGCACTGGACCGGGACCATATCGATGCGGTTTGTTGGAAGTGACCCAAGTCTGGGTGGGTTCTTCCCCGCCACTTCGCTGTCCAGAACCACCGGGACATGGGTGAGAACCGGCCGGCGGACCTTTGACTAAACGATGATCCACTACGGCCTCGCCGAAGGAGGCCAGGAGCCGTTATTTGTCGGGAAACTGTCCGGTAGCGTGGTGATGACCGGGCGGTGCGACCGTCTGGAGGTTACAAACGGGTCAGTGGAGCTCTACTCAGCGATCACCACGGGATGGGTGGCGGCGAGTCGATCACCGAGGCCTCCGGATTTCAGAGCTGGTCTTCTGATTCGATCGTGTCGGCGAGGCCCGCGACGGCGGCGCGAATTCGGATCGCCAGACCGACGAGCTCCTCTGCGGGCAGGAGCCCCGCGAGCTCCTTCTCCAGATCGACGTCGGTCAGTGTTCCCACGCCCTCGCGGAGGGCGCCGGCGAGCTGTGCGCGTGACATGCGGCGGATGCCCTTCAACGTGGGGAGACGGGACTCGATCTTGGTCAGACGATGATCCAGGACGCCCGGGTCCGGCAACGATCCGGCGCGAGCGGCAAGGTAGTAGCAATCGTAGAGATCCCGCAGCAGCCGGCGCTCGTTCCATGCGGCGAGCTTGCGTGAGAGAGCGGTGGCGGGACTCATGATGCGAACGACTTGTGAAGGCTGGCCGACCGACTGCGCGAAACCACCGGTCGTCATCGGTACCGTCTCACACTGCAGGGCGACGTTCGCTTCGATCTGAACCCTGACATCGTCAACTCGAAGATCGACCCGCAGCATCTTGGAGTGAAGGTCCATGTCGACGGAGGCGCCGTCGATCTCATGCAACAATTCGGCGATACGATCGACGATCTCCTTCTTTGACTCGAAAGGGACGAAGACATAGTCGATGTCCATCGTCCGGCGCGGGCAGTCCAGGAGCCTCAGAGCCATGCCTCCTTTGATGACGGCGTGCTCCTCGAAGACCTCCGCGAAGCGGTGCATGATCCAGAGGAAGAGCCCGTCTCGGGTGGCCGGCCGATCGAGTCGTGCGCTCATGGCAGCAGCACTCCCTTCGCGAAGGCGACGAACCTCGGGTTGTTGTACCTCCCAAGGTAACAGCGGATCCGGGCCTGATCGAGCTTGTCGACCGCCATGTCCGAGTAGATGTCGAACGGGTACCGACGCCCTCGGAGGTGGAAGTACAGAGTGTCGATGCATGCCTTCTCC